>CAMDFP010000093.1 GCA_945897335.1 Asaia bogorensis | reverse complement strand
CTTCTCGCGATAGATGCCGGCGAGATTCGACGATCCGCCGATGGCGAAGAGCAGCAGGCCGAAGGGCTCCTTCAGCTTGATGGTGAAGGTGCGGTCGTCGACCCGATCGATCGAGGCGAGGAACGGCTCGATCGATCGGCCGAGAACCTCGCGCTTCACCAGGCGATTCAGCGAGGCGACGACGTCCTTACTGGTGACGTTCGAGCCGTCATGGAACTTGAGGCCCGGACGCAGCGTCATCGTGTAGGTGAGCTTGTCGTCGGAGAGCGTGTAGCGCTCGACCATCTGCGGCTGGGATACGGTGTTCTCGTCCCAGCTGAACAGCGTGTCCAGGACCGCGCCCATATGCTGGGCGGTGATCGTCGCGGTGGTCTGGTAGCCGTCGAGAACTTTCAGATCGGCGTGGGGGACGACCCTCAACACCTTCTGCTGGGCCAGCGCCGCACCGGACGTGGTGAGCGCCAGCGCGGCAGCGGCCAGGGCCGTCATGCGCATGCGTGCCATTCGTTTAACCTCCCGTTGGTGGGGGTGAAAGAGGGTCACCCGAGAGGATCGTGCACCGTTTCCGTCCGAGACAAAAGTCCGCATTCCGTCATGTGAAACATCGCCCGCTTGCCGTGAAAAGCGACGGGCGCCCCGAAGGGCGCCCGTCATCGAGAGCAATAAGGAAAGAGAGATCAGTTCTTCTCGACGTTCCAGTAGACCACGGTGTTGGTTTTGAGCCAGCCGGAGACGTTCTTCCGCCACACGAAAGGCTGCTGGTACTGGCCGATCGGGATGTAGGGGATGTTCTCCCAGAGGCGCTTGTGCAGGTCCTCGGCGATCTGCTTCTGCTTCGCCGGGTCTGTCTCGCGGATGAATTGCTGGCGCATCTTCTCGGCGACCTCGTCGCAGGGCCAGCCGAACCAGGCGTCGCCGCAGATGGTCGGCGTGGTGTTGCTGGACATCGGGTTGGCCTGCGAGGCGGTGCCCGAACCGGTGTGGAAGATGTTCCAGCCGCCCTGGGCCGGCGGGTCCTTCTTCGACCGGCGGGTGACGATCGAACCCCAGTCGGCGATGACGAGGTCGACGTTCACGCCGATCTTCTTCAGGTTCTCGGCGGTGACCATGGTGTAGGCGTTGATGAACTGGATGTCGGCCGGGCCCATCACGGTGATCTTCTCACCCTTGTAGCCGGCCTCGATCATCAGTTGCTTGGCCTTCTCGAGGTTCTGCTTCTTGTAGGCCTCGGCCCCGACCTCGGTGCCGTAGGTGGTGCCGCAGATCCACATCGAGTGGCATTCGCGCCAGTACTTCTCCGGGCCGATGGCGGCGGCCAGGTAGTCCTTCTGGTCGACCATCAGCGCCAGGGCCTGACGTGCCTTCGCATTGTTGAACGGCGGGTGCAGGTGGTTCGGGCGCAGCACGCCGAAGCCTTCGATGGTCCAGATGGTGCCGACGGTGACATTCGGGTTGTTCTCGATCGACTTGACGTGCTCGATCGACGGCTGGTCGACGAAGTCGACCTCGCCGGCGGTGAGCGCGTTGAACGCCGTCGCCACGTCGGGGATCACCTTGTACTCGACGCGGTCGACCTTCACGACCTTGCCGCCGGCGAAGCCCGACGGCTTCTCCGAGCGCGGTACATAGTCGGTGTTCTTGTCGTAGACGACCTTGGCGCCAGGGACCCACTCGGCCTTGTTGAACTTGAACGGGCCGGAGCCGATGGTTTCTGTGATCGGCGTATTCGGGTCGATCAGCGCTTCCTTCTCGCGGTAGATGCCCTCGAGGTTGGGCGAGCCGCCGATGGCGAAGAGAAGCGGGCCGAAGGGCTCCTTCAGCTTGATGGTGAAGGTCTTGGCATCAACCGCGTCGATCGAGGCCAGGAACGGCTCGATCGAGCGGCCGAGGACCTCGCGCTTCACCAGGCGCTTCAGCGAGGCGACCACGTCTTTGGTGGTGACGGCGCTGCCGTCATGGAACTTGAGGCCGTCGCGCAGCGTCATCGTGTAGGTCATCTTGTCGGCGGACAGCGACCACTTGTCGACCATCTGAGGCTGGTTCTCGATGTTCTCGTCCCAGCTGAACAGCGTGTCGTAGACCGCGCCCATGTGCATGGACGTGATGGTGGCAGTGGTCTGGTAGCCGTCGACGACCTTGAGGTCAGCGTGAGGGACGACCCTCAACACCTTCTGCTGGGCCAGTGCCGCACCGGATGTGGTGAGCGCCAGCGCGGCAGCGGCCAGGGCCATCATGCACATGCGTGCCATTCGTCTAACCTCCCTTTTGTGGGGGTGAAGAGGGTCACCCGCGGAAATCGTGCACCGTTTCCGTCCGCGACAAAAGTCAGCATGCCCTCGCATGAAACGACCCTTGCTTGCCATGAGAGGAAAGGAGGCGCCGGCGTCCAAGAGGAAGGACGGTCAATTCTCCTCGACGTTCGGGTGGACGGGCGTCCAGGTCTCGAGCCAGCCGGAGATGATTTTCCACCGCGCGAAGGGCGGCCGGTCAGGCTGTATCCAGCACCAACCGCTCGATAGCACCCTCATCCGGGTCTGGTCCGTCGAAGCCCACACGGTGATATCCCCGATGCACCCAGGCATGACTCTGGTCGCAATAGTGCGCGCTGCCGGGATGACCGGACTGCCCCTGGGGGATCACGTTCCAGAATGCCGGCGGCGAGGCGCCCATATCGGCGAAGAACCGGCAGGTGGCGCCGCCGTTCGACTCGTAATCCGGGCCGAAATGGGTGTTGCAGACCGTCACCATCGAGCCGCCGGTCGAAGGACCGGAGCGGTCGAGCAGCTTGCCGAGATCGCCGCGCGTAGTGAGGCAGTGGCGAAGCCTGAGCACATGCAGCTGCCCGTAGCGCCACGCCGTGATGTCCGGTCCGAGGCGCCTGGCGAGATCGTCCAGCGTCGCGGTCATCGCCTCGCCGACGGCTGTGTCCAGGCCTCCATCGGCAAACCAGCCGAAGCGGTCGCCGTGGAGGAGTTCCATGGCGAGACCGGCGCTGGCGCCGGCGACCGCCTTCGCCATGTCCACCGGGAAGCGCTCGCGGGCGACGCGCTGGCACCAGTGGCCGACGAAGACCTCGAAGAGGAGAGCCGGCAGCGAGTCCGCGTCGATACGTGCGCTCCAGGCGACGAGCCGGCCACCGGCGTCGCGAAGCCGCGCATCCCTGGCGCGGACGAGGATCGCGGCCAACCGCGGTGCTGCGCGGCGGGCGCGGACCGACAGCGTGTCGTGCTGCATGTCCTTGAAGGCCTCGAGGTCGAAGCGGGGTCGCCCTTCGAGCATCTCGCGGCAGCGGCGTGCCCGCTCGCCGCTGGTCCAGACGCCGGACTGCGAGTAGGGAAAGTCATCCGGGGCGGGAGGATTGTTGGCGGTCGCGATCCAGCCGCGCTCGGGGTTCCTCAGCTGCGGCATGCCGGCCCAGGGGATGGTGCCGATCCACTGGTGTTCCGGGTCCCAGCCCGGCCGGTAGCCGCGCTCGGCGTGCTTGCGAAGGGGAATGTTGCCGGTCGCGTGGTAGCCGATGTTGCCGTCGACGTCGCCGAAGACCAGGCAGTTGGACGGGCAAACGAGCGGCTTCAGCGCGTCACGGAAGCTTTCGCTGGAAGTTGCGCGGTTGGTGTCGAGGATCGGCGGAATCCAGCTCGCAGCGCAGTCTCCCAGCCACTTGAGACTGACCGGGCCGGTCTTGGCGCCGATGCCTAGAAGCTCGTCGACGATCGGCCCGTTCCGGGAAAAGGCGACGGTCTTGACCAACGGATCGGCGCCGCGCACCTGGATGGTCTCGGTGACCGTCCGCGCCGCCTCCCATTTTCCGTCGAAGAGGTAGGCGCCGGGATGGGCCGGGTCGGTCTTCTCCTGGTAGAGGTCGCGCTGGGAGCAAGACGCGTTGTTGGTGAGGCCCCATGCGACCTGTCGGGTGCGCCCGATGAGCAGGCCAGGGAACCCGACATAGTGGACGCCGCCGGCATCGAAGCTGCCGCCCTTGATGTGGATCTCGTACCAGTGCGAGGTCGCCTGGAAGGCGATGTGCGGGTCGCTGGCGACCAGCGGCTTGCCGTCGACCGCGAGCCGGCCGTCGACCACCCAGTTGTTGCTGCCGGTGCCGGCGTCCGGATCTCCGGCGGTGTGGGAGACCGGCTGCACCGGCTCGGGCGCGGCCGGATAGGCGCCGTGCGGCACGATGGTCTCGTCGATGTGCTCGCCGGTGAGGAAGGCGTCGACCAGCGTCCGATCCTCGAGATGGCGCTTCGCCATCTCAGGGAAGACGATCACCGGGAAGCGGACCGTCAGGTAGTAGGAGAACTCCAGCGCCACGGCGACCGAGTCACGCGCCGTCCACGGTCGGGGCGCGTAGTCGAGCAGCGCGAACTCGATCGGCAGGTTGGCACCGATCTCCTCAATGTGCGCGTTGATGCCGGCGGCATAGGCATCGAGCAGGCCCCGGGTCTCCTTCGGCAGCGCACTGGTCTGGGTCTCGGCGATGCGATTGAGGCCGACGATGCGGGCGACGCTGTCGTCGACCAGGCCGGGCGCTCCCAGGATCTCGGCGGTCTGTCCCAGAGCGCGACGGCGATACCAGTCGAGCTGGAACAGCCGGTCCTGGGCGACGGCATAGCCGAAGGCGAAGAACAGGTCCTTGTCGGTCTCCGCCGTCACATGGGCGACGCCCCAACGGTCGCGGTCGATGGTCGCCCGCTTGCCGAGCGGCGCGGTGCGCCTGCCGTCGAGGCGAGGCACGCGGCGTCGCAGTTCTTCTGCCCAGGCGGTATCGAACTGGGCGCGGGTCAGACCGGCTGCCTTGCAGACGGCATCGATCGCCTGTCCCTCGCCGAGTCTGACGAGGACGTCCTTAGCCAAACCGGTCATGATGTCTCTCCTCGGATGCAGTCATCAGGAGAAACGAGTCGTCTTCCGGTCAATCCAGATCGTCTGATCCTGAAATCCGGTCGTTCCGGCGAGGCATGGTTTTCCCTGACCGTTCGATGGCGATCGTCTAGCGTCGGCGATGGAGGTTGCCCATGATCCGCGTGCTCTTCGCCGGTCTGTTCCACGAGACCCATACCTTCCTGCCGGAGCTGACGCCGTTGTCCGCCTTCGAGGCGCTGAAGGGGCAGGAGATGTTCCGGCGCGCGGGCGACGGCTCGAACTTCGACGGCTTTCTTGTCCGCGCCAAGGCGCATGGCTGGACGGTGCTGCCGACCGCCGACTATCAGGCGATGCCGTCGGGCACTGTCGACCACAGGGTGTTCGAAGCCTTCTGGGCCGATGTTGAAGCGGAGATGGCGAAGCTCAAGGGAACGCAGATCGACGCGGTCTTCCTCCTGCTGCACGGCGCCATGGTCACCGACCAGGAAGTCGACCCTGAAGGCGAGTTCCTGGCGCGCCTCCGGCCGCTGCTGCCCAAGGGCATCCCGATCTTTGGCGTCTTCGATCTCCACGCCAATTTCACCCAGAGGATCATCGATCTCTCCGACTGCCTCGTCGCCTACCGCGAGAACCCGCATGTCGACGCCCGCGAATCCACGATGCGGGCGGCTGACCTTCTGGACCGGTGCCTGAAGACCGGGAAGATCCCCAAGACCTACTGGCGCCGCCCGCCCTTGATGTGGCCGCCGACCGGGCTAGGCACCGCCGATACGCCGATGCGCGACCTCGAGGCGATGGCGAGGAAGATCGAGGCCGAGGTGCCGGGCGTGTGGGTCGCCAACGTCATCGCCGGCTTCGCCTTCGCCGACGCGCCCGATGTCGGCGTCTCATTCAGCATCGTCTCCGACGGCGATCCCAGGTTGGTCGAGGCGGCGCTGGACAAGCTGGAAGCCGAGGCGATCCGCCTTCGGAAGGCCGGAACGCCGGTGGATCAGTCGGTCGATGACGTCCTGAAGAAGATCCTGCCGGTGAAGGACGGGCCGGTGCTGCTGGTCGAGCCCTCCGACAACATCGGGGGTGGCACCACCGGCGACGGCACCGGCATCCTCCGCGCGCTGATCCGCCACAAGGTGCGCGACTCAGCGGTCGTCATCGCCGATCCCGAGTCGGTCGCCGCGATGGCCGGCGCCAAGGTCGGCGACACGGTCAAGCTCGCCGTCGGCGGCAAGCTTAATCCCTTCGACGCCGGACCGGTCGAGATGTCGGCGAGGCTGAAGTCGAAGAGCGACGGGCGCTTCACGCTGGAGGATCCGAAGAGCCATCTCGCCGCCTTCGGCCAGACCATCGACATGGGCCCCTCGGCGGTGATCGAGCACGAAGGCATCCTGATCCTGCTCACCAGCAAGAAGATCCCGCCCTGGGATCTGGGCCAGCTTCGAAGCCAGGGGATCGAGCCGACGAAGCTGAAGGTGATCGGCGTCAAGGCGGCTGTCGCCCATCGGGCCGCCTACAACCCGATCACCAAGGCGAGCTACACGGTGGAGACGCCGGGGCCGGGCATGAGCGACCTCACCAAGTTTCCGTACAAGAAGGTGAAGCGGCCGCTCTATCCGCTCGACGAGATCGGCTCCTGATCATGTAGGGAGGAACGAGGAGAGGGATGCCTCGAGCCCAGACCATTGCGCTGATCGTCGCCTGCGCTCTCTTCATGGAGAACCTGGACGGCACGATCATGACCACGGCGCTGCCGCAGATCGCAGCCGAGTTCCAGGTCAACCCGGTCCATCTCAGCCTCTCGATCACCACTTACCTCCTGGGCATGGCCGCCTTCATCCCGATCAGCGGCTGGCTCGCCGACAAGGTCGGTGCCCGTGACGTGTTCCGCGCCGCCATCATCGTCTTCGTGCTCTCGTCCGTTGCCTGCGGTCTTTCGGTCAATCTGCCGATGCTGGCGACCGCCCGCTTCGTCCAGGGCATTGCCGGCGCGATGATGATGCCGGTCGGCCGCCTGGTGCTGCTGCGCAACTGCACCAAGGCCGAACTGATCCAGGCGCTCACCTACGTAACCATGCCGGCAATGATCGGCCCGATCGTCGGCCCGCCGCTCGGCGGCTTCATCGCCACATATGCCGACTGGCGGTGGATCTTCTTCCTCAACGTCCCGGTCGGCCTGCTGGGCTTCATTCTGGTCACGCTCAAGATCCCGGACGAACCGGTGCCGCCGCCGCCACCGCTCGACATCGTGGGATTCCTCCTCTGCGCCGTCGCACTCTCAGGCTTGGTCATGGGGGTCGAGCTGGCGGGACGGACGGGCGAGAGTCCGGTTCCCGGCCTTGCGCTGCTCGGCGTCGGAGCGGCGGCCGGAGCGGTCTACCTGGTCCATGCCGGGCGGCGCGATCGGCCGATCCTGCAGCTCCGGCTGCTCCGCATTCCAACCTTCGGGCTCTCGGTGGTCGCCGGCTCGATCTTCCGCATCGGTGGTGGCGCGCTGCCGCTGCTGTTGCCGCTGCTGCTTCAGGTGGGGTTCGGTAAATCCGCCTTCGCCGCCGGCATGCTCACCTTCATCAGTGCTGTCGGCGCTCTGGCGATGAAATTCACCGCGCGCGGCATTATCCGGACCTTCGGATTCCGCGCCGTCCTCATCGGCAACGGCGTGATCTCGGCGGTGCTCACCGGTCTCTACGGCGTCTTCCGCCCCGACAGCTCGGAGATCTTGATCCTGGTCGTCCTGCTCGCCAGCGGTTTCTTCCGCTCGCTGCAATTCACCGCGCTGAACGCGCTCGCCTTCGCCGACATGCGGCCCGAGGATCTGAGCCAGGCGACCAGCGTCTCCGGCACTGCGCAGCAGGTGGCACAGAGCCTCGGCGTCGCGCTGGGAGCGTCATCGCTGCATCTGGCGCTGGCCGCCAGGGGAACCGATCAGCTCGAAGCCACGGATTTCTGGCCGGCCTTCCTCGCGGTCGCGGCGGTGACCCTGGTATCGGCGGTGATCTTCTTCCGGCTGGAGCGCGGCGCCGCCCAGCAGGTGAGCGGGCATGGAAGCTGAGGCGGTCAGGCCGGCTCGGTGACCACGCGGTTGCGGCCATCGTCCTTCGCCTGGTAGAGCGCGCGGTCGGCGCGGCCGACCAGGCTCTCGGCATCGTCGCCGTCGCGCGCTTCGGCGACGCCGCAGCTTACGGTCACTCTAAGGGAACCGTCCGTGGCGAGGACCGGGGATTCGGCAACCGACGAGCGCAGCTCCTCGGCCAGGTCCCGGGCCTGCGACAGCTTGCAATTATGCGCGAGCAGGATGAACTCCTCGCCGCCCCAGCGGCAAAGCAGATCGGCCTCGCGCACGCGCGTCTTCAGCATCTGGGCGACGTTGCGGATCGCCTCGTCTCCCTTCAGGTGGCCGTGGATGTCGTTCACCGACTTGAAGCGGTCGATGTCGATCAGGATCACCGAGAAGGGCATGGTGACGCGGCGCCGGAGCTTCAGCGACTGGTCGAGCGCGATGTCGAGCAGTTGGCGGTTGCCGATGCCGGTCAGCTTGTCGGTCACCGCCATGTCCTCCAGTCGCTTCTGGTAGAGGTTGATGGCGTAGGCGATCGTGCCGATGGTCAGGAGGATGATGCCGATGCCGATCAGGAGGTTGGTGAGGAAGCTCTGCCAGAGAGCGGCCAGCGCCTCCGACTCGCGCTGCTCGACGATCACGCGCCAGCCCAGGTCCGGGATGTAGCGGCTGGTGAGCAGCATGGTCTCGCCGTCGCGGACATACTCGAAGTAGCCGTCGGCCTTTGCGAGGATCGCGTCGGCGATGGTGGAGATGCCGCGGGCGGTGCGGATGCTGTCTTCCTGGATCACCGCGCCGTCGGAGCGGACGGTGATGCGGCCGGTCGGGTCGACGAAGTAGATGCCGCGCTGATAGTTGGTCTTGTAGTGCGAGAGGATGCGGGCGACCGAGTCGAGCTTGAGGCCGACGCCGGTCACGCCGATGAACTGCCCCTGTGCATCCACGATCCGGTAGTTGATGAAGATGGTGATCTCGTTGTTTTGCGCCTGGTTGAAGTCGATGTTGACCTCGTAGGGCTCGGTCATCTTCCGCACGCGGAAGTACCAGGCGTCCTCGGGATCCAGCTCCTCGATCACTTGGGTGATGCCGCTGAAGTGGTAGTACTTCCGCGTCTGCTCCGAGATCAGGAAGCTGGTGAAGACGTCGTATTTCGCGCGGATTTCGTCGAGGTAGCGGCGGACCTGCTCGGGATCCTGCTCGCCCGCGATCAGCCAGTCTTTGACGAAGGTGTCGTTCGACATCAGCGAAGAGACGAAGATCGGCCGGAGCAGGTCGGTCTGGATCTCGGCGTAGATATTGCTGCTGGTGAGAGGCAGCTCGTTCTGCAGGATCGTCGCCTTCAGCGCCGCGGTCGAGACCCGGAAGCTGATCAGGTTCGTCGTCAGGAATCCGAGCAGCAGGATGCCTCCGATCAGGATGATCAGGTGGCCACGGTTCGGAAGCTTTGCGGTGGCGAACACGGATTTGGTCTCGCTCAGCGTCCCGACAGCTTGTCGACCTCCGCCATGTCCTCGGGTGTGAGCTTCCAGCTCGCGGCGGTGACGTTCTGCTCCACCTGATCGGGCCGGGTCGCTCCGGCGATGACGCTGGCGACCGTCGGCCGGCCGGCGAGCCAGCTGAAGGCGAGCTCGAGGATGGTCTTGCCGCGCTTGGCGGCGAAGTCCGTCAGCTTCTCGACCGTCTGCCAGTTGGCATCGGTCAGGTAGCGGTCGGCCAGGTTCTGGACGTAGCTGAGCCGCGCCTTCTCCGGCATCGGGGCGTTGTGCTTGTACTTGCCGGTGAGCATGCCGCTCGCCAGCGGGAAGTAGGGAAGGAGCCCGATGCCGTAGGTCTCCATCGCCGGGATCAGCTCCTTCTCGGCATCGCGCACGATCAGGCTGTACTCGTCCTGGCAGGAGATGAAACGCTCGATCCCGTCGCGGCGCGAGATCCACTCGGCCTCAGTCACCTGCCAGGCCTTGTGGTTGGAGCAGCCGACGTACCGGACCTTGCCGGACTGGACGAGGTCGTCGAGGGTACGGAGCGTCTCTTCCATCGGCGTCAGCGGGTCGGGCATATGGATCTGGTAGAGATCGATCCAGTCGGTCTTCATCCGCTTCAGGCTGGCCTCGACCGCGGTCATGATGTAGCGGCGGGAGGCGCCCTTGAGCGTGCCGGCCTCGTTCATCGGGCCGCAGAACTTGGTCGCCAGCACTATGTCCTTGCGGCGGGCGCCCAGGACCTCGCCGAGGACCGTCTCGGAGCCCCCCTTGTTGGCATAGATGTCGGCGGTGTCGAGGAGGGTGATTCCGAGATCGAGCGACTTGTGGATGACCTTGCGCGACGTTTCGAGGTCGGTGCGGCCGCCGAAATTGTTGCAGCCGAGGCCGACCAGGGACACCAGAAGGCCCGACTTGCCGAGTGTGCGTTGTTCCATCGGTCCCGCCCCCAAATACGCCCTAAGGTCTACATCACAAGGGCGCGAGGGTAATGCGCTCGCCCCTGGTTGGCTACCTCTGTTCGGCGTTCCCGACCTCTGCCATGGTAGCGCCCGTTTGGGAGGGGAGATTTTATGACATCCAGCACCTGGCGGTCCCGCGCGGGCACGTCGTTCGACTGCGAAAAGCGACCGGCTTCCGGCCATCGCGGCATGGTCGTCACCAACCACCCGCTGGCCTCGGCGGCGGGGGCGGAAATGCTGGCGGCGGGCGGCAACGCCATCGACGCTGCGATCGCGGCGCTGTTCACCCTCAACGTGGTCGAGCCGATGATGGTCGGCCTGTTCGGCGGCGGCCTCGCACATATCCGGCTGGCCGACGGCAGGCACCTTGTGCTCGACGGCATGTCGACCGCCCCGGCGGCTTCCGGCCCCGACTGCTACAAGCCTGTCTCGGACACCTGGCCCGACTACCTGGAGACGGTCGATCGCGAGAACGCGGTCGGGCCGAAGTCGGTCGCGACTCCCGGCAACCTGAAGGGGTGGACCGAGGCGCTGAAGCGCTGGGGCACCTTCTCGCTGGCGGACGTCATGGAGCCGGCGATCCGCCACGCCTCACGCGGCTACCGCGCCACTCCCTACCTCTCCGACTGCGCCGAGCAGGGGGAGGTGGACATGAAGCTCGATCCCGAGATCTCGAAGATCTTCCTGCCCGGCGGCCGGCCGATCAGGGAAGGCGAGCGGGTGGTCCAGTCCGATCTCGCCGAGACCTTGCGCACCATCGCCAAGGAAGGCCCCGACGCGCTCTATGGCGGTGCGCTCGGACGCACCGTCGCCGACCACCTGAAGAAGGTCGGTGCCTTCCTCTCTTTCGAGGATCTGGTCGCCTACAAGACCATCGAGCGCTCGCCGGTGCGCGGTACCTATCGCGGCGTCGAGATCGTCGGCCCGCCACCTCCGTCGTCGGGCGGCATCCACCTGATCCAGATGCTGAACCTGCTGGAGGGCTACGACATCGCGGGACTCGGCTTCGGCTCGGCGAAGACCATCCACCTGATCCTGGAATCGCTGAAGATCGCCTTCGCCGACCGCTTCGCCTCCACCGGCGATCCGGCCTATGTGAAGGTGCCGGTCGACACGCTTCTGTCCAAGGCCTATGGCGACCAGCGCCGGGTCGAGATCGACCCGGCCAAGGCCGGTGCTTTCGTCGCCAAGGCGCGGGGCAAAGAGTCCGCGAACACCACGCATCTGACGGTCGCGGACGCCTTCGGCAACGTCGTCGCCGCGACACAGACCATCAACAACCTGTTCGGCGCGCGCATCATGGTGCCCGGCACCGGCATCATTCCGAACAACTACATGCACACCTTCGACCCGCATCCGGGTCATGCGCTGTCGATCGCGCCGGGCAAGCGCATCGCCACCTCGATGTCGCCGATCATGGGGCTGAAGGACGGCAAGCCGTTCTTCGCCCTCGGCCTGCCGGGCGGCGTCCGCATCTTCGGTTCGGCGATGCAGGCGGTTCTCAACCTGGTCGACCACGGCATGAGCCTGCAGGAAGCGGTCGAGGCGCCCCGCGTCTGGAGCCAGGGCCAGGCGGCCGAGATCGAGCAGAAGGTCCCGGAGGCCGTGCGGAACGCGGTGGCCGCCATGGGTCACCCGGTGCAGACGGTTGCCAGCGTCGCCGGCGGTATGTGCGCGATCCGCTTCGATCCCGACGGCACCATGACCGGTGCCGCCTGCTGGCGCGCCGATGGCACCGCCATCGGCATGGGCGGCGGCCTGGCGCGGAAGGGCGCCCGGTTCTTCGCGGAGGCGAAGCGGGTCTAGATCCGGATGAAGCGCAGCCTGAGAGCATTGGCGATGACCGAGGCCGAGCTCAGCGACATTGCCGCGGCGGCGATGATCGGGCTCAGCAGCAGCCCGAGCGAGGGGTAGAGCACGCCGGCGGCGAGCGGGATGCCGGCGACGTTGTAGGCGAAGGCGAAGAACAGGTTCTGTCGGATGTTCCGCATCGTCGCCACCGATAGCCGGCGGGCGGTGGCGAGGCCGCGGAGGTCGCCTCTCAGCAAGGTGACGCCGGCGCTCTCCATCGCGACGTCGGCACCCGTGCCCATGGCGATGCCGACATCGGCTGCCGCCAGGGCCGGGGCGTCATTCACGCCGTCACCAGCCATGGCGACAATCCGCCCCTGGCCGCGGAACTTGCGGACGACCTCGCTCTTGTCCGCGGGCAGCACCTCCGCCTCGACCTCGTCGATGCCGAGCAGCCGGGCTACGGCCTCGGCGGTGCGGCGATTGTCGCCGGTCAGCATGACGACGCGAATGCCGGCGTTGCGAAGGAGCCGAAGCGCCTCCGGCGTCGTCTCCTTCACCGGGTCGGCGATGGCGATGAGGCCGGCGAGTCGTCCATCGCGCGCGACGAAGACGACGGTGGCGCCGGTCGAGCGGAGCTCGTCGGCACGCTCCTGCGCGGTACCCGGCTCGATGCCGAGATCCGCCAGCAGCATGGCATTGCCGAGCGCGATCGGCTTGCCGCCGATGGTGCCGTGCACGCCCTTGCCGACGGGGGAGTCGAAGTCCTGGACCTCCGCCAGCGGCAGCTTGCGCTCCTCGGCCGCGGCGAGAATGGCGGCGGCGAGCGGATGCTCGCTGCCCCGTTCGAGGCTGGCGGCGGCCTGCAGAAGGTCGTCTTCCGCCGATCCGTCCAGCGTCTCGATCGCGGTGACCCGCGGCCTGCCTTCGGTCAGCGTGCCGGTCTTGTCGATCACCAGCGTGTCGACCTTCTCCATGCGCTCGAGAGACTCGGCGCTCTTGATGAGGACGCCGGCGCCGGCGCCGCGGCCGACGCCGACCATGATCGACATCGGCGTGGCGAGGCCGAGCGCACAGGGGCAGGCGATGATCAGGACGCTGACCGCCGCAACCAGACCGTGGCCCATGGCCGGTGACGGCCCGAATAGGCTCCAGCCTAGGAACGCGACCAGGGCGACGGCGATGACCGCCGGTACGAACCAGGCGGCGACGTCGTCGGTGAGGCGCTGGATCGGAGCGCGGCTCCGCTGGGCCTCGGCCACCATGCGCACGATCTGCGCCAGCACGGTGTCGTGGCCGATCTTTTCGGCGCGCATGACGAAGCTGCCGGTTTGGTTGAGTGTGCCGCCGATGACATTGGCGCCCGGTGCCTTGACGGTTGGCATCGATTCTCCGGTGACCATGGATTCATCGACCGCGCTTCGACCTTCCAGGACCTCGCCGTCCACCGGCACCTTGTCGCCGGGACGGACCCGGAGCCTATCGCCGGATTGCACGGCGGCGAGATCGACCTCCTCGTCACCGTCGTCGGTCAGGCGCCGAGCAGTCTTCGGGGCGAGGCCGAGAAGCGCCCTTATGGCGCCGCTGGTGCGCTCGCGGGCGCGCAGCTCCAGCACCTGTCCGAGCAGGACGAGCACGGTGATCACCGCCGCGGCTTCGAAATAGACTGCGACACTGCCCGAGGCGTCGCGGAAGGCCGCAGGGAAGATCCCGGGCATGAGCGTGGCCACCAGGCTGTAGAGCCAGGCGATCCCCGTACCCATGGCGATCAGCGTGAACATGTTGAGCGAGCGGCCGACGACGGAGGCCCAGGCGCGGGTGAAGAACGGCCACCCGGCCCACAGCACCACCGGCGTCGCCAGCACCACCTGGGTCCACGCGCCGATGTGCGAGGGGATCATCCGCATGGCGCCGGCACCCGCGATGTGCGGCGTCATCTCCAGCGCAATCACCGGCAGGGAGAGGGCGAGGCCGATCCAGAAACGCCTGGTCATGTCCTTCAATTCGGGGGACGGGCCGGTGTCTTCGCTCGGCATCTCCGGTTCCAACGCCATACCGCAGATCGGGCAGGTTCCGGGCTCTTTCTGCCGGATCTGCGGGTGCATCGGACAGGTGTAGACGGTGCCGGCCGGCGACGGCGGCACATGCGCCGGGGTAGCCCCATGAGCGTGGTGGGCCGCGTGGTGCACATGCTCCGGAGTCTCGGGTTTCACGGCGGTTCCTTTGCGTCGGGGCATGATGGTAATTGGTTTGGCAAGCAACGGTTGCGTCGACAGCGCGTTAGCATCTGATCGCTACGCCATCGCGGCCTTTGATCTGGGTCAAGGCGAGTCGAACGAAGGACGCGGATGCTACCCAAATGCTCGGCTATGGGAAAAAGGTGCGGTTGCCGATCGACGCTCGTTCAGGCCTGTCTCCGCCGCGAATGAGGCTGAAGGCTGTCGGCATCGTCCTGTCCGTTCTCATGCTCGCGTTCGGCAGCATGGCCGTTGCCGGTGTCGTGCTACCTGAAGCTGTGACAATCGTCCAATGCGATCCCAACGATGTCGCCGTCGGCGGGCATGAGGCCGATCCAGGACACTCCCACTCTCGCGGCCACCATCACTGCCCGCAGGTCAATTGCGGGGCATGGATGGTTTGCCCGGCGGATGCTCAGCCTGTTCCCGACCGCTCGGTCGATTGGGCCGCGGCGGATCCGCGCAGTCCGGCCGGTATCGGTCCTTCCCACGCCGAGCCGCCGCCGCGAGCCTGACCCTTGCCTCGTCCGGGAAGACCGAGCGAGGCCGTCTCTAGTCATTGCGTCGCACTTTGCCGGTCGATCCGGATTGCCACGGCACCGATGTTCGACCGGCTCGTTGGAACGGGAGATATCACCATGCTTGCACTCAGATTGTTGTCGGTTGCGGCAGTCCTGGCCGCGACGAGTTTCGCTCACGTCGGTGCTGCCCTGGCGCAGGGGGCGCCTCCCGCGGGTCAGAACCCGCACCATCCGCCGGCGCAGGGACAGGCGGCGCCCGCTCCGGGCAGTGCCATGCCGATGCCCGGTGGGGCCGGCGGCATGGGGATGATGGGCATGATGGGCGGGGGCGGCATGTCGCACATGGGCGGCATGATGGACCACATGGCGATGATGCAGATGATGGGCGAGCGGACGGAAGGCCGGCTCGCCTTCATCAAGGCGGAACTCGCGATCACCG
>CAMDFP010000092.1 GCA_945897335.1 Asaia bogorensis | reverse complement strand
GGATGCGCGGGTCGCGGCCATGCCGCCCAGCGATGCATCGGCGCCGGGGTCGATCGGAAAGAACAGGCCTGTGTCGCGGATGTATTCGTTCAGCTGCTTTCGCGTCACTCCCGCCTGGACCTTCACGTCCAGGTCCTCGGTATTCACCTGCAGGACCTTGTTCATCTGGCTGACGTCGATGCAGATGCCACCATGCAGCGCCGCCACGCCGCCTTCCAGCGAGGTGCCGGTGCCGAAGGCGATGACCGGAATCTTGAAGCGGGCGCAGACCTTGACGATCTCCGACACTTCCTCGGTCGTGTGCGCGAAGGCGACGGCCTCCGGCGCATGAGGGGTATGGTAGCTCTCGTCCTTGCCATGCTGCTGGCGGACGGCCATTGCCGTCGACAGGCGGTCGCCGAGCATCTGCTTCAGGATGTCGATCGCCCCCGAACGCAGGGCGGGTTGCGCGGTCATGGCAGCTCCGAGGTCATGCGGTCGGGTGAGCGTAGTCCCCCGGGGCGGGGGCCGGCAAGGCGACTAGGAGCCGACCGGCTTGAACTTGGCGAGCAACGCGTCGATGTCGAGCTCGCCCCTGAGGATACGGTCGAGCCGGCAGCCGCCGAGGCGCATCAGCTTCTTCCATTTGGCCTCGTCGGCCTCCGGAAAGGCCTTCGCCAGCGACACAGCGGCGAAGCGGGCGGTCGGCTCGATCGGGAATCCGAGCGGTTTGCCGGAACGGGCGAAGGACTCGAGCGTGGCGCCGTCCAGCGGCTTCATCTCGGCGACGGCGAGGAAGCCCTTGTCGTTCCGGTCCCAGAGCGCGATCGGGCCGCCGATCTCCACCATCGCTTCGGCTTCGCTGCCGCCGTTGTTGGCGAACAGGATGCGGTCGGCCGTCGCATCGAGGGCGTCGATGCAGCCGAGCAGCTTGCATTCGCTCAGCAGCTTCTGCACCTCGATCCGGTCCATCACGTAACGCGCCGCCATATCCAGCCCCGCCTCTTCATTTCGGCCGGCGGCAATGGTAGCCCTTGGACTCGCTCCTGTCTCTGATTCCAAAGGCCCTGCATGACCAGCGTCCCGACCCTGGACGAGATCCGCCAGACCCGCGCCCTGATCGATCGCCATGTGC
The DNA here is from genome assembly GCA_945897335.1 of Asaia bogorensis. Taxonomy (GTDB): domain Bacteria; phylum Pseudomonadota; class Alphaproteobacteria; order SHVZ01; family SHVZ01; genus SHVZ01. The sequence continues at coordinate 14,274 of CAMDFP010000092.1, read as the reverse complement.
TGACGACCCCCATCCATACCTGGCGGGGCCGTGAGATCGGCCAGGCGGTCGGCGACACCGAGGTCGTGCTCAAGCTCGAGCTGTTCCAGCACACGGGCTCGTTCAAGGCGCGGGGCGCCGTCGCCGTGATGCTGAATCTGCCGAAGGAGCAGCTCGCCCGCGGCGTCGTCACCATCTCCGCCGGCAATCACGCCATCGCCACGGCCTATGCGGCCAAGGCGGTCGGCACCTCGGCCAAGGTGGTGATGGCGAAGAACGCCAATGCGACTCGCGTCGCCCGCGCCAAGGCCTATGGCGCCGAGGTCGTGGTCGCCGAAAACGTGGTCGAGGGCTTCGAGCTGGTGAAGAAGATCGAGGCCGACGAGGGACGGAGCTTCGTGCATCCTTTCGAAGGCCCCTGGACCTCGCGCGGCACCGGCACGCTCGGCCTCGAATTTTCCGAGCAGGCGGGGCCGCTCGATGCGGTGATCGTCCCGATCGGTGGCGGCGGGCTCGCGTCCGGCGTCTCGACTGCGATCAAGCTCTCCCAGCCCAGCTGCAAGGTCTACGGCGTCGAACCGGAGGGCGCCGACGTGATGACGCGCAGCTTCGCGTCGGGCAAGCCCGAGCGACTGGAGAAGATCCAGACCATCGCGGATTCGCTGGCACCGCCTTTCACCACGCCGCTCGCCTTCGAGCTCTGCCGGCGCCATATCGACGAGATCGTGCTGCTCGACGACCAGGCGCTCAGGCGGTCGATGGCGCTGCTCTTCCGCGAGATGAAGCTGGCGGTCGAGCCGGCCGGTGCCGCGGCGACCGCGGCCCTCCTCGGTCCGCTGAAGGATCGCCTCGAGGGCAAGCGCGTCGGGCTGATCGTCTGCGGCGCCAATATCGGCATCGCCGACTTCGCCGAGGCGGTGCGGCTGGGGGAAACCGGCTAGGCCTTCACTCGACCTGGAGCGCCAGGTCGATCAGCGGTCCGGCCGCGGGGTGGGCGTCGCGGAAATCGGCGAGCGCGGTGTCGATCGCAAGCTGGCGCCAGCGCTTCGCCTGTACGGCCGTCGGCGTCACCACGCGCACGCCACGGCGCTCGAAGGTCTCGACCATGGCGCGATCGGCGGCACGCGACGCCTCGGCCGCCCAGGTTTCGACCTTGGCGGCGACCTTCTGCAGCACCCGGCGCTGGCTCTGGCTCAGTTGCTCGTAGGTCGAGCGGGCAATGACGATCGGCTCGTAGATCATCAGGAGCGGGTGGTCGCCCGGCGCAGTCAGGCACTGCGCCTGCTCGTGCAGCTTGAGCTGGACCAACGTGTCGCTGGCGGCGGTGGCGACGTCGATCAGGCCGGCCGCGAGCGCACCGGCAATCTCGGCCGGGGCGAGGTCGGCCACTGCGGCGCCCATTTCGGTGGCCATGCGCTCGTAATGGCTGTTCGACGCCCGGATGGTCCGGCCGCGGAGATCCTCGGGCTCGAACACGCACTCGCCGCGCGATACCAGGCCTCCGGCGACCCAGAGGTCGGCGAGGACGACGACGCCGTCGGCCTCCGCCTGGTCCTGGAGACGGCGCAGGAACACCGAGTCATTGAGGCGTGCGGCATGCGCGTGGGACAGCGCGATACCCGGCATGAAGGTGAGCTGGAGCGCCGGCTGCTTCAGGCCGCCGTAGTGGAAGGGGAGCACGGAGAGGTCGAGCTGGCCTTTGCCCATCGCCAGCCACTGCGCTCTCGGCCGCATGAGCTGCGCCCCTGGATACACCTTCACGTCGAGGCCGATTCTCGCCTGCGCCACCTCGCGTGCAAACATGCGCATGGCGACGTCGCGGAAGTCGATGCCGTCACCCGGAAACTGGTGCGACGCGCGCAACGTCTGGGCATCCGCCGTCGTCGGCAGTGCCAGCGCGAGCCCGACCAGGACAATGCGAAGCCAGCGGCTCAACCCCTCCCCCTCTCTGGAAAGAGCGCGCGCGAGCTGGAGTATCGCCGAGCACGCCTCAGCGTCAATCTCGCAGCCGCTTGTGTCGAAAGGTTGACGCCATCTTGGCCCTGCGGCGACCATTGGGGATGGCTCTCTGGCACAAGATCCTTGCGGGTGCCGCCGGCTTCGCCGTCGGCGGCCCGATCGGCGCCCTGGTTGCGGGCCTCGCCGCCCATGCCTATGAGGACGATATCCGCAAGGTTGTCGAGCGGCTGAAGCCCTCGCCCGACCCGACTCGCTCGACCGCCTTCACCGTCGGCGTCATCGCGCTCGGCGCCAAGATGGCGAGCGTCGACGGCGATGTGACCGGCGACGAGATGCGCGCCTTTCGCCAGGTCTTTCACGTCGACGACGCCGAAATGGCCCATTTCGAGCGTGTTTTCGAGATGGCGAGGCGCCAGCCGGAGTCCTACGAGGCCTATGCGAGGCAGCTCGCCGGGCTGTTCGAGCCGGGCTCGACCGTTCTGGAGGAGCTGATCCACTGCCTGTTCCACATCGCCACGGTCGACGGCGAGCTGAAGCCGAGCGAGCACGCCTATCTTCGGCACGTCGCCGAGATCTTCGGCTTCGACGATCACGGATTCGAGCGACTTTCGGCGCATCACATGGAGTTCATGAGCTGCGAGCCCTGCCTCCTGCTCGGCGTCTCGGCAGACGCGCCGGTCAGCGAGATCAAGGCCGCCTACCGGAAGCTGGTACGCGAGCACCATCCCGACCGGCTGATCGGGCTCGGCATGCCGGAGGAGGCGATTCGGGTCGCGACCGACCGTCTGGCCACCATCACCCAGGCTTATGAGCGGCTTAAGCTCCAGCGTGGCTTTGCTTGAAGTAGACATCTCCGCCGCCGATGCGCCATCATCGGTTGCCAGGGGGGCACGACGATGGACGCCGAGACGTTCCTTAAGTCGGGCGGCTTCGACAAGTCGCTTGCTTCGATCGAGTTGCTGAAGGGGGTGTCGCCCGACGCCTTCAAGCGGATCGAGCAGCGCTGCCTGTGGAAATATCACGCCAAGGGCGCGATCGTCCTCAACCAGGACGACGACAGTCACGAGGTCCTGTTCGTGCGCTGCGGGCGGGTCCGCGTAGTGCAGTTCACCTCCACGGGGCGCGAGATCGGTTTCGCCGAGATCACCTCGGGCGGCCATGTCGGCGAGATGGCCGCGATCGACGGCGGCCCGCGCTCGGCCAGCGTCATCGCCGTCACCGATACGGTTACCGCGAGCCTGCCGGCGCAGGATTTCATCCAGCTTCTGCGCGACACCCCGTCGCTCGCCCTCAACCTCCTGAAGGCGATGGCCAGGGCCATTCGCGGCACCAACGTCCGCGTGCACGACCTCCGCAGCTTGACCGCCGCCGGGCGCATCGTGCACGAGTTGCTGCGGCTGGCCGGCCGTGGCCGTACCACGGGCAATCTCGGCCGCATCAAGCTGCAGCCGGCACCGACCCAGAGCGAGATCGCCGCCTCGGCCGGCACCACCCGGGAAACCGTCGCCCGGACCCTGGGCGAGTTGGAAAGGCGCAAGCTGGTCGCCCGCGGCAGCCGCTCCCTCGAACTGATCAATATCGAGGGCCTCGAGGACTTCATCGAGGACGACGCACAGGCGGGATAGCCCCCAAGCTTGACGCCCTGTCACCCGGCGCCTATGGGACGGAGTGGGTCAGACGGCTGGACGGCCGCTCGGCGCCTCACCGCGCCGGGAGGAAAGTCCGGGCTCCACGGGAATACGGTGCCGGGTAACACCCGGCGGGGGCGACCCCAGGGACAGTGCCACAGAGAACAGACCGCCGGCGCTTGCGCCGGTAAGGGTGAAACGGGGCGGTAAGAGCGCACCGCGGGACCGGCAACGGGACCGGCATGGCAAACCCCACCGGGAGCAAGACCGAATAGGGGCGGCCGCCCGGGGTCGAAAGATCGCCGGGAGGCGCATTCTCGCGCCGTCGCCCGGGTTGGTCGCGCGAGGCGTCCGGTAACGGACGTCCCAGATGAATGGCCGTCCATCGCCCGCAAGGGCGGGGACAGAACCCGGCTTACAGGCCGTCTGACCCCGTTTCATCTCGCCTTCCGGCGTTCCGCGGCAGCATCGTCAGAGAGAACATATAAAGAACAAATGAAATATTTTTCAGGAACAAATTCAAACCAGTCGTTTCTTGCAAGAAGGGACCCACAATCCCTGGGAGGGTCTGGAAATTACTGATTTGGCCCATGCCATTACCTAGACCTCCCATTGACGCCCATATATTCCCATGATATCCCAAATCATCCCAGACAGGCATCGGCGCGGGGCCGAACAGCCTGTTCCGGGATTACAGGCCGGCCCGTTCGGGCCGCCGGGGGAATCGAATGGGACTGTTCTTGTCCCGGTTCGCGAACAAGATCGATAAAAAGGGCCGCATCTCGGTCCCCGCGCCCTTCCGCGCCGCCCTTTCCGATCAATCCTTCGCCGGAATCGTCGTCTATCCGCACCCGAAGCTCCCCGCGCTGGAGGGTTGCGGCTACGACCGCATGGCGAAAATGGTCGAAGGCCATGACCGCCTCGACCAGTTCTCCGACGAGCGCGACGACCTAGGCAGCATCTTCGCCGTATCCCATCAGCTGGCCTTCGATCCCGAAGGACGAGTGATGCTTCCCGAGGATCTCCTCGGCCATGCCGGTATCACAGACCAGGCCGTATTCGCCGGATACGGCAGCACCTTTCAGATCTGGGAACCGGCGGGTCTCGATCGGCATTTGTCGGTGGCCCGCGACCGCATCCGTATCCAGAAGACGACGCTGCCGACATCGCGGACCGAGGGAGGCGGCAAGTGACCGGCCCCACTCATGTCCCGGTGCTCCGCGACGAGGTTCTCGCGGCCCTCGCGCCCAAGGACGGCGGCCTCTATGTCGACGGCACCTTCGGCCTCGGCGGCTACACCCTCGCTCTCCTTGAATCCGCGGATTGCCACGTGCTGGGCATCGACCGCGATCCCGATGCGGTCGCCCGCGGCGCCAGCCTCGCTGCCCGCTTCCCCGGACGCCTCACCCTCCGCCAGGCCCGCTTCGGCGACATGGTCGAGGTGGCGCGCGCCGACGGCATCGAGCGGGTCGACGGCGTCGCCCTCGACCTCGGCGTCTCCTCGCCCCAGCTCGACGACGCCGCCCGCGGCTTCTCCTTCCGCGCCGACGGCCCCCTCGACATGCGAATGGAAAAGGCCGGCCGGTCCGCCGCCGACCTGGTGAACACGCTGACGGAAGGCGAGCTCGCCGACCTCATTCTCGATCTTGGCGAGGAGCGCCACGCCCGCCGGGTCGCCCGCGCCATCATCGCCGCCCGCCCGCTCCGGACCACGAACGAGCTCGCCGCCGTCATCCGCCGCGCCGTCCCCCGCTCGGCCGACGGCATCGACCCCGCCACCCGCACGTTTCAGGCGCTTAGACTTGCCGTAAACGAGGAACTCGACGAGCTCGATCGGGGCCTCGCCGCGGCCGAGGGCCTGCTCGCACCCGGCGGACGCCTCGCCGCCGTCTCCTTCCATTCTCTGGAAGACCGGCGGGTGAAGACCTTCCTCACCGGACGCGCCGGCGCAGGGCCTCGCCCGTCGCGCCACCTGCCGGAGACTAGCAGCGTCGCCGTGCCGACCTTCCGGCTCCTCACCCGCAAGCCGGTGACGCCGTCGCCGGCCGAGATCGACCGCAACCCCCGGGCCCGTTCGGCCCGGCTGCGTGCCGCCGAGCGCACTTCCGCGCCGGCGCGCGCGGCACATTGACCGCTGAGAGGTGATGCCGATGATCCGTCGCTCGACCCTCTTCTGGCTCCTGGCCGCCATCCTCATCGGGTGCGGCCTCTACCAGCTCAAATACGAGGTCCAGGCCAAGGAGGAACGGCTGGCGCGGCTCAACCGCCAGATCCTGCTCGAGCAGGAAGCGATCCACGTCCTCAACGCCGAATGGGCGTTCCTCAACCGTCCCGACCGGATCGCCGATCTCGCCAACCGTCATCTCGAGCTGAGCCAGGTGGTGCCGACACAGTTCGGACGGGTCGCCACCATACCGGAGCGCTCGCTGGTCCCGGTCGTCGCCGAGGCCGAGGTGCCTGTGGCCCCGGCCGCTCCGGCGCTGGTCAAGGTCGCGACCACCATGCCAGCGAAGCCGGCGATTAAGCCGCAGCCGGCGCCGAAGCTCCACATCGCCGAAGCCAAGCGCTCGCTCGGCACCATCGATCTCGCTCAGGTTCGCGCCGGATCGCCGCCCAAGGCCGCCGGACGCGACGTCGTCGTCATCGTCGACGGGACTCTTCTCGCGCACGCGCAGCGCTGAGCGGAGGGACATGACCACCCTCGCCGCCTTCAGATCTCGCGCTCCCCGGCCGGTGGCTCCGCCACCGAACCGGGCCGTGCGCCTGGAGGGGGCGGCGAAGCAGGTGATCGACTCGAGCCGCGGCCGGCTGACGCTGGCCGCCGGCGTTTTCGCCATCGCCTTCGCCGTGGTCGGCATGAGGCTGGTCGATCTCGCGACGTCGAAGCCGGCTCGCGACGCCCGCGAGATCGAGCTGCCGAAGGCGCTGGAGTCGACCGGCTATGCTGCCGACCGCGCCGATATCGTCGACCGCTTCGGCGCGCTGGTCGCGACCAGCGTGCCGACGGCCTCGCTCTACGCCGATCCGCGTGACGTCCTGGACCCACGCGAGGCGGCCATCAGGCTTCAAACGGTGCTGCCGGAGATCAAGGCCGACGACCTCGAGGCCCGGCTCTCGGCCGAGGGCAAGAGCTTCGTCTGGATCAGGCGGAACCTGACGCCGCGCCAGCAGTACGAGATCAACCGCCTCGGCATCCCCGGCTTCTATTTCCAGCGCGAGGACAAGCGGATCTATCCGCACGGCTCGCTGATGGCGCATGTCGTGGGATTCGCCGACATCGACGGCAAGGGGCTCGGCGGCGTCGAGCAGGCGATCGAGGGAAAGATCAAGGGCGGCCACGAGCCGCTGGCGCTCTCCATCGATCTTCGCCTTCAGCATATCGTCCGTCAGGAGCTGCAGGCCTCGATCACCGAGTTCAGCGCCATCGGCGGCGGCGCCCTGATCATGGACTCCCGGACCGGCGAGATACTGTCCATGGTCTCGCTGCCGGACTTCGACCCGAACGCCCCGGGCTCGGCGCCGGCCGACAACCGCTTCAATCGCAACACGCTCGGCGTCTACGAGATGGGGTCGACGTTCAAGACCTTCGCCCTCGCCATGGCGCTCGATGCCGGCACCGCAAACATGCGGTCGTCGTTCGACGCGCGCGAGCCGATCCGCATCTCGCGCTTTGCCATCAACGACGACCACGCCCAGAAGCGCTGGCTCACCGTGCCGGAGGTCTACAAGTACTCCTCCAACATCGGTGCGGCGAAGATGGCGCTCGAGGTCGGGGCGGAGGGCCAGAAGGCCTTCATGCGAAAGCTCGGGATGCTCGATCCCCTGCAGCTGGAGCTGCCGGAACTGGGCAAGCCGAGGTTTCCGCGCGACTGGCGGCCGATCAACGTCATGACCATCGCCTTCGGCCACGGTCTCTCGGTGTCGCCGATCCACCTGGCCTCCGGCGTCGCCACCGTGGTCAACGGTGGCGTGCTGCATCCCCCGACCCTGCTCAAGCGCAAGGAGGGAGAGCCGATCCCCGGCCGCCAGGTGCTCAAGGCGTCGACCTCCGACAACATGCGCCGCCTGATGCGCCTCGTGGTCGAGGACGGCACCGGCAAGAAGGCAGAAGCGCCGGGCTACTGGATCGGCGGCAAGACCGGCACCGCCGAGAAGGTGAGCCGCGGCGGCTACAAGAAGAGCGCCCGCCTCTCCTCCTTCGTCGCAGCCTTTCCGATCTATGACCCGCGCTATGTCGTCGTCGTCATGGTCGACGAGCCGAAGGGCACCAAGAAGACCTCCGGTTTCGCCACCGGCGGCTGGGTCGCCGCTCCGGTCGTGCAGCGCATCGTCCAGCGCATGGGGCCTCTGGTCGGCCTGCCGCCGGTCGAGGAAACGCCCGAAATCCGCCGCCTTCTCATGGTCGACTCGCAGTCGCAGCCAAAGGAGAAAAGCGTTGCGGCTCGTTGACCTCATCGGGCCGGATCCGGCCCTCGCCCGTTTCGCAGACATGCCCGTGATCGGCCTCTCGGCCGATTCCCGTTGCGTCGGCCCCGGCTTCCTGTTCGCCGCATTGCCCGGCACCAAGGTCGACGGGCGCGCCTTCCTCGACCAGGCGCTCGCCGCCGGCGCCGTCGCGGTGCTGGCGGCGGAAGGCACGCGCCTACCCGATGGCGCCGAGCGGGTAGCCCTGATCACCGATCCCGCCCCGCGCCGGCGCCTTGCTCACATCGCCGCCCGCTTTTACGGTCAGCAGCCGGAGACGGTCGCCGCCGTCACCGGTACCAACGGCAAGTCCTCGGTCGCCGACTTCGCCCGCCAGCTCTGGGCCAAACTTGGAACCAAGGCCGCCTCGATCGGCACGCTCGGCGTCATCCTGCCAGATCGGCCGACGCTGCCGTCCCTGACCACGCCCGACCCGATCAAGCTGCATGAGACCCTGGCCGACCTGGTCGAAGCCGGCGTCACGCATCTGGCAATCGAGGCCTCGAGTCACGGGCTCGACCAGGGCCGGCTCGACGGACTCAAGGTTCAGGCCGCCGCCTTCACCAACCTGACCCGCGACCATCTCGACTACCACGGCTCGATGGCGGCCTATCTCGCAGCCAAGCGGATCCTGTTCGAGCGCATCCTCGCTGACGGGGGCACGGCCGTCCTCAATGCCGACGTCGCCGAGAGTGTCGAGCTGGCAGCCGTCGCCAGGGAGCGCGGGCTACGCACGCTCAAGGTCGGCTGCGCCGCCTGCGCCGATCTTCGCCTGCTGCTCCGGCTTCCCGACGCTTCCGGCCAGAAGCTTCGGATCATCTTCCAGGGCGAGACGGTAGAGGTCCGGCTTCCCCTCCTCGGCGCCTTCCAGGCCAGCAACGCGCTGATCGCGCTCGGCCTCGTCGTCGCCTCCGGCGCACCCTTCGTCGCCGCAGCGGAAGCCATGGCCCATCTCACCGGCGTTCCCGGACGGCTCCAGCTCGTCGCCCGCCGCCGCAACGGCGCCAAGGTCTTCGTCGACTACGCACACGCCCCCGACGGCATCGAGACGGTGCTGGCGGCGCTCCGCCCGCATGTCGCCGGCCGGCTCGCGGTGGTCTTCGGCGCTGGCGGCGACCGCGATCCCGGAAAGCGCCCGCTGATGGGCGAGGCTGCCGACCGCAATGCCGACATCATCGTCGTCACCGACGACAACCCGCGCACCGAAGACGCCGCCAAGATCCGCCACCAAGTCTTGGTCGGCTGCCCCGGCGCGCGCGAGATCGGCGATCGCGCCACCGCCATCCGCGAGACGATCGCTCTGCTCGAGCCCGACGACGTCCTGGTCGTCGCCGGCAAGGGACACGAGCAGGGGCAGATCGTCGGGGCCAGGATCATCCCCTTCGATGACGCCACGGTCAGCCGCGACGCCGTCGAGGAGATCGAGCGTACGCAGGGAGCTCTCGCATGAGCGCCGCCCTGGTACAGATACCGGCCCTCTGGACCTCGGCCGAGGCGGCGTCGGCGACCGGCGGCCGCCTCGACGGCGGGCCCTGGGCCGCGACCGGCATCGCCATCGACAGCCGGCTGGTGATGCCCGGTGACCTCTTCATCGCGCTCAAGGGCGAGCAGACCGACGGCCACGCCTTCATCGCCGATGCCTTCAAGCGCGGTGCCATCGCCGCGATGGTTCACGAGGCGTCTCCGCCCGCCCGGCCGCTGCTGGTGGTTCCCGACACCATGGTCGCATTCGTGGCGCTCGCCGCCCGCGCCCGCGATCGTTCGCGCACCCAGGTGATCGCGGTCACCGGGTCCGTCGGCAAGACCGGTACCAAGGAGGCGCTGAAGCTGGCACTCGCCGCGCACGGCAGCACCTATGCCAGCGTCGGCAACCTGAACAGCTCGACCGGCGCGCCACTGTCGCTGGCGCGCCTGCCGGCCGACGCCGTCTTCGCCGTTCTCGAACTCGGCATGAACCGTGCCGGCGAGATCGCGCCGAACTCGCGTGCGGCCCGCCCGCATGGTGCCATCGTCACCAATGTCGAGGCGGTCCATCTGCAGTTCTTCCCCTCGGTCGAGGCGATCGCGGATGCCAAGGCGGAGATTTTCGAGGGCTTCGGTCCTGGCGCCTTCGCCGTCCTCAACCGGGACAATGCGCATTTCGACCGGCTCGCCGCCAAGGCCCGCGCCCATGGCGCCGAGCGCATCATCGGTTTCGGTGCCCACACCCTCGCCGATGCCCGCCTGATCGAGGTCGGCATGACGGCGACGGAGTCGACGGTGATCGCCGAGATCCTCGGCCGCCGGCTGGTCTATCGGCTTCCGGTTCCCGGCAGGCATTGGGCGATCAACACGCTCGCGGTGCTCGGCGCGGTCGCCGCTCTGGGCCTACCGCTGGAACCATCGCTGGCCGCCTTGACCCGCCTCACGGTACTCAAGGGTCGCGGGCTTCGACGCACCGTGCGCCTTGCCGACGGCGGCAGCTTCGAACTGATCGACGACAGCTACAACGCGAGCCCGGTCTCCGTTGCCGGCGCGCTCGACATCCTCGGTCGGGTCGAGCCCGGCCCCGGCGGACGCCGCATCGCCATCCTCGGCGACATGCGCGAGCTCGGCGACGCCGGTCCCGGCCTGCATGCGGGGCTGGCCCCGTCAGTCATCTCGAACCACGTGAACGCGGCCTTCCTGGTCGGCCCGCTGATGCGCCACCTCGCCAACGCCCTGCCGTCGGGTCTCGTCGCCGTGCACACGCAAGCCAGCAGCGAGATGGCGCCGCTCGCCGCCGCCGCCGTCCGTGCCGGCGACGTCGTCACCATCAAGGGTTCGCTCGGCACCAACATGGCTCCGATCGTGGCCGCGCTCGACGCCCGCGGCGCCGCCGGCGGGGGAAGGTAAGGAACCGTGCTCTATCTTCTGCTCTTCCCGCTGGCCGATCAGTTCACGCCGCTGAACCTGTTCCGCTACCTCACCTTCCGCGCCGGTGGCGCGCTGGTGACCGCGCTGTTCCTGGCCTTCCTCTTCGGCCCCGGCGTGATCCGCTGGCTCAAGTCGAAGCAGGGCAAGGGCCAGCCGATCCGCGAAGACGGGCCGGAGAGCCATCTCCTGACCAAGAAGGGCACGCCCACCATGGGCGGTGTACTGATCTTGCTGGCGATGACGCTGTCGACCCTGCTCTGGGCCGACCTCACCAACGCCTATGTGTGGGCGGTGATGCTGGTCACGCTCGGCTTCGGCCTCGTGGGATTCGCCGACGACTACATGAAGCTGACCAAGCGCTCCTCCGGCGGGCTTCCCGGCCGGATCAAGCTTGCCGCGACCGTGTTCTTCGCCGTCGTCGCCGCCGCGATCATCGTCCTCTACACCCGCGAGCCGCTGGCGACCTCGCTCTCGATTCCCTTCTTCAAGAGCGCGCTGCTGCCGCTCGGGTGGCTCTTCGTGCCCTTCGCCGTGCTGGTCATGGTGGGATCGTCCCATGCCGTCAACCTGACCGACGGCCTCGACGGGCTCGCCATCGGCCCTGTGATCATCGCCGCCGGCTGCTTCGCGCTGATCGCCTACCTCGCCGGCAACGTGGTCTTCGCCAACTACCTGCAGATCAACCATGTGCCGGGCTCGGGCGAGCTTGCGATCATCTGCGGCGCGCTGATGGGCGCGGGCCTGGGCTTTCTCTGGTTCAACGCGCCGCCCGCAATGGTGTTCATGGGCGACACCGGCGCGCTGGCGCTGGGCGGCGCGCTCGGCGCCATCGCCGTGGTCGCCAAGCACGAGCTGGTGCTCGCCATCATCGGCGGCCTCTTCGTGCTCGAGACCGTCTCGGTGATGGTTCAGGTCGCCTCGTTCAAGCTGACCGGCAAGCGCGTCTTCAGGATGGCGCCCCTCCACCACCACTTCGAGAAGAAGGGCTGGGCCGAGCCGACCATCGTCATCCGCTTCTGGATCATCGCGGTGATCCTCGCCGTCGCCGGCCTCTCCACCCTGAAGATCCGGTGAGAGGATGAGCTCCCAGATCCGCATTCCTGGCGTCGGCAAGGAGAGGGTGGCCGTGCTCGGCCTCGCCCGCTCCGGCCTCGCCGCTGCGGAGGCGCTCGCGGCGTCGGGCGCCGAGGTCTGGGCCTGGGACGACAATGCCGACAAGCGCGCCCGCGCCGAAGCCCGCGGCATCGCCTGCCGCGACCTCGCCGAGGCGGATTTCGGGCGCGTCCTCTTCCTGGTGATGAGCCCGGGCATCCCGCACACCTATCCGAAGGCGCATCCGGCCGCGGCGCGCGCCAAACAGGCGGGCGTCCTGCTGACCTCCGACATCGAGCTGCTCGGCCGCGCCTGCCCGCAGGCGAGATACGTCGGCATCACCGGGACCAACGGCAAGTCGACCACCACCACGCTGGTCGGCCACATGCTTTCGGTCGCAGGTCGGCAGGTCCAGGTCGGCGGAAATCTCGGCGTGCCGGCGCTCACGCTGACGCCGCTCGGCGAGGGCGGCATCTACGTGCTGGAGATGTCCTCCTACCAGCTCGAGCTGATCCCGACCCTGGTCTTCGACGTCGCGGTGCTCCTCAACATCACCGCCGATCACCTCGAACGCCACGGCGGCATGGCCGGCTATGTCACCGCCAAGCGACGGATCTTCGAAGGGCAGGACAGCAGCAACACCGCGATCGTCGCCCTCGACGACAGCGAATGCGAGTCGATCTATGACGACCTGGTCGCGACCGGCCGCCAGCAGGTGCTGCCGATCTCCGTCAGCCGCGCGGTGATGGGCGGCATCTTCGTCGAGGACGGGCTGCTCACCGACGACACCGGCGGCTGGGGCAATCCGATCCTCGACCTCCGCCTGGCCCCGGCCCTCCCCGGCGCTCACAACTGGCAGAACGCGGCCGCCGCCTATGCCGTCGGCCATGCGTTCGAGATCGGCGACCGCACCGCCGCCAAGTCACTGCTGAGCTATGCCGGGCTCGCCCACCGCCAGGAGCGGATCGCGGTGATCGACGGCGTCACCTATATCAACGACTCCAAGGCGACCAATGCCGAGGCCACCGACAAGGCGCTCGCCTGCTACGAGTCGGTCTACTGGATCGTCGGCGGCCGTGCGAAGGAAGGCGGGATCGCCTCCCTCGCTACGCACTTCCACGACATCCGTCACGCGTTTCTGATCGGCGAGGCCGCAGACGGCTTCGCCGGCACGCTGGAAGGCCGGGTCGCCTACACACGCTCGGGCGACCTCAAATCGGCGGTCGCCGCGGCGACGGCCAAGGCTCGCACCGACGGCCTCACCAACGCCGTCGTCCTCCTGTCGCCGGCCTGCGCCTCCTTCGACCAGTTCGCCGATTTCGAAGCGCGCGGCGAGGCCTTCCGCGAGCTGGTCCGGTCGATCGACGGGGTGCGCACCGCATGACCACGATCTCCCGCACCGATACCAGCGTTCTCGGCCGGTGGTGGTGGACCGTCGACCGCTGGACCCTGGCCGCCATCGCCGGCATCGCCTTCGTCGGCATCATCATGATCCTGGCGGCGAGCCCAGCCGTCGCCCAGCGGCTCCACCTCGACGGCTTCTACTTCGTCCGCCGCCAGTTCGCCCTGCTGGTGCCGGCGCTGGCACTGATGATCGGCGTCTCGCTGCTGAACCCGATCCAGGTGCGCCGTCTGGCGCTCCTCGGCCTCACCGTCAGCATCGCCTTCCTCGTTCTCACCTTCTTCCACGGCGTCGAGATCAAGGGCGCCCGCCGCTGGATCGCGCTCGGCTCGTTCTCCCTCCAGCCGTCGGAGTTCGTGAAGCCTTGCTTCGCCGTCATCGCCGCCTGGATGCTGTCGGAGCAGAAGAAGGGTGAGGGCGTTCCTGGCAACCTGATCGCGGGTGCGCTTTTCGCCATGCTCGCCGCACTCCTGCTGCTGCAGCCAGATCTCGGCATGGCCGTGGTCGTCTCCGCCATCTTCTTCGCCGAGCTGTTCCTGGCCGGCCTGCCGATGCTCTGGGTCGGCGCGCTGGTGATCCTCGGCGTCGGCGGTCTCGGCGGCGCCTACATGATGCTTCCGCACGTGGCGAGCCGCGTCGACCGCTTCCTCGACAAGTCGGCCGGCGACTCCTTCCAGGTCAGCCGATCGCTCGAAGCCTTCCGCAACGGCGGCCTGTGGGGTCGCGGTCCCGGCGAAGGCATGGTCAAGGACGTGATCCCGGACGTGCATGCCGACTTCATCTTCGCCGTCGCCGGCGAGGAGTATGGATTGTTCGTCTGCCTCCTGATCGTCGGGCTCTTCGCCTTCGTGGTCC
>CAMDFP010000091.1 GCA_945897335.1 Asaia bogorensis | reverse complement strand
CACCTCCTCGATCGGCGTCAGGCCGGGAGCGGGCGATTGGGCCATGCCTTATGCCGCCGCGCCGGCCTTGCCGACCAGGCGCTGGGCCAGCGACGCCTCGAGGAAGCGGTCGATGTCGCCGTCCAGCACCGCGCCGGAATTGCCGGTCTCGGCCCCGGTCCGCAGGTCCTTCACCATCTGATAGGGCTGCAGCACGTAGGAGCGGATCTGGTGGCCCCAGCCGATGTCGGACTTCGACTCCGCCTCCTTCGCCGCCACCGCTTCGCGCTTCTGCAGCTCGGCCTCGTAGAGGCGCGCTTTCAGCATATCCATCGCCATCGCGCGGTTCCGGTGCTGGGAGCGGTCGGTCTGGCAGGCGACGACGATGCCGGTCGGGATATGGGTGATGCGGATGGCGCTTTCGGTCTTGTTGACGTGCTGGCCGCCCGCGCCCGAGGCGCGATAGGTGTCGATCCTCAGATCCTTGTCCTGGACTTCGACCTCGATCGTGTCGTCGATCACCGGATAGACCCAGGCCGAGGCGAAGCTGGTGTGCCGGCGCGCCTGCGAATCGAAGGGAGAGATGCGGACGAGGCGATGGACGCCGGATTCAGTTTTTAGCCAGCCATAGGCGTTCGGGCCGATGATCTTGATCGTCGTCGACTTGATGCCGGCCTCTTCGCCCGGGCTCTCTTCGACGAACTCGGTCTTGTAGCCCTTGGCGTTGGCCCAGCGCGTGTACATGCGGAGCAGCATCAGCGCCCAGTCCTGGGCCTCGGTGCCGCCGGTCCCGGCATGGATCTCGAGGTAACAGTCGTTGGCGTCGGCCTCGCCGGAGAGCAGACTTTCCAGCTGCTTCTTGGCGGCCAACGCCGCGACCTTGGTGAGTTCGCCCTCGGCCTCGGCCAGAGTCCCCTGGTCGTTCTCAGCCTCGGCCAGCTCGATCAGGCCGACCGCGTCGTCGAGCCCGCGCTCGATCTGGCGGATGTCGCCGAGCGCCTTCTCGAGCTGGGTGCGCTCGCGCATCAGCGCCTGGGCCTTGGCCGGGTCGTTCCAGAGCGCCGGGTCCTCGGCGCCCCGGTTCAGCTCGTCGAGACGACGGCTCGCCTTATCCCAGTCAAAGAGACCTCCTCAGCAGTTCCAGCGACTGCTTGATCTCGGCGACGGTCTGCTCGGTCTCGGCACGCACGGCGGAAACTCCTGCTCTAGAGGCGGCGGAACCTGCCGCGCGCCGAATAGGAACACAAGAAATTAGTGGCCGGGCAAGCCGTCGGGGAAGCGATCCGACACCAGCTCCAGGGTGATCCCTCGGTCCAGGAACGCTTTCGCTCCGGCAAGCACCAGGGCGAATCCCTCCGTCGAGCCGATCGCCTGGGCGAAGATATTTTTGTCGCTGCCCTTGAAGCCCGTGTCCGAGATGGAGACGAAGGTGGTGTTGTCGGGGCGCGAAGTGAAGGTCCATTCGACAATCGTCGGCCCGGCAGCCCGCGGCCGCCCGATCAGGATCCGCCTGTTTTCGTCGGCGACCTTGACATCGACATCGAGGTCACCCGGCGTTTCAGCTTGGCGATCGCCGCACGCTTCGGCTAGGCGCGCGTCACGCGCTTCGACTTGGTCACCATGGCGGTCTCCCGGGTGTCGTCCCCTAAGCCCCAAGATGCGTGACAGGTTCCTCGTCAGGTCAGCGGCAGCGCCACATGCTTCGCATAGGCCGGCCGCGCCTTCATCCGCTCGTAGTAGGCGGCCAGGTTCGGCAGGTTGCCGCGCTCGATCGGGAACTGGTGCCAGCGATGGACGAAGACACCGAGGCCGATGTCGCCGATCGAAAACTCCTTGCCGGCGATGTAGGGCTGATTGGCAAGCTGGGCCTCGACGATGGTCCAGAGCTCGATCGCCTTGACCCGGGCGGCTTCGAGGGCCGCAGGGTCGCGCTTGTCAGGAGGGGTGCGGATATAGCCCCAGAAGAGCGGTCCATTGGGAACGCCGAGCGTGAAGCCCCAGTCCATCCACTTCTCGGCCAGCGCCCGCTTGCCCGGATCGTCGATCCACAGCGTCGACTTGCCGTATTTGGCGGCGAGGTAGCGCACGATGGTGTTCGATTCCCACAGCACCAGGTCGCCGTCCTCGACGGTCGGCACCAGGGCGTTCGGGTTCATCGCCAGGTATTTCGGCTCCTTGACCACGCCGAAGGCGCCGCCGGCGTCGACCCGCTCGTATTCTGCACCGACCTCGTCCGCTGCCCACAACACCTTCTGGACGTTCGACGAATTGGTTCGACCCCAGATCCGGACCACTGTTTCCTCCCTCGATCGCGCCTAGCCGGAAAGCCCTACACGCTACGGTCGCGCGTTCGCAAGCCCCACGGCCTTGACGGCGACCCCCGGAATGCTAGGTTTCAAGCGACATCTTATCGTCACGGGAGCAGGCCATCCTGAGCGCCGGACGCGGATTAGAGGCGCCTCGAAGGGTATCCAGGAAAACCTTGGCCAAGAAGCTGTTCGTCCGCACCTATGGCTGCCAGATGAACGTCTATGACTCCGCCCGCATGGCGGATGTCCTGGCGCCGCTCGGCTATGCCCCGGCCGAGGCGCCGGAAGCGGCCGACATGGTCATCCTCAACACCTGCCATATCCGCGAGAAGGCGTCCGAGAAGACCTTCTCCGAGCTCGGCCGCCTCAATCTCCTGAAGCAGGAGAGGCAAGCGGCGGGCGGCGACATGACCATCGCCGTCGCCGGCTGCGTCGCCCAGGCCGAGGGCGGCGAGATTCTTCGCCGCGCGCCTTATGTCGACATCGTCGTCGGCCCGCAGAGCTATCACCAGCTGCCGGAGCTGGTCGCGCGCGTCGCCCGCGCCGGCGGCCAGGCGCTGGCGACCGACTTCCCGGCTGAGCCGAAGTTCGACCATCTGCCGGACGACAGCGCCGCGCAGGGGCCTCAGGCCTTCCTCTCGGTCCAGGAGGGCTGCGACAAGTTCTGCACCTTCTGCGTCGTGCCCTACACCCGGGGGTCGGAGTATTCGCGCAGCGTCGCCGCCATCGTCGCGGAAGCGGAGCGCCTCGCGCGTCAGGGCGCGATCGAAGTCACGCTGCTCGGCCAGAATGTCAATGCCTTCCACGGCGAGGGGCCGGACGGCGGCGTCTGGGGCCTCGGCCGGCTGCTTCGCCGGATCGGCGAAATCGAAGGCGTCCGGCGCCTTCGCTACACCACCTCGCATCCGGACGACCTCGACGACGAGCTGATCGAAGCCCATCGCGACGTACCCAAGCTGATGCCGTTCCTGCACCTGCCGGTGCAGTCGGGATCCGACCGCATCCTCCAGGCGATGAACCGCCGGCACACGGCCGAGGCCTATCTTCGCCTGGTCGACCGGCTGCGCGCGGCGCGGCCGGATCTGGCGCTCTCCTCCGACTTCATCGTTGGATTCCCCGGCGAGACCGAGGCCGACTTCGAGGCGACGCTGGCCCTGGTCGATCAGGTCGGCTTCGCCCAGGCTTATTCGTTCAAGTACAGCCCGCGGCCGGGCACCCCTGCGGCCCTGATGGCGGACCAGGTTCCTGACGAAATCAAGGTGGAGCGGCTCGAACGCCTGCACGAGCGGCTGGAGCGCCAGCGGCTCGCCTTCAACCGGATGACGGTCGGGCAGACCTTCGACGTGCTGGTCGAGCGGCCGGGCAAGAAGCCGGGCCAGCTGATCGGCCGCACGCCCTATCTGCAGGCGATCCATTTTGACGGCCCGACCCGGCTGATCGGAACGGTGGTTCCGGTCGAGGTGCTGGCTGCCCATGGCATCAGCCTCGCCGGTCGTGTCGCAATTGCCGAAGAGGTGGCCGCGTGAGGCGGGAAGAGCAGCCGGTGTTGCACGTCAACTTCGAGGACAATTCGCTCCTGCCCCTGCTCTTTGGCGAGCACGACCGCCATCTGGCGAAGATCGAGCAGAGCTTCGAGGTGCGCGTGGCCAGCCGCGGCAACGTATTGGCGATCACCGGCTCTCAGGAGCGGACGGAAGAAGCCAAGCGCACCTTCGAGCGCCTCTACGACCGGCTGGCGGCCGACAAGCGTCGCGGCGGCACGGCAACCGGCCTTTCTCCCGCCGACGTCGACGCTGCCATCCGCTTCGCCGGCTCCAGCAACACGGTGCCGCCGCTCGGCATCGTCACCTGGCGCCGCCCGGTCGAGGCGCGATCGCCCCGGCAGGCGGCCTATATCGACGCACTCGCCGCCTACGAACTGGTCTTCGGCCTCGGCCCTGCCGGCACCGGCAAGACCTATCTCGCCGTCGCCGTCGCCGTCGCCGCGCTGAAGGCCGGCAAGGTCGACCGCATCATCCTTTCCCGTCCGGCGGTCGAGGCCGGCGAGCGCCTGGGTTTCCTTCCGGGCGACATGAAGGAGAAGATCGACCCCTATCTCCGCCCGCTCTACGACGCGCTCTACGACATGATGCCGGGCGACCAGGTCGACCGCCGCCTGCAGGCGGGCGAGATCGAGATCGCGCCGCTCGCCTTCATGCGCGGGCGCACGCTGGCCAATTCCTTCATCATCCTGGACGAGGCGCAGAACACCACGCCGACCCAGATGAAGATGTTCCTGACCCGGCTCGGCGAGAACAGCCGCATGGCGGTCACCGGCGATCCGAGCCAGGTCGACCTGCCGCTCGGCGCCAAGTCCGGCCTCGCCGACGCGATGGAGACGCTGCGCAACGTCACCGGCATCACCATGGTCGAGTTCACCGACGCCGACGTCGTGCGCCATCCGCTGGTGACACGCATCGTCCGCGCCTACAACGCGCGCGACCCGCGCCTCATCGCCGCCCAGCGACCGGCCGGCGAGACCAAATGAGTCCCGGCCGACCTCCCGCCACGGCGACGGTTGCCGTCGCCGAACTGTCCCGGCAATGGAAGCGGTCGCTGCCCGGCGCCGGCAGGCTCGCCCGCCGCGCCGCCAAGGCGGCGCTCGCCGCCGTCCATGAAGGCCCGGCCGAAATCTCGCTGGCGCTCGCCGACGACGCCGCCGTCCGCATCCTCAATCGCGACTACCGTGGCAAGGACAAGCCGACCAACGTGCTCTCCTTCGAATCAGGCGAGCGGCCGTTCCTCGGCGACGTGGTCCTGGCGGTGGAGACTGTGCTGGCCGAGGCGGAGGACCAGGGCAAGCCCGCCGCCGACCACTTCACCCATCTCGTCGTCCATGGCGTGCTCCACCTGCTCGGCCACGACCACGAGACCAGGGCCGAAGCCAAGCGCATGGAGACCCTGGAAGTGGCGGTGCTGGCCGGCCTCGGCATCCCCGATCCCTACGAGCTCAGGCGATGAGCGAAGCCACCGAAACCTCGGCGCGGCCGGCTCCGGACGGCTGGCTCTCGCGGCTCAGGACCTGGCTCGGCCGTACCCGGAAGGAGCGCGAGGTCGAGGCCTCGTTCCGCGAAGCGATCGAGGAGCTGATCGAGGAGCGCGAGACCGAGGAGCCGATCGCCCCCGACGAACGCGCCCTGATCGCCAACGTGCTGAAGCTGCGCACCCTGACCGCCCGAGACGTCATGGTGCCGCGCTCGGACATTGACGCAGTCGAGATCGACACCTCCGTCGTCGACCTGGTCAAGCACATGACCGCCTCCGGCCACTCGCGCGTACCGGTTTACCGCGGCACCCTCGACGACGTGCTCGGCATGGTCCACATCAAGGACGTGCTGACCTCGGTAACCGAGGGCAAGCAGGTGACGCTGCGCCGCCTTCTCCGGAAGGTGCTGTTCGTCTCGCCGGCAGCCCGCACCATGGACATGCTGATCGAGATGCGGGCGGCCAAGACCCACATGGCGCTGGTCGTCGACGAGTTCGGCGGCGTCGACGGGCTCGTCACCATCGAGGACCTGATCGAGCAGATCGTCGGCGAGATCGACGACGAGCATGACGAGACCGAAACGCCCAAGCTCGAGCGCAAGCCCGACGGCGCGGTCGTCGCCGATGCGCGTGCCTCGATCGAGGAGTTCGAGCGCGAGGTCGGCGCCGTCCTCTCGCCTGAAGAGCGCCAGAACACCGACACGCTGGCAGGGCTGGTGACCTGGCTCGCCGGCCACCTGCCGGTCAGGGGCGAGGTCATACGCCATCCCTCCGGCCTCGAGTTCGAGGTGGTCGAGGCGGATGCCAGGCGGGTGAAGCGGATCCGCGTCCTCAAGGCGCCGACTTCCGGCACCTCCGCCTGACGCCGTCCGAACACTCCGCCTTCCCGATGCGACGCGACAGCGAGAGCTCGGGCGGCAAATGGCGCCGCCGCCTCCTCGCCCTGGTGCTGGGCGCCGTCGCCACCCTGGCGCTCCCACCCGTCGGCGTCGTGCCGGCGCTGGTCGTCGCCTTCTCCGGCCTGCTCTATCTCGCCCGCGACGTCCGCCGCCTCGTGCCGGCCTTCGCGCTCGGCTGGTGGTTCGGCCTCGGCCACTTCACCAGCGGCCTCTACTGGATCGCCAACGCCTTCACCATCGACGGCGACCGCTTCATCTGGTTCATCCCCTTCGCCGCTCTCGGCCTGCCCGCGATCCTCGCGGTCTATTCCGGCCTGGCGCTGGCGGCGACCACGGCGCTCCGCCTCGACGGCGTCGGCCGCGTGCTTGCCTTCGGCGTACTGTGGACGGCGGCGGAGTGGCTGCGCGGCCATCTCTTCACCGGCTTTCCCTGGAATATCGCCGCCTATGCCTGGGTCGAAATCCCCGAGATCCTGCAATCGGCCTCGGTGCTGGGCGCCTGGGGCCTGACGCTGCTCACCGTCGTCGTCGCCAGCCTGCCGGCCGCCTGGGGCGCGCGTCATTCGCGCCCGTCGATCGCGCTCGGCCTCGCGGTCCTCGGACTCGGCTGGGGCTACGGTTATGTGCGGCTCGCCGACGCGAACGAGGCCAATGTTCCCGGCGTCCGCCTTCGCCTGGTGCAGGCCAGCATCCCGCAGAGCCTGAAATGGGAGATGGACCAGCGCGTTGCCACGCTGGTCAAATACCTCACGCTCAGCCGAGAGCCCGCCCCGGTCCCGCCGACCCTGATCGTCTGGCCGGAAACCGCGGTCCCGTTCCTGGTCGAGGCGGAGCCGGAGGTGCTGGCCGCCATGGGCCAGACCGCACCCATCGACGGCGCGATCGTCACCGGGACGCTGCGCATCCGCCAGCAGGACGGGACCCGCACCTTCGCCAACAGCCTGATCGCCGTCGACCACACCGGCAAGGTCGCCGCCGCTTATGACAAGGCGCATCTGGTACCGTTCGGCGAGTACACGCCGCTCCGTTGGCTTCTGAACTGGGTTCCGCAGCTTCCGGGCGAGAGCATGGTGCCGGGGCCGGGCTTGGCGAGTCTGACCCTGCCGGGTGCGCCGAAGGCCGGGGCGCTGATCTGCTACGAGGTCGCCTTCCCCGGCCAGGTGATCGACCGCGACGATCGGCCGCAATGGCTGCTCAACGTCACCAACGACGCCTGGTACGGGCGCTCGGCCGGGCCTTACCAGCACTTCGCCATCGCCCGCATGCGCGCCGTCGAGGAGGGCCTGCCGCTGGTGCGCTCGGCGCAGAACGGCATCTCCGGCGTCGTCGATCCCTATGGCCGCGTCATCAGGAGCCTCGGCCTCGACGAGGTCGGCGTCGTCGATGCGGACCTGCCGGCGGCACTGCCGCCGACACTTTATGCGCGCGGGCGCGAAGCGCTGTTCGCGCTGGTCGTGCTGGGGCTGCTGATTCTCGCATTTCTTTTAAACGATCCGCGCAAGTCTCTCTCGAATTGACCCCTAAAGCGAATTGCGACTATCCCTTTTTCTGAGCCTGGTTTCAGAAAAGGGAAAAGCGAGATGGCGCGCACCGGTCGCCCGCGCGGGCGCCCGCCACGGGCGGGCAGCGACGGCAAGGGGCATCCGATCGACATCCATGTCGGCCTTCGGGTGAGGCTCCGTCGCACCCTCCTTGGCTGGAGCCAGGAGAAGCTGGCCCAGGCCCTCGGCCTCACCTTCCAGCAGGTGCAGAAGTACGAGCGCGGCGCCAACCGCATCGGCGCCAGCCGTCTTTTCGACCTCGGCCGCGTGCTCGACGTACCCGTGTCCTTTTTCTTCGACGACATGACCCCCGAGGCAGGGGCCGCCGCCGCGGATCGTTCGGGCGGTGCCGCGGAAGGCGCCGGCGAATACGAGACCGACCCGATGGCCCGCCGGGAGACCCGCGGCCTGGTCGACGCCTATTGGCAGATCGACGAGCCCGACCTTCGCCGCCGCGTCTTCGAGCTGACCAAGGCGCTCGCCCGAACCGAGTAGTAAAAGCCGCATTTCCGCTTGACCGGTCCGGGCAAACGAAGCAAACACTCGGCCCCTTACCGGGCGGTGCTGTGCGCCGCCCATTCCTTATGTTCTCCAGTCGAGTAGAGGGGGCGTCCGTGGCGCAGGCCGACTACGTCTTCACCAGTGAATCCGTGGCCGAAGGCCATCCCGACAAGATCTGCGATCGGATCTCCGACGCGATCGTCGATGCCTTCCTTGCAGCCGATCCCTATTCGCGCCTGGGCTGCGAGACGCTGGTCACCACCAACCGCATCGTCATCGCCGGCGAAGTGCGCGGGCCCCGCTCGCTGGTCGACAAGAGCGGCAAGGTGAACGCCCCGAAGATCGAGGCCATCGCCCGCAAGGTGGTGAAGGACATCGGCTACGAGCAGAAGGGCTTCCACTGGAAGAAGGCCAAGGTCGGCGTCCATCTGCACGGCCAGTCCTCCGACATCGCCCAGGGCGTCGACGCCAAGGGCAACAAGGACGAGGGCGCCGGCGATCAGGGCATCATGTTCGGCTATGCCTGCGACGAAACGCCGGAGCTGATGCCGGCGCCGATCCAGTACTCGCACAACATCCTGCGTGCGATGTCGGAAGCCCGTCACAAGGGCAAGGCGCCGATGCTCGGCCCCGACGCGAAGAGCCAGGTCTCGCTCCGCTACGTCAACGGCAAGCCGGTCGGCTGCACCGCCGTCGTCGTCTCGACCCAGCATTCCGACAAGATCGACGTCGAGGAAGTCCGCGAGATCGTGCGACCCTACGTCCAGAGCGTGATGCCGGCCGGCTGGATGCCGCCGGAGGATCAGTTCTACGTCAACCCTACCGGCCGCTTCGTCATCGGCGGTCCCGACGGCGACGCCGGCCTCACCGGCCGCAAGATCATCGTCGACACCTACGGCGGTGCCGCCCCGCACGGCGGCGGCGCTTTCTCCGGCAAGGACCCGACCAAGGTCGACCGATCGGCCGCCTATGCCGCCCGCTATCTCGCCAAGAACGTCGTCGCCGCCGGCATCGCGACCAAGTGCACGATCCAGCTTTCCTACGCCATCGGCGTCTCGCACCCGATCTCGGTCTACGTGAACACGCACGGCACCGGCCAGGTGGACGAGAACAAGCTGTCGAAGATCTTGCAGGAGATGGTCGGCCTCAGCCCCCGCGCCATCCGCGAATATCTCGGCCTCAACAAGCCGATCTACTATCGCACCGCGGCCTACGGCCATTTCGGGCGCAAGCCCGAGAAGGACGGCGGCTTCTCGTGGGAGAAGGTCGATCTGGTGAACAAGCTCAAGAAGGCCTTTGGCGCCTGAGCAAAGACGGTTCCACGGCCGGCGCCTCGCCCGGCCGCTGACCCAGCGCCGGAAGGAGCTGCTCGCCCAGCTCCTTCCCCGTCTCGGGATTCCGATCCCGGAGACGGGCGAGATCGATCCGCGGACCCTGTTCGCTCCGCCTCCCGCCGGCGTGTGGCTGGAGATCGGCTTCGGCGGCGGCGAGCATCTCGCCTGGCAGGCCGAGCGCCATCCCGAGATCGGCTTCGTCGGCTGCGAACCTTTCCTCAACGGCCTGGCGACCCTGCTCACCGCCATCGACGAGAAGCCGCTCGCCAATGTGCGTCTCCACCCCGACGACGCGCGCCTGCTGCTGACCCGCCTCGCGCCGGAGTCGATCAGCCGCTGCTTCATCCTCTTTCCCGACCCGTGGCCGAAGTCGCGCCACAAGAAACGCCGCATCGTCTCGACCGAGACGCTCGACCGGCTTGCTCATGCGCTCGTCGACGGCGCCGAGCTCAGGCTCGGCTCCGACGACCCCGACTACGTCCAGCACATGCTGGCGACGGCCGGCGTGCATCCGGCCTTTGCCCCCGTACGCATCGCCGAAGGCGAGACGTCGATGCGCCCCGCCGACTGGCCTCCGACCCGTTATGAGGAGAAGGCTCTGGCAAAGGGCGCCTCGTGCCGGTTCCTGATCTTCCGGCGCCGCCCGCGCGGCTGACGCCGGCCGGAGGTCACCGGCGGATCTCAGAAATGTCGTCCCCATCCGCCTGACGCTCTGTTCGACCCCACATCGGTCGAAACGGAGAAGAGACCCTCATGGCCGAATCCCCGATGCGCAGTATCGGCTCCGCGATCCACCGCTTCGTCGAGCCACACCACGAAGCCCGGATGCGAACCGAGTTGCTCAGCCTCGACGATCATGCGCTGACCGACATCGGCCTTTCGCGCTCCGACCTCGAGCATCGCGAGAGCCCGCTGATGACCCGGACGGACGAGGACCTGCCGCGGGGGCCTCCCACTCACTGAGGCAATGGCGTCCGCGGTTTTTGCGGGCGTGCCGCAGGAGTCGGCCGGGTGGGTGCGTGTCATCGGGCAGAAGCGTCGATGACGACGCTGATCTAGGATCACCCCACGCGGAAGGACGACGTCCATGAGCCTCCATCGCCATCGATTTCTCGCCGGCGCACTCGCTATCGGCATTCTCGGCGCCGGCGTGCCGGTCGTGTTCGCGCAGCCTCTCCCGGTGCCGAAGGCCCAGCAGGCCGAGCCTCGGCAGCATCGCAGCTTCAACGCCCGCGCCGACGGCCGCATCGCCTTCCTCAAGGCCGAGCTCAAGATCACACCGGCACAGGCGCCGGCTTTCGATGCCTTCGCCGGCGTGCTCCGCCAGAATGCGGAGGAGATGACCGTCGCGATGAAGAAGGCGCAGGAAGACCACGCCAACGACACGGTGAAGAGGCGGCCGACCGCGCTCGAGCAGCTGGAGCGGCAGGCCGAAAGGACGAAGGTCCAGGCGGCGCAGAGCCAGCGCTATCTCGATGCGTTCAAGCCGCTCTACGCGCAGCTCTCCGACGAGCAGAAGAAGACTGCCGATGAGATCCTGGGTCGCGGTCACCGGCGTGGCGGCGACGGGCACCACCGCACCTGACTTCCCGAATGCGGGGGCCTGGTTCGCCGGGCCCCCGTTTCGTTCAGGCAACGTCCCTGCAGTAGCGCCGCCACATCTCACGATAAGCGTCCTCGACCGCGCGGCAGTAGCGCACGGGATCGCAGACGACGGAGGCGGCGAGCGCAGGCCTGAGAGTCGTGCGCAGACGCTTGAGCGCGGCAAGGTCGCCGCTCAATCGCTTCGCGATGTCGAGATAGGCGTCGTCAGACTCGGCGACCCATTCGCGGAAGCCGAGCGCGGAGAGAATGGCGCCGCCGTTACGGCCGGGCAATGTGTTGCCCAGCCTCGTCACCACTGGAACCCCCATCCACAAGGCCTCGAAGGTGGAGACGCCGCCATTGTGCGGGAAGGGATCCAGCGCCACGTCGACCTCACCGAAGGTCGCGAGCTGCTCCATGTGCGAGGTACGGCCGCGCAAGACCAGGCGATCGGCGGAAATGCCGCGCCGGGCGAACGTCGCAATCATCCGGTCCCGATCCGACGCATTGGTCAGCCGGCCGTCCTTCAGCAGAAGGCGCGATCCCGGGACCTCGATCAGCAGGCGGCTCCAGACATCCATCGCAGGAGCGGTCACCTTGTCCAGCCGGTTGAAGCAGCCGAAGGTGAGCGGCGCCCCGCTCGAAACCGGAGGCGGCGCTACCGGCGGGGCATCCGGCTTCGGCACATATCCCAGGAAACAAGGAAGATCGAACATGCGCTCGGCGAAGAACGAGCGGGCCTCGGGCGGCACCAGCACCGGGTCGGAGAGGAAGTAGTCGATCGTGTCCAGTCCTGTGCCCGTACCCTGACCCCAGCCGCTGGCCTGGATCGGCGCCGGCTTCCGGGCAAAGACAAGAAGCCGGTTACTTTCGCTGTGGCCGGCGAGATCGACCAGGATGTCTATCTCGTCCTCGCGGATCAGCGCCGCCATACGGTCGTCGCTCATGCCGACCGTCGAGCGGAAGCGATCGGCGGCCGCACGGAATCGGGCGGTCATGTCGTCCTCGATCTCGACGTTCGAGTAGAGGCTCACGTCGAAACGGCTGCGGTCGAAATTGAAGATCATCGGTCCGAACACGAGCGCGGCCGAGTGCCAGCGGAAGTCGGGGGAGACATAGCCGATGCGGAGGCGTCGCTCCGGCGCCCGGTCGCGGGCGCGGACCGGGCCTGCCGGAGCCCAGCGCCGGCCATGCCTGTCATACCATCGGCGACGTTCGCGCTGCTGTCCCTCGATGTCGGCGCCGGGTGCGAAGTCCAACGCGAAGATCAGATTGTTGTGTGCCTCGGCGTGATCGGGCTGAATCGCCAGAAGCCGGCGGTAGACACGGATGGAGGCGTCGAAGTCGTTGAACAGCGAGCAGGTGATCGCGAAAGCGTAGTGCGACAGCACCGCGTCAGGAACAAGCGCGATCGCCAGGCGGCCGTGCCGAGCAGCCGGGACGAGCCTGCCCTCGAGTGCAAGCATGTTGCCGAGCTCGGCGTGAAGGCGCCCGTCGCCGGAATTGTGTTCGAGCGCATGCGCGAACTCGGCGGCCGCGGCGCGCCATCGGCGGAGCTGCTTCAAAGCGAGCCCCAGGCGCAACCGGGCGTTTGGAAACTGCGGGGCGACTGCGAGCAGACTGCGGAGCCAGCGCGCGGCCCCCTTGGCATCCTTCGCGATCATGGCGAGATTGCCGAGGTTGCCGAGCGCGTCGGCATAATCGGGCCTCAAGGCCACGGCACTGCGGTAGCTGGCCGTGGCCTCGCCCGTCATGCCGGCGATGGCCGCTGCATTGGCAAGGTTGTTCCACGCGTCCGCGTGATCGGGCTTCAACCGCAAGGCCCGCCGGATGGTCTGGGCGCCCGGCCGGACCGCTCCGAGCTGGGCGAAGGCGACTCCGAGAAGATGCAAAGCCTCGACATGGTCGGGCGCATCGGCGACGAGACGCCGGTACCCCTTAGCCGCGTCGGCGACCCGTCCCGCCCGATGCGCGGCGAACGCGTCCTCGAAGGTCGGAAGGCCGCTCGGAGGACTGCTGGATGACTGCACTTGGCCTTGCCCGCGATCTGAAAGCGCCGATAAAGAACCTTCCCCTAGATCCCAGTCAATCGTCTTGGATCCGCAGTGAGCACCGGCGTGCAGGCTGCACCCGTCTCCCGCTGGCTGCATCATCGCTCAGCAGAAAATCGCCCCGCGGCTCGGCGCCATCGAGAGGCATCGCCCATTCTCCGGTCGCACGTCTCGCATGGCTTAGGCTGCAAGCTTCGGAGCGGTCTCGCAGGCGTCGAGAATGTCGCGGATCTGGCTGCGGAGAGATCCCTTGGACGGCGAGAAGGATCCATCGAAGGCGGCCGAGCCGATGGTGAAGGCGTCGGCGCCGGCTTCGGCGAGGGCATGGATCTGTTCGCGCGACTTGATGCTGCCGGCGATGATCAGACGGCTGCCATTTAAGGCGCCCCGGGAGGCGCGCACGAGGTCGAGCGGATCCGCGTCGGTGGCGCGGTAGGCGAGGAGATCGACCCCGCCGCAGCCGAGCGAGCGCGCGGTACGGCAATGATGGGCGACCAGCGCCGCCGACCCGCCGAGCTTGGTCGGGTGGCCGACCGGAAGGCCGGGAAACGGAAAGTAGCCCGAGAGGTCCTTCAGGACTCCCTTCGCCGCCTCAATGTCGGTCCCGCCCAGGATGCGATCGACCCCGAGGTCCCGACCCGCGGTCAGCGACGTCACCACGGCTGCCGGCGTCGTGCTGACGACCTCGAGGTACGAAGTCGCTCCGGCGGCCCGGATCTTCCGCACCAGGCTGCGCATGACCGCGGTCGGCACGCCGATGTCCTTGAAGCCGATATGCGTCACCCCCCACTCGATGATCGACTCCACGACCTCGTCGGCATCGTCGACTGTCCGGTCGTTGCGGGTCAGCATCATGATGAAGTCCATACGTGTCCTCTCCCCTCACACCCCTTACGTCAGCCGACCAGCTTGCGAAGCGCGTGCTTGTGCTGCTTGGGATCGCCGCTGGCACCGGGGCTCCGGCGCCCCAATCGGATTCTTCCTCGCTTCCATGAACTCCTCGATCCCACCTGTTCATGAGACCAGGGATCGATACCATGCTGTTGAATTGATTTTCCTGGTGCCCGCTCCCGGACTTGAACCGGGACGGCCTTTCGGCCTACGGATTTTAAGTAGTCCTGCGTATTGATATAACTTATTGTAAAATAACGGGTAAACTGCCCATTCTCGCACTTGTGGGAAGCGTTGTGGGAAGGTACGCGCGCAGAGCAGCAGCAGCATAACGCGATTGGTGATGTTCCTACACCGAGCCGCAAAGGGTCGCCGAAGCGTGGGATCGAGCATGGTCGACGACAGCTTCACCGGTCGCGTTGCTCGGATGCGCCGGCGTCTAACATCCATGTAATCTTGCTGGAAGACCCGCAATCATCCCCTGCCTCGCCAAGACCGGCGCAGCATCGGGACGCAGCATCTCTCGCATCGAGACTCCCATGACCTACTCACATACGGCGCACTACCACTACCTCGCGAGCGCTCTTAACGAGAGCGTCGCTGCATTTGTTGAGCTTGAAAGGGAGATGCAAGCGTTCAGCCCACGTCCCGCTTCCGACTTTCAAGCGAGGGCAGCGACGCTCCGCACAACGTACAAGACGCACAATCCGACGATGTCGGATGCGTCTCTTGATCAATGGGTCCAACGCGAAATCGAGATGGCGGCAGATGAAAGACTCCAATTTGTAGACGCATTCAACAGCCGCTTTATGAGTAGGTCGGTCACAATCACTCTCTTATCTCACGGGCTTTGTGAAGCCGTGATCAATACGATCGTCGCAATAGGATTGGCGTCCACAGGCAATGAAAGCGCCTTCGCGCCGTTCGAGGGAACTGAAATGAAGGAGAAATGGGTTACCGGACCCCAGCTCTTTTCTCCCGGCTACAACTTCCCGAAGGGTGGTCGCCTATACGAGACGTTGACGATCCTAAGCAGGCGGCGGAACAATCTAGTTCACTACAAAATCACGTTGGAGTCAGAAGGCACACCACTCATTGCCGGGACAAGGATAGAAAGGACCACCTTCGCGAAGGAGGCGGATTGGCTGAAGCGGTTTGCTGATTTGCCCTACGATCTTCATCGACATGCGATTTCGCAAGTATCGAACCCGCCACTTCATGGCGTGTTGAGCGAAACGTCGACCCGTACTCGCCTTAGCCCAGTTTAGGGTCCGCATCTCGGACGACTCGCATTGGTGGATCGGGTCAGCGACCTCCGGCGTCCAAGGCTGCCGCGGTTAGAGCAATCACTGGGGGGCGCGATGTTTGGCATGCTGGACTACCGAGCGCACAAGCTGTTCTGGCTCCTTTCGCGACCTCTGTGGCTTAGCAGCCTGCTCCTGATGCTCGCGGCGAGCGTAGGATCATGCCTGATAGCCGTCAGACTCGTCGAAAATGCTATCCTGCAGTTCATTGTCGCCCTGATAGCATTTCAAGTGCTTGGGGTAGTCGTTTTCTTTCTC
>CAMDFP010000090.1 GCA_945897335.1 Asaia bogorensis | reverse complement strand
CGCCGAGATGGGTGTCGATGCCGTCGGCGTTGCGGACGGCATACTCGATCACCGCCGCCGGATCGGGGCTGTCCCAGTCGCCGGCCATGTAGGCCTCGGCGAAGGCGACGTCGCCGCCGGTGAGCAGCCGGCGGACGACGGTCTCGTCGCGAAGCTCGATCTCCGCCGACGGACCGGGCACCGCGCCCTGGAAGCTGTGGCGCCGGCCCCCCGGAAACACCACGTCGATGCGCCCGACGCTGGCGCGTTCAAGGAGGTAGAGAAGGGCCCTGGTCCAATGACCATGGGCCGCCGGTAACGAGCC
The DNA here is from genome assembly GCA_945897335.1 of Asaia bogorensis. Taxonomy (GTDB): domain Bacteria; phylum Pseudomonadota; class Alphaproteobacteria; order SHVZ01; family SHVZ01; genus SHVZ01. Next base: position 15,623 of record CAMDFP010000090.1, on the reverse strand, counting down.
CGTCATGGTTTCCCCCGCACGATCTTGGCCGGCCCCGCCAGGGCCGGCGCCATATTTCAGTCCGAAGTTGCGCCGCGCGCAACCCGGTTGAAGGGGGGTGGCACGGAGACCGCAGGCGGAGGCGTTTCCGGCCGGGGCTGCAGCGGTGCTCCCTTGAGCCAGAGCCAGAGCGCCTCCCAGTGGATGCCGCCGATGACTTTCAGCGCCATCAGCGGGTGGGAGGCCAGCGCGCGGACGAGCGCGGCGTCGGTGAGCGGAAGCCGACGCGCGGTCTGCGTCGCCACCAGAAGGTCGCCCTCTGCGTCGCTCTCGTTGATGGAAAGCGCGAAGCGTTCGCCCGGCGGCGCCAAGAGGAACCGGTACCCCGCCTCCATCGGCACGAAGGGCGAGACGTAGAACGTCTTGGCACAGCTCTGGCGGACGAGACCCGCCGCCGCCTCGGACGGGTCCACCGCGATCAGATAGGCGTGGCGCTCGCCGAAGGTATTACGAACGGCATAGATCACGGCGCCGAGGACGCCGTCGGCGCGATGGCAGAAATAGAGGCTGAGCGGATTGAAGGCGTATCCCAGGATCCGCGGAAAGCACATGAGCTCGATCCGCGCGCCCGCATCGGCGTGCCCGGCCTTCGCCAGCGCCGCCTCGACCCAGGCGCGAGGCGAGGTGCCGTCGGCGGCGCCATGGTCGCGGTCGTGGAAGGAGAGAAGCCCGGCACGGTTGTACCCGAAGAGCCGGAGCCGCCGGTCGAGACCGGGAAGCTCGTCGAGGTCGACCAGCAGCGAGAAGGTCCGATAGACGAACCGGTGCGGCTTCGGCCTCAACCGATGATGCATGACCTCGCCGACATAAAGGGCGGAGTTCATCGGCCTAGTCCGCCGCCAGCGGCTTCGGCTCGGCAAAGGACGCCAGCACGCCGTCGGCCGCGGCGAGCCCGGAGGACAGCGCGTCCTCGTGGAAGCCGTGGCCGCAATAGCTGCCGCAGAACCAGGTGCGGCGCGCGCCCTGAATTCCCGGGAGCGCGTCTTGCGCCGCCAGCGCGTCGCGATCGAAGATCGGGTGCTCGTAGGCGAGTTCGCGATGGATCAACCCCGCATGCGGCAGGCGCGTCGGGTTGAGGGTGAGAAACACCGGCAGCGAGGTGTCGAGGCTCTGCAAGCGGTTCATCCAGTAGGTCACGAACACCCGGCGCTCCCCCGATCCGCCGCGGTCGCCGAGATAGTTCCAACTCGACCACACGCGACGGCGCCGCGGCATCAGGTCGGCGTCGGAATGAAGGTAGCCGACATTCGCCTGGGTGCGGAAGGCGCCGAGGATGCGGCGCTCGCCGGCATCGGCATCGGCAAGCAGCCTGAGCGCCTGGTCGCCATGGGTGGCAACGATCGCATGGTCGAAGCGCTTGGTTCCGGAGTCGGTCGCGATGATGACGCCGTCGGCGGTGCGCGTGATCCGGCGCACCGGCGTCTCGGTACGGATGCGATCGGCGAAGGGCGCGGTCAGCCGACGGACATATTCGCGGCTGCCACCGTCGACCGTCCGCCACGTTGGCCGGTCGTCCTGACTGAGCAGGCCGTGGTTGCGGAAAAAGCGGAGGAAGCTGATCAGCGGGAAGTCCAACATGATCGCCGTCGGGCATGACCAGATCGCCGCCGCCATCGGCAGCAGATGGTCTTCGATGAAGGCGCGGCCGAAACCCGAACGCTCCAGCCAGACGCCGAGAGTGGGCTCGGTCCCATGGGCGACGTCGAGCACGCCAGGCGCCGTCCGGAAGAAGCGAAGGATGTCGAGGAGAAGCCCGAGGAAGCGCGGCCTCAGAACGTTCCGGCGCTGGCCGAAGATGGCGTTGAAGCGCTCGGTGCCGTATTCGAGCCAGCCATTGTCCAGGCTGACGGCGAAGGACATGTTGGAGGGCCTGGTCGGCACCGAGAGATCCGCGAAGAGCCGGGTCAGGTTCGGATAGTTCTTCTCGTTGTAGACGATGAAGCCCGTATCGACCGGGATCGTGCGCGGGCCTAAGGCGACGTCGACGGTGTGGCTGTGGCCGCCGACCCAGGCGTCCTTCTCGAACACCGTCACCTCGGCATGCGGCGCAAGCCGCGAGGCGGCGCCGAGGCCGGCGATGCCGGAACCGATGATCGCGACCCGCCTCATGCTGCCTTCGCCTTCAGCCCCTGGAAGGCGGCGAGCGCACGGGCGCGGGCCGCGCCGTGATCGACCATCGGCCGCGGATAGGTCTCGCCGAGACGGACGCCGGCCGCCGTCAGGACGGCCTCGGAGGCGAGCCACGGCTTGTGCAGGACCGCATCGGGAAGACGCGCGATCTCCGGGACCCAGCGACGGACGTATGTGCCGGCCGGATCGAAGGTCTCGCCCTGGAGCACCGGATTGAAGATGCGGAAATAGGGGGCGGCATCGGCCCCCGAGCCCGCCACCCATTGCCAGCTCGCCGCGTTGTTGGCGAGGTCGGCATCGACCAGCGTATCCCAGAACCACGCTTCGCCCGTCTGCCACGGCAGCAGCAGGTGCTTCACCAGGAACGAGGCGGCGAGCATGCGGACGCGATTGTGCATCCACCCGGTCGCCCAGAGCTGGCGCATGCCGGCATCGACGACCGGATATCCCGTCCGGCCCTTCTGCCAGGCGCGGAGCTGCGCCGGATCGTGACGCCAGGGAAACTCGGCGAAGGCGTCCCGCAGCGGCTCGACCGGAAGTCCGGGCCAGCGATGCAGAAGGTGGATCGAGAACTCACGCCAGGCGAGCTGGCGGAGATACGCCTCGGCCTCCTCCGGCGCACGAGCGGAGACGGCGTGCCAGACCTGGCGCGGGCCGATCTCGCCGAAATGGAGATGCGGGGAGAGACGCGAGGTCGCCTCGTGATCCGGCCGGTCGCGTCCGGCCTTGTAGCCGCCGGCGACTTCCAGGAATTCATCGAGCCGGGCCGAGGCACCGGCCTCTCCGGGCGTCCATGTTTCTCCGAGACCGGCCGCCCAGTCGGGCACATGGGGGCGAAGACCCCAGGCGGCAAGATCGTCGGAGTCGATCAGCGCCGCTACCGGCGTCAGCCTGGAGGGCGCTGACACCGGCCGCGGCGGACCGCCCCAACTCTGCACCGCGCGCCAGAACGGAGTGAACACCTGGTAGGGCTTCGGCAGCTCCCAGGGTTCGACGAGGCTGGCGGCGTTGAAGCTCTCGACGGCAAGACCCCGCGCCCGGAGCCTCGCCTTGATCTCGGTGTCGCGGGCGACCGCCGCCGGCTCGTAGACCCGGTTCCAGACGACGCGGGTGATGCCGCCGGAGGCAATCAGCTCGTCGAGGACGACGGCCGCCGGCCCGCGACGGAGGATCAGCGGCGCGCCGAGTAGGGCGAGGTCATGCCCGAGGCCGGCGAGGCTGCCCTCCAGCCACCAGCGGCTGGCGCCGCCGGGCGGCCAGGGCAGGGTCTCGTCCAGGATGTAGACCGGGAGCACCGGTCCGCGCGAGGCGGCATCCGCCAGCGCCGGATTGTCGGCGAGCCTCAGGTCCTGACGGAACCAGACGAGGGTGGTCATGAGCGGTGCGCGAGGAGCGGCATAGCGTCGATACGGCCGCCGAAGGCCCGCGGATCACCCGAGCGGGATACGGACCACCCGGGAGAAGCTGAGCACATGAGCATCCAGGCCCCGGCCGAACAGCCGGCGAAGCGCCGGATCCCGTGCATCCAGCCCCCCGGTGAAGGCGCCGAAGGCCGGCAGCACCAGGCGGAGCCCGTCGGAAAGGAAGCAGCGCCCGGTCACCACGCGGCCGCGCACGGCGACCGACAGCTTCGGGTGGTAATGGCCGCTGATCTCGCCCGCCGCCCGCCCGTCCGCGGCCTGGTGGCGGAAGACCAGCGGGCCGATCACGATCTCCTCGGCGACCCGCCCGCCCCAGAGGCCGGCCGGAGCCGGATCATGGTTGCCCTCGATCCACACCCAGTCGCAGCCTGACGTCAGCCGGGAGAGGCGGACACCGTCGGCATCGGCGATCCGGCTCTCGGCCCGGGGGTCATGGAAGCTGTCGCCGAGCGCGATCACTTGGGCCGGAGCCAGCCGATCGAACAGGCGCTCCAGCCGCTCCAGGGTCTCGCGGCTGTCATAGGGCGGGAGGCCGAGGGCCGAGCCCTTCTCGAAGTGAAGATCGGCGACGACGGCGACGCGACGCTCCGGCCACCAGAGGGCGCCGGCGTGGTCGGCGACGAGATCGGCGCCGTTGACGGTGAGCTGAGACATGGAAGACGGAGGGTTCGCACACTTCCGCCGGCTTGAGAAGCGGCATGAACCGGCCCGGCCGCTTTGCGCTTGCCAGGGCGGGCGACGCCTTCGCATCCTGACTGCGATCGGAGATCAGGTCGGAACGCAGTGACGGGGGACGCCATGCGCGTAGCGGTCCTGGGCGGAGGCGTGGTCGGGGTTGCCGCCGCCTGGTATCTGGCCGAGGCCGGCGCCGAGGTCACGGTGGTCGAGCGGAACGCCGAGGCCGGGGCGGAGTGCAGCTTCGCGCCGACCGGGCAGCTGGCACCCGGGCATTGCGGCGCCTGGGCGAGCCCGAGAGCGCCGGGCATTCTGCTCCGCTCGCTGATCGACTCCGACGCGGCGCTCAGGCTCCGCCCCCATGCGCTCCCAGGCCTGATCCGCTGGGGCATCGCGTTCCTGAGGGAATGCACCGAGTCCCGCTACCGGCGGAACAGCCTGATCAAGCTCCGCCTCTGCCTCGACTCGACCGCCGCGACCCGCGAACTCAGGGATCGGCTCGGCCTCAGCTACGACAACAACGACAATGGCGCTCTCTTCCTGCACCGCGATCCGAAGCGCCTGGAAGCGGCGGCGAAGGACATCGAGCTGATGGCCGCCCACGGGCTCACGCTGGAGGCGCATGACGCCGCCGGCGCCGCGCGGATCGATCCCGGCCTCGCGCCCATCGCCCACAAGCTCGCCGGTGCGCTCTATTCGCCGATCGACGGCAGCGGCGATTGCGGCGCCTTCACCCGCGCGCTTGCCAGCGAAGCGCAGGCGCGCGGCGTCACCTTCCGCTACGGCTCGACGATCCGGCGGATCGAGGCCGAGGGCGACCGCATCACCCGTATCCATACCTCGACCGGACCGGTCGAGGCCGATGCCTATGTGCTGGCGCTCGGCGTCGAGAGCCCGCGGCTGATGAAGCCGCTCGACGTCCACCTGCCGGTCTATCCGGTGAAGGGCTACAGCATGACCCTTCCGGTGAAGCCCGGCGGCGCGGCGCCGCGGATGGCGATGGTGGATGAGCACAATCTGGTCGGCATCGCCCGTCTCGGCGACCGCGTGCGCTTCGCCGGCAAGGCGGTGTTCACCGGCTACGACACCAGGATCGTGCCCGAGATGTTCGGCGGAATGGTCAAGGTCGCGCGCGACCTGTTCCCGGACGGCGTCGATGAATCGAGGCCCTCCTACTGGGCCTGCCTGCGTCCGATGACGCCGGACGGCCCGCCGATCATGGGGACGGCGAAGCACCGGAACCTCTACCTCAATACCGGCCACGGCCATGTCGGCTGGACGCTCGCCTGCGGCGCCGGCCGCGCCACCGCCGAGATGGTCTTCGGCCGCGATCCCGGCATCGACATGGAAGGGCTCACGCTGGAAGGGCGGGAGCTCTAGGCGACTCGTGCCCCTCTCCCGCCCCTAGGCGGGGGAGGGATGGGGTGGGGGCGAGCGGTAGCGAGGAGCTTCGTTTCTGCCTGTCAACATTACCGACCTCGCTTCGCTCGCCCCCACCCTGCCCTCCCCCGCGCACGACGCGGGAGAGGGTTCCGAAAGGAGGGGTCCCAAGTGGTCCCAGCGGCAGCTTGCCCTGGGGGCGCGGCGCCATCACTTCGGCGATCAGAGAGGCGGCCGCTTCCTCCAAGAGATCGTCGATGCCGGTGCCGTCGGCCCGTTCGCTGCCGATGTCCAGCATGGCCGGCGCGACCAGCGGCGACACCTGGTCGAGCCGGCGGCGGATGCGATTCTCGATACGCACCAGAAGATCGACAAGGCGACGCCAACCGGGGACGTCAATCCCAACGACGGGCCGATCGGCGAACCGTAGCCCCACGCTCAAGGGCACGGCCACCTCTATGCTCAGTATTGAGCGGGCTTGTCGTGGTCGCCGATATCTGTTGGAGGCCGTGATCAATACCCATCGGACTTAGAGCCTGAAGGGCTGAGGAGACTTTCAATCGACGTCTGCAAGTCAGTTGGCCATAGGGGCAATCGCATTTGCCAGATGGCCTCGATGAAGCGGCAAGACGTTGGCTTCAGTAGTACGGAAGTATCTTGCTGGGTTTTCGGTAACGAAACTCATGAAATTGGCAATGGCGTGCGGACTGATCTCAAAGGGAAAGACGCACGTATATGGGGTGGAGGCTCTGGGGTTTGGGTGTCGAGGATGGAAGGTAAAATTATGCTGCCATCACTTCCGGCAAACGGTCTCGCCCTCGTCATTGGTGCGTCCGGTGCTGTCGGCGGTGCGTTGCTGGATCGGCTACGAGAAGACGAGGGCCTCGCCGGGGTGGTTGGCCTGAGTCGCTCAGGTACGTCGCCCCTGGACTTGACCTCCGAGGCGACGATGTCGGAGATCGCCCGACAAATCGCCGAACGCGGAGACTCATTGCGCGTCGTCATAGACGCGACGGGCTTTCTGCATGGCGACGGATTCACACCGGAAAAGAGCTGGCGGCAGCTCGATCCAGCGCACATGGCCAAGGCCTTCGCCGTCAACACCATTGGTCCGGCGCTGCTGATGAAGCATTTTCTGCCGCTCTTGCCACGTGCGGGCAAGTCGGTCTTCGCTACCTTGTCGGCCAAAGTCGGCAGCATCGGCGACAACCATCTTGGAGGCTGGTACAGCTATCGCGCGTCCAAAGCCGCACTGAACCAGATCGTGCGTACTGCGGCCATCGAGCTCAAGCGACGACAGCCGGAGGCGATCTGCGTAGCGCTCCATCCAGGAACCGTCGAGAGCCCGCTTTCCGCTCCGTTCGGCAAATCTGGGCTCGACGTGCAATCACCCGCAACCGCGGCGGAACGCCTAATCAGCGTCATCGACACGCTGGCGCCAACCAGCTCCGGCGGCTTCTTCGACTACCGTGGCACGGCGTTGCCATGGTGAGCTCCCCTCCCGGGCGCGTGCCTCCGGATCCGCCGGAGCTGACGGTTTTCTACGATGGCGGCTGCCCACTGTGCACGAAGGAGATTGCCTTCTATGAGCGATGCAGCGGTGCCGACCGGATCCGATGGGTGGACGTTAGCCTGGCGACGGAGCCCGATGTTGCCGCAGGCCTATCGCGCGAACTGGCGAAAAGACGTTTCCACGTCCAGCATCCCGATGGACGCGTGACGAGCGGCGGTCGCGCCTTCGCCGAGCTGTGGGCCTTCCTGCCCGGATTGGCGATGATTGGCAGGGTATGTCGGCAGTGGCCGCTGGCGGCGGCGCTCGAAATTGCCTATCGGGCGTTTCTGCTGCTCCGTCCTTGGCTGCAGCGGATCGCCCGACGGCGCGGGCGAACGGTAATGGCGAAGATGTGCAAGCAGCGAAACCGTCTGCCGTGAGATGGGCGGTGCGCTGGAGACCTCTTGCGTGGGGGCAAAGTGGAGCGCCTCGAGGGATGCGGCGCCCATCTGCTCGGCGCCACCCTGTTCGCGCACGTGATCGAACGTACCTACGACAATCGGCTGCACTAGAGGTTTGAGCGATTCATTGCCGAACGTAATCCGAAACCCGTCATTCCCTCGCCGTCGAGGAGCCAGCAGAGAACTATCATGAGCAATCCTACACAGCACTCAGACGGCGATCCGAGTCTGCCCGTCTCGGCGAGGATTCGTGCCCGGATACGTCGGGCGAATAAGCGGTTTCACGCCAACGACAACATCTCGGCTTTTCTCGAGCCGGGCGAACTCGAAGCGCTGCTCGAAGAGGTTGCGAGCAAGATGAAAGGGGTTCTTGAAAGCCTCGTGATCGATACCGAGAACGACCACAATACCCACGACACCGCCCGCCGCGTTGCCAAGATGTATTTGAATGAGGTGTTTCGCGGGCGGTATGCGCCAGTGCCGCCGATTACCGAGTTCCCGAACGCTGAGTGCCTCAACGAGTTGATGATCGTCGGCCCGATCACGGTGCGCAGCGCTTGCAGTCACCATTTCTGTCCGATCATGGGACGGCTTTGGATCGGCGTCATGCCCAACGAGCACTCCAATCTGATCGGGTTGTCGAAGTACTCGCGGCTTGCAGAATGGGTCATGAGCCGGCCCCAGATTCAGGAAGAGGCGATTACGCAGATTGCCGAGTTGCTAATGAACAAGGTAACCCCCGATGGGCTGGCGGTGGTCATGGAAGCGGATCACTTCTGCATGCACTGGCGCGGGGTCAAGGACTCCGCCACCAAGATGGTCAACAGCGTGATGCGCGGTTCCTTTCTCAAGGACTCGGCGCTGCGCCGCGAGTTCCTGTCTTTAATCAATCTGAAGAGCTGAGGCCAAGATGCTCGTACGCTGTCTCTACGCCAGCCGCGCCGCGGTACCGCTCGTCGCGCCCGTGGTCGACTCCATTTTGGAGCAGTCTCGCAAGAACAACCCTCGGCAAGGCATCACCGGGATGCTCTGTTTCTTCGACGACATTTTCGTCCAGGTACTCGAAGGCGGTCGCGACGAGGTCTGCGAACTGTTCAACGCGATCGTCCGTGACGACCGGCACCTCAACGTGCGGATACTGACTTACGAAGAGATCTCCGAGCGGCGATTTGGCAACTGGACCATGGGGCAAGTGAATATTGCAAAGGTCAATCCCGCGCTGCTCCTCAAGTACTCCGAGAAAGCCCTGTTGAATCCCTTCAGCTGTTCCGGTCATGCCACGATGGCCCTGCTCGATGAACTGGTCGCCACAGCGTCCATCGTGAGCCACGGCAGCTGAGGCACGGGTGTCGGCACGCCATTTCCCATCCCGGGCCGACGCGGTTGACGCTGCGGCGCCAATAGCGGAGATGATGGCGCTGGTGAATCGGCGCAGTCGGTCGGCCCATCGGCCGATTACTGCAAGCGCGCACGTCGCTCGCCCGGTTTTCGCCTCGAAGATTTAACGCGGGAGTCGTGATCCGTCACCGACGGGTACCCGTATGAACCTGCAAGTCGGCGATACGCAACGTCGTTGCGACGCGCGCGACTTCTACAAGCGCTGCGCTTTCTCCTGCATGTCGCCTTTGGAAAGCGCCGCCCGTGATCCGGAGGATATCAAACATGATCCGCAAGACCATCGTCGGCATTGCCGTCGGCGCCGCGCTCTCGCTCGGCTCAGTTGCCGTGCAGGCCGCCGACATCGTCGACACCGCCGTCAAGGCAGGCCAGTTCAATACGCTCGCGACCGCGCTGAAGGCCGCCAATCTCGTCGACACGCTGAAGGGCGCCGGTCCGTTCACCGTGTTCGCGCCGACCGATGAGGCGTTCAAGAAGCTGCCGCCGGGTACCGTTGAGAACCTGCTGAAGCCAGAGAACAAGGCTCAGCTTACGAAGCTGCTGACCTATCACGTCGTTCCCGGCAAGGTGATGAGCGCGTCGCTCGCCGGCAGGACCACCGACGCGAAGACGGTCGAGGGCCAGTCGGTTAAGATCGTTGCCAACATGGCGGGCGTCATGGTCGACAATGCCAAGGTGACCTCGGCGGACATCGCCGCCGACAACGGGGTAATCCACGTGATCGACACCGTCATCATGCCGAAGTGACCGGATGCTCCATCCGGAGAGAGGCCGCCGGCTCCAGCCGGCGGCCTCTTGCCACTAGCGGTGTCCAGCCGTCGGTCTGCTGGCGCGCCGGTTCACCAAGTCGATCGATGAACGCTCTTGCCTGAGCGCCGCGTATGTTGGCGATGAGTATGGTCATTGGTTGACCTTGAAGGTCGCTATCCCGGCATGGACAGCAGTCCATGCTCAGGCGACCAGTCCACTGCCGACACTGCTCTGCAAACCACGTCCGCCTACAGCGGCAGCTTGCCCTGCGGGCGGGGCGCCATCACCTCGGCGATCAGGGCCTCCGCCGCTTCCTCCCAGAGGTCGTCGATGCCGGCGCCGTCGACCCTCTCGCGGCCGATGTCGAGCATGGCCGGCACCGCCAGGGGCGATACCTGGTCCAGCCGCCGGTGGCGGATGCGGCCTTCGATCCTGACCAGGAAATCGGCGAGGCGGCGGACGTCGAGGAGTCCGGTCGCCGCATCCGCACGCGTCGCGCGCAGCAGGATGTGGCTGGGATCGTGCCGGCGGAGCACGTCGTAGATCAGGTCGGTATTCACCGTCACCTGGCGGCCCGACTTCTCCTTCCCCGGATATCGCCGCTCGACCAGTCCGGCGATCACCGCGACGTTGCGGAAGGTGCGCTTCATCAGGCTGGATTCGGCGAGCCAGGATTCGAGGTCGTCGCCCAGCATGTCCTTGTCGAGGAGCGTGTCCATGTCCTTGACCGGCTTAAGGCTCCATACCGCCAGCACGTAGTCGGTGGCGACGAAGCCGAGAGGCTTCAGGCCGAGGCGCTCCATCCGCCGGGTCAGCAACATGCCGAGCGTCTGGTGCGCGTTCCGGCCCTCGAAGGCATAGACGACGAAGAACTCCTTCTCGGCGCGCGGAAAGGCCTCGACCAGCAGCTCGCCCCGCCTCGGCAGCACCGAGCGCCAACGCTGCAGGTCGAGCCAGTCCTCGACCGCCTTCGGCAGGGTTGGCCAGCGATCGGAATTTTCAAGAAGCGCGCGCACGCGGTCGGCGAGATGGGTGGTGAGCGGCAGACGCCCGCCTTCATAGGCCGGGATCATCGGCTCGCCGCCCGAGGCCGGCGTCGCCTCGGCCCAGGTTTCGCGCAGGCCCTCGAAACAGAGGAGGCGGCCGCCGAAGATGAAGGTGTCGCCGGGGGTGAGCGTGTTGATGAAGTATTCCTCGACCTCGCCCAGCACCGGGCCGCGCTTCAGCTTCACCTTGATCGTCACCGCCTCGACGATGGTGCCGATGTTCATGCGATGGCGCCTGGCCATGGTCGGGTTGGCGATGCGCCAGCGTCCGTCCGGCGTGCGACGAAGCCGCTTGTAGCGCTCATAGGCCTTCAGCGCGTAGCCGCCGGTCGAGACGTAGTCGAGCACGCCGTCGAAATCCTCGCGGCTGAGGTCGGCATAAGGCGCTGCGCCGATGACCTCGGCATAGACGTCGTCCGCGGCGAAAGGCTGGGAGCAGGCGAGGCCGACCAGATGCTGCGCCAGCACGTCGAGGCCGCCGGTCTTGGGCGGATCGCCGTCGAGCTCGCCCGCCGCCACCGCCTCGATCGCCGCCTGGCATTCCAGCGCCTCGAAGCGATTGCCGGGCACCAGCAGCGCGCGGCTGGGCTCGTCCAGGCGATGATTGGCGCGGCCGATGCGTTGGATCAGGCGCGAGGCGCCCTTGGGCGCGCCCATCTGAATCACCAGGTCGACGCCGCCCCAGTCGATGCCGAGATCGAGCGAGGACGTGGCGACCACGGCTTTCAAGGCGCCCCGCGCCATCGCCGCCTCGACCTTGCGCCGCTGCTCGGGCACCAGGCTGCCGTGATGGATGCCGATGGCGAGCTTGTCCTCGTTCAGCCGCCAGAGCCCCTGGAAAGCGATCTCGGCCTGCGCGCGGGTGTTGACGAAGACGATGGTGGTGGTGTGTGCCTTGATCGCGGCATAGATCTCGGGCAGCGCGTGATCGGCCATGTGGCCTGCCCAGGGCGTCTCCGCCTTGGTCTTGAGGATGCGGACCTCGGCCTTGGCGCCACCCTTGGCGATGACGCGGCGCACGCGCGGATCGTCGGGCCTGGCCTCGGTCGAGAGGTACGAGGCGAGCGCATCCGGATAGGCCACGGTCGCGGAGAGGCCGATCCGGCGTGCGGTCGGCGCCAGCTTGGCCACACGGGCGAGCCCGAGGGCGAGCAGGTCGCCGCGCTTGCTGCCGGCCAGCGCATGCAGCTCGTCGACGATGACGCATTTCAAACGCCGGAAGATCTCCGGCGCATCCGCATATGAAAGCAGGAGCGCCAGGGATTCGGGCGTGGTCAGCAACAGATGCGGCGGCGTCTTCCGCTGGCGCTGGCGCTTGGAATGCGGCGTGTCGCCGGTACGGGTCTCGGCGGTGACCGGCAGCGCCATCTCGGCGATCGGGTCCAGCACGTTCCGGTGCACGTCGACCGCCAGCGCCTTCAAGGGACTGATGTAGAGCGTGTCCAGCCTCGGCGCCGGATCCTCGGCGAGCCGGATCAGGCTCGGCAGGAACCCCGCCAGCGTCTTGCCGGCACCCGTGGGCGCAATCAGCAGCACCGAGTCGCCAGTGCGGTCGGCCTCGATCAGCGCCAGCTGATGGTCGCGCACGGTCCAGCCGCGCGTGGCGAACCACCTGGCGAACGGCTCCGGCAGCGTCATTAGAAGCGGCGCACTCTCCGCTCGGCGGCGGACGATAGGGGAGAGGAGATCACGACTCGCAGTCTACCACGCGAGCCGTCGCTACATCGCCGGCGGCAGCGCCTTGGTGCCGACCCCGTCGACGAACGCCTTCGCTGCGCCTATGTCCATCTGCGTGCCGGCCGGCTGGCAGACGATCAGGGTCACTCGCTCGGAAAGCGCCGCCCCGGAGCGGGCATACTGGCCGACCACGCAGGGGCGGTCGGCGGCCTGCGGGCGGTAGGTGAAGGTCCGGAAGCGTCCTTCGGCATTGCCGCGGAAATAGGGATGCTCCCTTTGGCTCATGACCAGGTTCTTCTCGGCGATCCAGTCGAGGGCCTCGACGGCCGCACGCAGGCCTTCATCCCGCCACACCGCCGGCCCGGCCGCGAACTCGTACCAGAACACACCGAGCGTCCCTGAGGCGGCATAGCCGGCCTTGTCCGTGGTCGCCGCCTTCGGATCGGCGCTCTCGGCGCGATCGAAGTAGGTCGGCTTCGTTCCCTTCAGCGCCGGGATCGTCACGATCAGTGCCGAATCCGCCGGCTCGATCTTCTTCCAGTCCTGGGCAAAGGCCGGCGTGGCGAGCCCAAGAAGCACCGTCAGCACCGACCGGAGCATGATCGCGCCTTTAGGCGGCAGCCGGGTGCAAGCGCTTCACCGAGAGGTAACCGGCGGCCACGAAGAACACCAGCACGACGCCCTGCACGGCCGCGAAGGGAGGCTCGTTGCCGTTGGGTGCCAGCTCCTTGAGCTGCGGGAACTTGAGAAAGCTCTGCACCACCAGAACGAAGGCGTTGAGGTAGAGCGATGTCACGGCGCCGATCACGTAGATCCGCCGCCAGCGGCCCTCCCGACTGAAACGGTAGAGAGCCAGCAGCGTCGCGATCATCACCAGCGTCGCGACGATGCCGGTACCGATCGCCGGCGTGAAGCCGTTGAACGGGAACAGGAAGCCGGTAAGGCTGGTCGCGAGCGTCGTGATCAGGAAGACATGCGTCCAGCCATCCGGCCGATCGTCGCCCCGCAGGAACGCGGCAAGCACGGCGAATCCCGCGAAGATGCCGACGAAGCTCAAGGCGACATGAAACAGGCCGAAAGCCGCGGAAGCGAAGATCATAAGCCCCCCTTACATGGATACCGCAGTCGGCCATATTCCGCGGACGCCGTCCATCGCGCGTCTGCGCCATCCCGGCATGAACCCGGGCGCCGTCAGCGGCGAAGGGCGGCGTCGATCCTCGCCTTCAGGACCGGGATGGAGATCGGCTTGACCAGAATGCCGTTCGCTCCCGACTGTCGGGCCGCCGATACCACATCGGGCGTGGCGACGCCGGTCATGATGAAGACGGGCGTCTGGCGCATCGCCTGGTCCTGGTAGCCGCGGATCGTCTTCAGGAAGGCGATGCCGTCGACCGGCTGCATCTGGACGTCGCAGATGATGATATCCGGGCGCCGTTCGACGACGAGCCGCAGCGCCTCGTCGCCGTCCGACGCCTCGACGAAGGTCGAGTTGCGGTAACCCGCCAGCCCCGCGACCAACAGGTGGCGGGTCGATGGCTGGTCGTCGACGATGAGAATCGTCAGAGAAGCCGGATCGAAATGATCCGGTTCACGCATCATGAGATACCCCTTCAGCCCTGGGCTGCACGGCGGGTCTCCTCTCCGATTTCGATGGTCCGGCCGATGGCCGGGCCGATATCCGCCGCGTCGTTCGACGCCAGGTGAGAAAGCGACCGGCAGGCATCGGCAAGACGCAGATACCCGATATTGGCGGCCAGCGAGACGAGGTCATGCGACATCGTCATCAGCCACGCCCTGTCCTCCGCCTGGCTGACCACCCCATCGTGGAACACGCGCCAGATTGCCCAGAAGTCCCGGTCCAGGCTTCGCAGCCTTTCTGTGCCGACGAGGCGGCGCAAGGTATCGGCCGCCAGCGTGTCGACGAGAGGCCGCAGGTCGTCGCGGGCGTGAGCGGGCGCCGACGAAACCGCTCCCGGAGCGAGGACTGACGCCAGGTGATCGTCGAGACGCCGCTCGTCGATCGGCTTGGCGATGTGACCGTCCATCCCCGATGCCAGGGCTTGCGCGATCTGCTCCGGCAAGGCGTTGGCCGTCAGCGCGAGGATCGGGGTCCGGCGGCCGGGCGGCTCGCTGCTCCGCATGGCGCGCGCTACTTCGTAGCCGTCGAGATCCGGCAGGTTGATGTCGAGCAGGATCACGTCGAACGTCTCTTCCATCACCATGTCGATCGCCTCGAGTCCGCTCATCGCGGTCCTGACCTCGTGGCCGCGAGCGCGCAGCATGGCCTCGCCGATTTCCAGGTTCATGGCGAGATCGTCGACCAGCAGGATGCGGCCGGTGCGGGCGGCGCGCACCGCTGGTGAAGGCACCGGCGCCGTCTCCGGCGCCGTGTCCAGCGGCAGCCGGAGATGCACCGTCGTGCCCCTCCCCTCCTCGCTCTCGAGCGTCAGCGACCCGCCCATCAGCTCGGCCAGGCGACGCGAGATCGAGAGGCCGAGCCCGGTGCCGCCCCGTCCACGCGAGATGTTGGTCTCGGCTTGCGTGAAGCGCTCGAAGATGGTCGGAAGCTTCGCCCGCGGAATGCCGATTCCGGTATCGGCGACGGCGATCGCGAACACCGGGGGTGTCTCCCCGGTTGTCGACACCGTCACCGTGACGCCCCCGCGATCGGTGAACTTGATCGCGTTACTCAGCAGATTGATGAGGATCTGTTTCAGGCGGACCGGGTCGACCCGGATCAATTTCGGCAGGTCGACCCCGAACTCATGCCGCAGCACCAGGCCGCGCGCCTGCGCCGCCTCCGACATCATCGAGTAGACCTCGTCGACGATGACGGCGAGAGGTGTCGGCTTCGGGTCGATGGTGAAGTCGCCCGCCTCCAGCTTCGAGTAGTCGAGGATGTCGTTGATCACGGCCAGGAGCTGATCGCCGGCCGACTTCAGCTTCCGGGTCCAGTCGGCCCTCTGGGCATCGAGGTCGGTGGCCAGCAGCAGATTGGCATAGCCGATGATTCCGCCGAGCGGCGTGCGGATCTCGTGGCTCATGTTGGCGAGGAACGTGCTCTTGACCTCGGACGCGTGCTCGGCGACGGCACGCGCCGCACGAAGCTCGGTCTCGCGCGTCTTCGACTCGGTGATATCGATGCGGAGGCTGA
>CAMDFP010000089.1 GCA_945897335.1 Asaia bogorensis | reverse complement strand
GTCGAGATCGCGACGATGTCGCGGTTGGTGGTGAGCGAGACGTTGTCGACCGTGCGGCCGGGCCAGCTGGTGCGGCCGAGCAGATCCTCGGCCGCGACCCCGGCGAGCTCCGTCGTCGCCCGGTTGACCATGACGTATTTGCGCTCGCGGTCCTTGAGATTGACCATGATCGGGATGGCGTCGATGACCGCGTGCAGCATGCGCTCGCTGCTCTTCAGCGCCTCCTCCGAGCGCACGCGCTCGGTCACGTCGGTGATCGTCCTGACCGAACCGCCGCCCGGCAGCGGGTCGTTGCGGAACTCGAGGACGGCGCCGTTGGGCCGACGGCGCCGATAGGTGCGCGGCATGTTCTGGACGGCGGGCTGGCCGAGGAGCGACTGCCAGTCCCGGGTCAGGGATCCCGCCGGCGTCGGCTGGTCGCGGAACTCGCCGCGGTCGGCGAGGATCTTGGAGGTCTGCTGCAACGTCGGCTTGGTCGCGAGATAGGATTCGGGCAGCTCCAGCATTTCGGAGTAGCGCCGGTTGAAGGCGATCAGGCGGTCCTCGCCGTCCATGACGACGATGCCCTGGTCGATGTTGCCCATGATCTGGCCGAGAAGGGCGGCCTGCTCGGCCCTGGCCGCCTCCGAGCGCTTGCGCTCGCTGATGTCGACATAGGTGCGGACGAAACCGCCGCCGGGCAGCGGGATGGCGCGGACTTCGATCCAGCGGCCGTCGGGGCGCTGGCGTTCGAAAGTGAAGGACTTTTCCGGCGGCGGCACCTGGCGCATGCGGGCCTGGACCTTGGCGTCTTCGGTGTCGCCGGGGAGGTCAGGGAACTCGCCCGACCGTACCTGGTGGCGGACGATCTCCGACATCGGCGGATGCTGGGCCAGCAGCGACGGCGGCAGCTTGAAGAGCTCGGCATAGCTGCGGTTCCAGGCGATCAGCCGGCTCTCCCGGTCGTGGACCGCCAGCGCCTCGATCATGTTGTCCAGCACCGCCGACAGCACCCGGCGCTCGGCGTCGGGCCGGCGGATGAACCCTGCGAAGGCGGAAAGCCCGGCGGCGAACAGGATCGCCAGGCCCAGCCACTCCGCGGCTGCGGCCGAGGGCTTGGTCAGCGCGCCGAAGATGACGAAGGCGGCAAAGACGGCGAGGAAGGTCGATAGCGCGGCGCGCATCGAATCCGCTGCCAGCGGAGCTGAAGGACGGATGATCGGCTTCATCGACGGCGCCTCCCAGAGGGTGCCGCGAGGCTACCATTGGGCTCGCCGCGCAAGCCACTGGCGCGAGGGCGGTCGGTCGGGCTAAGAACGGTCAGCACCGGACCATCGCCCATGCCCCGCCTTTTTGTCGCCATTCCGCTGCCCGAGGACGTTCGCGAGCGTCTCGGCTTGCTTGCGGGCGGCGTCCCGGGTGCACGCTGGGTCGATCCCGAGAAACTCCACCTGACTTTGCGTTTCATCGGCGAGGTCGACGGCGGCTGGGCCGAGGACATCATGGCGGCGCTGTCTGGGATCGTCGCCAAATCCTTCGACGTCGCCATGGCCGGGGTCGGCCACTGGGGAACGCGCGAGCGGGCGACGATGCTCTGGGCCGGGGTCGAGAAGAACCCGGCCCTCAGCCATCTTCAGGGCAAGGTCGAGTCGGCCCTGGTCCGGCACGGGCTCGACCCGGAGGGGCGGAAGTTCTCGCCCCATGTGACGCTGGCACGGCTCAGCGGCAGCCCCGATGCCCGGGTCGCCAAGTTCATCGCCGACTACAATCTGTTCCGGCTGGCGCCCTTCCGGGTGACCTCCTTCACGCTGTTCTCGAGCTTTCTCTCTCGCGGCGGCGCCATCTACACGCCCGAGGCCGAGTATGCGCTCCTCGAACCTTGAGCGGATCCGCCCGGACCCGGGCTCGTCGATCGTCGTGCTCACCGGCGCCGGAATCTCCAAGGAATCCGGCCTCGACACCTTTCGCGACTCGGACGGCATCTGGTCCAAAGTCAGGATCGAGGACGTCGCCACCTACGAGGCCTTCGTCAAGGATCCCCGGCGCGTGCACGCCTTCTACAACGAGCGCCGCCGCGGGCTCCTGAACCCCAATGTGCAGCCCAACGCCGCGCATCTGGCGCTGGCCCGGCTCGAGCGCGACTGGCCGGGCGAGGTGCTGGTGGTGACCCAGAATATCGACGACCTGCACGAGCGCGCCGGCACGCGGACCCTGATCCACATGCATGGCGAGCTGCTCAAGGTCGAGTGCGAGCATTGCCGGGCCGTGCATGTCTGGCATGAGGACCTCTCGCGCGACATGCGGTGCCCAGATTGCGGCCGGGCGGCGGGGCTTCGCCCGCATGTGGTCTGGTTCGGGGAGATGCCGCTGGAGCTGGAGCGGATCGGGGCCGCGCTCGACCGCGCCGGCCTCTTCGTCTCGATCGGCACGTCGGGCAACGTCTATCCGGCGGCGGGCTTCGTCTCCGAGACCCGGGCCCGCGGCACCCCCTCGATCGAGCTCAACCTGGAGCCCTCCGAGGGCGCGTCCCACTTTACCCATGCGATCCACGGGCCGGCGAGCCAGGTGGTGCCGGCCTTCGTCGACGACCTCCTGGCGCGATGATCCTGCCGGACGTCCTGGAGCCGGGGCTGCTGGCCGTGTTCTGCGGCACCGCGGCGGGCCGGACCTCGAAGGAGCGGGGCGCCTACTACGCCCGGCCGGGGAACAAGTTCTGGCCGACCCTGCACGCGATCGGGATCACGCCCCGGCGGCTGGCACCGGAGGAGTTTCCCCTGCTGCCGCGGCATGGCTGCGGCCTCACCGACATCTGCAAGACCGGCTTCGGCAACGACGACGAGATCGCCTTCTGCGACGAGGACCGGACGCAGCTGGAGGCGAAGATCCGCACATGGTCGCCGCGTCTGGTCGCCTTCACCAGCAAGCGGGCGGCCGCCGCCTTCCTCGACCGGCCGACGCGCGACCTCGCCTATGGCCTGCAGGAGGCGACGGTCGGCGCGATCGGCATCTTCGTCCTGCCTTCGCCCTCTGGCCAGGCGGGCAGCCACTGGCAGCCCCAGCCCTGGCGCGAGCTGGGCCGGCGGGTGCAAGGATGGCGCTGAGATTCGCCCCCCGCACATGGGGCCGACCTGCGCTATGATCGCAAGCGCAAGACCATGGCTCACGAACGAATCACGACCGATCCGGCGGTAATGCTGGGCAAGCCGGTGATCCGGGGAACACGGATCACCGTCGAGCTCAT
The DNA here is from genome assembly GCA_945897335.1 of Asaia bogorensis. GTDB lineage: Bacteria > Pseudomonadota > Alphaproteobacteria > SHVZ01 > SHVZ01 > SHVZ01. The sequence continues at coordinate 12,755 of CAMDFP010000089.1, read as the reverse complement.
CCTTCGTAAGCTGGGTGGCGGACTCTCGACGGGAGAGGTGCTGGCGGACCACCCGCAGCTGACCCTCGATGACATCCACGCCGCCCAGGCATTTGCCGCCGACTACCTCGCCGACGAGGAGGTCGCCTACGGTTGATCGGCAGGTGCTCCGCTTTCTCGTCGACGAATGCTGCGAGCCGAGATTCGTGGCGCTGCTGCGCACGAAGGGATACGACACACGCTATGTTCCGGACGACACGGCCGGCGTAGACGATCAGCATGTCGTCGGCCGGGCGATCGCCGAGGGGCGGCTTCTCCTTACCGACGATAAGGATTTCGGCGAGTTCGTCGTTCGCCGAGGCCTAGCCGTGCCGGGTGTCGTCCTGATCAGGATCGACCCAGCCGATCGCGAGACCCGCCTCGCCCGCGTCGGCGAGCTGATTGATCGGCATGGGTGGCGCTTGCCGGGTCACTATGCCGTCCTCGATCAGCACAAGATCAGGTTCCGGAGATTGCCCGGTCGATGAGTCAGCGTTCGGCAAGTCTCGATCGGCTCCTCGCCGAGATCCGCGCCTGCCGGATCTGCGAGGCGCATCTGCCGCTGGGCCCACGGCCGACCCTGCAGGCGGGGGCGGGCGCCCGGTTGCTGATCGTGGGCCAAGCGCCGGGCACGAAGGTGCATGCGACCGGCATTCCCTTCAACGATCCCTCCGGCGACCGGCTGCGCGGCTGGCTCGGAGTCGATCGCGGGGTCTTCTACGACCGCGAGCGGATCGCGCTGGTGCCGACGGGATTCTGCTATCCGGGCAAGGGCAGCGGCGGCGACCTGCCGCCCCGGCCGGAATGCGCACCGGCCTGGCAGGAGAAGGTGCGCGGGCATATGCCGAAGATTGGGCTCACGCTGCTGGTCGGCCAATATGCCCAGGCGCACTACCTCGGCGCCCGCTGCAAGGAAACTCTGGCGGCGACCGCGCGGGCCTATCGCGAATACCTGCCGGCGTTCTGGCCGATCCCGCATCCGAGCCCGCGCAACATTCTCTGGCTGAAGCGGAACCCCTGGTTCGAGGCCGAGATCGTGCCGGCGCTGCAGGCCGAGGTGCGGCGGCGTCTCGGACATCTCGAATGACGGCGGACCTGGACGCCCTTGCCCGGGCCTTCGCCGAGGGCCGCAGAGCCGACGCCCAGGCGCTCTTCGCCGGGGCCCACGAGCGCCGCAAGGCGGATCCTGACGGGCTTCTCGCGCTTGCCGCAATCGTCGAGGCCGCCGGGCTCGGCGACCTGGCGCTCCGCACCGCGCTCGCCGCCCGCAGCCTCGCCTTCGAGCGCGCCGACCTTCACATGCGGGTCGGCGACCTGTGCCGGGCCCAGGGCCGGCTGGTGGAGGCCGACGACGCCTATCGCGCCGCTCTCCTCCGGGGAAACGACGGAGCAGCGGCCCGCGCCATCGCCGAGATCGCGACAGGTACCGTCGACATGACCGGGCTCGGCCCGATCGGCTTCACGCTCTCCCCGGGTGTCGCCCGCCTCACCCGGCCGGGCGCAGCCCGGCGCGCGCTGGTGTCGTTCTACCGGGCGCCGGTGCTGCTGCCCGACGATCATCCGGCGCTGGGGTTCCAGAGCGCCTATCTCGATACCCGCGAGGTCTGCCGGATCCTGCTCGGCCGCGGCTTCGACCTCGACGTGGTCGACATCGGCAGCGACGCCTCGCCGCCGGGCGAGGCCTACGACCTGGTCTTCGGCGTTCACGACGACCTCGTGCGGCACCGCGCCCGCGCCGCTGCCGGCGCGCTCCGGGTCCAGTGGATGACCGGGCGGCACCCGGCGGTGCAGAACGCCGCCGAGGCGGCGCGTGTCGCCGCCCTGCTCGCGCGTCGCGGCGGCGCATACGAGCCGAAGCGGCAGATCGAAGGGGTCGAGGCCGAGCTGGAAGCGATCCGCCTCGCCGACCGCGGTATCCTGATCGGCAACCGCGCGACGCTCGCGACATACCCGGAGGAATGGCGGGCGAAGATCTCGCTGATCCCGGTCTGCGCCGGACGCATCCTGGCGCCGAAGCCGCGTCATCGCCTGGTCCCGGCCGAGCGCGAGTTCCTCTGGCTCAACAGCTTCGGTGCCGTGCTGAAGGGCCTCGACCTCGCGATCGAGGCGGTGCTGGCCGACCAGCGCCTGGTGCTCAACATCGTGGGATTGGTCGACCAGGAGGCGGACTTCGCCGCCCTCTACCCGGACGCGCTGGACGGCCATCCGCGCATCCGCCGCCATGGCTATCTGGCGACGGATTCCCAGCGCTTCCAGGCGGTGGCCGACCGCTGCGCCGCTTTCCTCCTGCCGAGTGCCAGCGAGGGCATGTCGGGCTCGGCCGCAACCTGTCTGCAACTCGGCCTCTATCCGATCGTCAGCCGCGAGAGCGGCATCGACCTTCCCGCGGGCAGCGGGCGATACCTGGAGACCTGCTCGATCGAGGAGATCGGGCAGGCCATGGCCGAGGTGAGGGCGATGCCGCTGGCGAGCCTGGAGGCGGCGATCGCGACCTGCCAGCGCCAGGCACTGGCGCTCTACTCGCGGACGGCGACGACGCGCCGGCTCGACGGCATCTTCGGCGAACTGCTGGGGTAGCGGCGGGCGCGCCCGAGTGCGTATCGCGGCAAGGCGCTATCCGCTAGAGCCGACAGTGGTACGGACGGCGGAGCGCAGGGCGCCGGCATAGTCCACGGTCGGCGGCCGTCCGCATCGATATGGCGCCCGCGCGCACGACCGCTATAAATGCCGCAAGCAATCGACCCAGGGAGGGCATCATGTTCCAAGCGACGCTGGCGGGAAGCCTGCCGAAGCCGTTCTGGCTGGCCGAGACCAACAAGCTCTGGCCGCAATGGAAATCCCAAGGCCGCGACCTCGACATCGCCAAGCGCGATGCGACCCTGCTCTGGCTGAAGGCGCAGGAGGACGCGGGCCTCGAGATCGTCAGCGACGGCGAGCAGTCGCGCCAGCACTTCGTCCACGGTTTCCTGGAATTCGTCGACGGCATCGACCGCGAGCACAAGGTCAAGATGGGCATCCGCAACAATCGCTACGACGCGATGGTGCCGCAGGTGACCGGCAAGCTGACGATGAAGGGCCGCGCGCACCAGGCCGAGGCGCGCCTCGCGCGGGCGCATACCAAGAAGAAGCTGAAGTTCACGCTGCCCGGGCCGATGACCATCGTCGACACGGTCGCCGACCGCTACTACGGCAACCGCGAGTCGATGGCGATGGCCTTCGCCGAGCTCTTGAACCAGGAAGCGCTGGCGCTGGAGGCCGACGGCGTCGACGTCATCCAGTTCGACGAGCCGGCGTTCAACGCCTTCACCGAGGAGGCATCGACCTGGGGCATCGAATGCCTGCACCGGGCGATCGACGGCCTCAAATGCACCACCTGCGTCCATATCTGCTACGGCTACGGCATCCAGCAGAACATCGACTGGAAGCAGTCGCTGGGCGGCGAGTGGCGGCAATACGAAGCCTTCTTCCCGGCGCTGGCGAAGAGCCGCATCCAGCAGGTCTCGCTCGAATGCACGCATTCGCGGGTGCCGCCCAACCTGATGGCGCTGCTCGAAGGCAAGGACGTGCTGGTCGGCGTCATCGACGTCGCCTCCGACGAGGTCGAGACGCCGGAGGAGGTCGCGGACACCATCGGCCTCGCGCTCAAATACGTGCCGAAGCAGCATCTCTATCCCTGCACCAATTGCGGCCTCGCTCCGATGGACCGCGAGATCGCGATGAGGAAGCTGGAAGCGTTGGGCGCGGGCGCGAAGATTGCCCGGCAACGCTACGCGTGAACGACCGGCCGGCGGCGACCCACTCGTCGCCGCACATTCCGTTTCCGGAGTCGGGCGCCTATCCGGTCCGCCCCGGCAATCATGTGCGGCCGCTGATCGACGGCGAGGCGACGCTCAGGCGCATCGCCGAGGCGGTGGACGCGGCTGAGCGCAGCGTCTGGGTCACCGTCGCCTTCCTGTCGCCGGCGTTCCTGATGCCGGACGGCCGCGGCTCGCTGTTCGACGAGCTGGACCGGGCGGCGGCTCGCGGCCTCGACGTCCGCGTCATCTTCTGGCGCAACAATCCGGAGAGCGCCGGCTTCCGCTACGTCTTTGCCGGCAGCGAGGCCGACCGCGCCATGCTGCGGGCGCGAGACGCGCGCTTCCGCATCCGCTGGGACCGCGTGAACGGTGTCTATTGCCACCACCAGAAAAGCTGGCTGATCGATGCCGGCCTGCCGTCGGAAACCGCCTTCGTCGGCGGGATCAACCTGACCGAGCATGCGATGACTACGCCCGGCCATCTCACCGGCTCGGAGTTTCACGACCTCTACCTCGAAGTCGCAGGCCCGTCGGCCACCGACGTTCACCACAACTTCGTCCAAAGGTGGAACGAGGCGAGCGAGCGTCACCGCGTCGACGGTCTCTGGGGTCATGGCGCGGACGACGCCCTGCCGTTTCCAGAACGCGTGTCCGGCGTGCGGGGCGAGAGCCTGGTGCAGATCCAGCGCAGCATCCCCGCCGGCCTCTACACCAATCCCCGCGCGACGCCGGGAGGGCGATCCCACGCCATCGCCGAGGGCGAGCGGTCGATCCTGGATCAGTACCTGCTGGCGATCGACGCGGCCCGGCGGTCGATCTATCTCGAGCACCAGTCGATCGCGATCGAGCCGATCCTCGCCCGCCTGGACGTGGCGCTCGAGCGCGGCGTCGAGGTCGTCTGCCTGGTGCCCGGCGTGCCGGAGGATCATGTGCGGAAGGCGCGGCACGTGCCGGAGCGGAAGCCGCAGTTCGACCGGCTCGCCGCACTCGCCCGTCATCCGCACTTCACGCTCGCGGGTATGGCGGTACCGCGCGATGGCGGCCGCGCCGATGTCTATGTCCACGCCAAGGCGATGCTGGTCGACGACGCCTGGGCGACGATCGGCTCGTCAAATCTCCATGCCTTCTCGCTGTTCGGCCATACCGAGCTGAACGCCTCGTTCTGGGCACCCGAGGTCGTCCGTGCGCTGCGCTGCGAGCTGCTCGCCGAGCATCTGGGCGAGGACACAGGCGGCCTCGACGACGTTGCGGCGCTCCGTCTCTACCGCGAGATCGCCGCCGGGAACCGCCGGCGCCGGGACCGCGGCGACGCCGCCTGGCGCGGACTCGCCTATCGCCTCGATCCGGCGACCTACGGCGAATCTTGAATTGCCCGCGGGCGAGTGTCAGCCTCGTCCGCCTTCCTCCCTCAAGATCGAGACAGCTCCCATGCGCATCGCCGTGCTGCACTTCAGCCACGAGACCGTCACCTTCCTCGCCTCCGACACCACGGTGGACGATTTCATCTACCAGGGATCGCCGGCCCGCGACGAAGCGCTGCTGGGCTCGCAGCCGCGCTCCTACATCGGCGGCTTCGTCAAGGTTGCGCGCGAGTTCGACGGGGTCGAGCTGGTCGGCATCGAGTCGCCGTTGTTCCCCAAGCGCGGCACCGCGTCCGGCTGGGTCACCACCGAGGCGTTCGAGCGCTTTCTCGGCAAGATGATTTCGGAGCTGAAGGCGCAGGGACCCTTCGACGGCGTCTACATGGCGGTCCACGGCGCCATGGCCGTCCGCGGCGTCGCCAAGCCGGAGGCAGAGATGGCGCGCCGCGTGCGCGCCGTGGTCGGCAAGAAGGCCGTCATCGTCGGCACCTTCGACCCGCACGCCAACGAGGACAAGGAGTTCCTGGAAGCCGCCGACATGGCCTTCTGCGTGAAGTATTTCCCGCATTACGACGAGTATCTGCAGGGCGAGCGCGCGGCGCGCATGCTGGTCCGTGCGATCCGCGGCGACTACAAGCCGGCGACGGTCACGCTCAAGGTGCCGATCGCCACGCCGACGGTGATGCAGTGGACCGGGGCGTCGCCCTGGATGGACCTGGTGCAGCGGGCGCTGACCTGGGAGGCGCGCGAGCCCGATACCTACGTCAACGTCATGTTCAGCTTCCCGTGGTCGGACGTCGTCGATTTCGGCATCACCATCCAGACGATGACCAATAGCAATCCCGAGCTTGCCAAGCAGATCGCCGACGACATCGCCGAGTTCACGTGGCGCAAGCGCGAAGACCTGGTGAAGGCGGCGAAAATCTACCCGATGCCCGACGGGGTGGCGCTGGCGAAGAAGGCCTGCGAGGCGGGGAAGACGCCGGTGGTGCTGGCCGACCACAGCGACCGCTCCGGCGCCGGCACCTGGCTGCTCGAGCAGGTGATCGCCCAGGGCCTCTCCAAGACACTGATCGCGACGCTCGCCGACGAGGAGGCCTGCGCGAAGCTGGCCAGCGTCAAGGTCGGCGACGCCGTCGACATGGCGGTCGGCGGCAAGCTGGACGTATCGGCCGGCGCCCCGGTGCCGATCAAGGGCAAGGTCCGCTACATCCTCGACACCCAGGGCCGGCGGAACGGCCCCGGCCAGCGCTGGGTCGCGGTCGAGATCGAACGCGGCAACGTCGTCGTTCTCAGCCCCTACCTGGTGCAGATCATGGAGGTCGATACCCTCAGAGAGGCCGGCCTTGAGCCCGACAGCTTCGACGTCATCGCCATCAAGTCCCGTGCGCATTTCCGCCGCGGCTTCGACGACAATGGCTGGGCCAAGACCATCCTGCTGGTCGAGCCGCTGGAGCCCTTCCTCGGCACCATCCGGCTGGAGGCGTTGCCTTACGAGCATGCCGACCTGAAGCGGTTCTATCCCTACGGAAACCCGACGTTTCCGTGACGCCGCCATTGCTTCGCCTGCGCCGTCCCGATACAGTTTGAGCAGAAGAAATCGGCCGAAAATCGGCTCTCGGGGGGAGCGGCAATCATGAAGCGGGTCCTCATCGCCCTTTCGGCGATGCTGGTTTTCTTCGGCCTTCCGGCGAAGGCGCAGATCGCGGCGCCGGCCGGTGCGGAGGCCTATTTCATCGAGCCCGCCGAGGGCGCCTCGGTGAAGAGTCCGTTCACGGTCAAGTTCGGTCTCCGCGGCATGGGCGTCGCCCCGGCGCTGGTCGACTGGCCGGACACCGGCCACTTCCACCTGCTGATCGACCGCGAGGCGATCCCGTCCGGCTCGCTGATTCCCAACGATGCGACCGCGCTGGATTTCGGCAACGGCCAGACCGAGGCGCAGATCACGCTACCGCCGGGCACGCATACGCTGATCCTCCAGATCGGCGACTATCAGCACATCCCGCACCTGCCGGCGGTCGTCTCGAAGAAGCTCACCATCACCGTCACCCCATAGAGGCCAGGCCATGACGGCAGTCAGCCAGGACACCCCCGGCCTTGCGGAGACCCCCGCCGCGGCCAGCCCCAAGCGGCGCCCCGCCGGCTGGTTCGGTCGATTCCGCTGGACCATCGGCCGCCGCCTCACCGTGGCGATGCTGGTCACCGTCAGCCTCGGCGTCGTCGCGCTCGGGGCGGCGATGGTCTCGGCCCAGCGAGATCGCGCCGTCGAACAGGCGATGCGGGATTCGACGCTGTCGCATCGGCTGATGGCGACCGAGGCGGCGGCGGCCGTGCATCTCCGCGAGCAGGCGATGATGCAGCGCCGGGTCGCGACATTCGTCCAGGCCTTCGAGAACACGATGTCGAGGCTCGAGGCCTACGACAAGGACATGAACCGGATCTACTCCTTCGGCGCCGGGGATACCGACTTCCGCGCCGCGCTCACGCGCGACAAGGCGCGGCTCGACGCGGCGGAGACGGTGGTGTCGAGCCGGGACACGCAGGTCGAGGTCGCATCGCGCGTCGTCCTCGGCGGCCAGCATGTCGGCTACCTGATGACCGGCTGGTCGCTCGAAAGCCTGGCCGAGGCGGTGCGCGAGGAGACGCTGAAGCTTGCCCTTCTCGTCGGCGGCTTCGTGCTGCTGGCGGTGTTCCTGACCCAGGCGTGGATGGTGGCGCGGCATGTCGGCGGTCCGATCCAGCGCATCACCGGGGTGATGAAGCAGCTGGCCGCCGGCGACCTCGCGGTCGAGATCCCGGCGCTCTCCTCGCGTGACGAGATCGGCGACATCGCACGTGCGACCCAGGTGTTCCGCGAGAACGCGCTCCGTACCCAGGCACTGGTCGAGCAGGTGACGCAGGGCGCCCGCCAGGTCGCCTCGGCGGCGAGCCAGGCCAGCAGCGCCGTGGGCCAGGTCTCCGACGGCTCGCAGACCCAGCTCGATGCGCTACGCCAGGCCGCTGCCGCTCTCAGTCAGAGCGCTCAGGCGATCTCCGGCGTCGCGCAAGGCACGGTCGAGGCGAGCCAGAAGGTCCGCAACGCCGCCGACCGCGTCACCGAGGGGCGCGCGCTGGTGCAGGCGATGGTCGACGGTGTCGGCGAGATCGCCAAGTCGAGCGCGCAGATCGGCAAGATCACCGATGCGATCGCGCGCATCGCGAGCCAGACCAACATGCTGGCGCTCAACGCGGCGATCGAGGCGGCGCGTGCCGGCGAGCACGGTCGCGGCTTCGCCGTGGTCGCCGAGGAGGTCCGCAAGCTCGCCGAGCATACCGGCACGCTGGCGCAGGAAATCGCCGAGCTGACGCAGAAGGCCGCCAAGCAGGCCGAGGGCGGCGTCGATCTCGCCGAGAACGTCAAGGCCAGCATGACCAAGGTCGCCGAGGCGGTTCGTGCCAGCGACACGCTGATCGGCTCGATCGCGACCGCGATGGAAGAGCAGCAGGTCACCGTCGGCGGCATCGACGTGAACGTGCGCGAGCTCACCCGCATCGGCCAGTCGAACGCGACCGCGGCGGAGGAGATCACCGCGACCATGCTCGAGCTTTCCAAGCTCGCCGAGCGCACGCGGCTCCAGGCCGATCAGTTCACGGTGGCGCGCGCTACCTGACCTAAGCCGCGTTCGCGCGGGCTAGAGGACGGCTGGCATGCTCGATACGATCGAGGAGACCCTGCGGCAGCTGCGGGAGGCGATGGAAGCCCATCGCCGCAGCCTTGCCGGCGAGGATCCGGCGCCCACGATGCCGGTAGCTTCGGCGCCGACGGCTGTCCGTGCGCCCCGCTCGCTCGCCGAGGTCGCCGTCGAGGTCGAGCGTGCCGCCGGCGTGCAGGTCTCGGGCGCCGTCGCGGCCAAGCTCGAGCGGTTGTTCGCAGGCTCCGACGACTTGACGCTCGCCGAGTGGCTCCGGCGCATCCGTCGCCCAGGATCGCTGCATCCCGAGCTGCAGCTCATCATCGAGAGCCTGACGACGCACGAGACCTTCTTCTTTCGCGACCCGACGCAGCTCAACCTCCTGCGCACCGCGATGCTGCCGCGGCTGATCGAGGCGGCACGGGTGTCCGGCCGCCGCCGTCTCCGCCTGTGGTCGGCCGGCTGCGCGACGGGAGAGGAGGCCTACTCGCTCGCCGTCATTGCACTGCTGGCGTTGCATGATGCCGGCGAGGGCATCATGGCGCAGGGACGGGTGCGGCCGTTGCCGGGCTGGACGGTCGAGGTGCTCGGCACCGACATCTCCGGCCGTGCTCTCGATGTAGCGACCGCGGGCGTCTACGGGATGGGCGCGCTCTCCTCATTCCGCGACGTGCCGCCGGAGCTGCTGACCTATTTTCCGCTGACCGCCGACGGCGCCTCGCGCCGGGTTCATGACGAGCTGCGTGATTTCGTGCGCTTCGCGCGCTTCAACCTGCTCGATCCGCAGCTGCCGACGGCCGAGTGCGACGTCGTCGCCTGCCGCAACGTGCTGATCTACCTGACGGGAGAGGCGGTACGGCAAGCCCAGGACGGGCTGCATCGCGCGCTTCGCCCGGGCGGCTGCCTTCTCCTCGGGCCGACCGACTCTCTCGCCGACCCGCTGCGCTACGCCTCGCAATGGAGCGGAACGGCGATCATCCACAGCCGGAGGCCCGTCGCATGACCGGCATGGCCTCGGTGCTGTTCGAGGTCGAGGGACGGCTCTGCGCCGTCGACGCCAGCCGCGTCCACAGCGTCGGCGAGCTGTCGCCGGTGTCCCTGGTGCCGTTCGCGCCAATGGCGGTCGAAGGGCTGGTGTCGGTCGGCGGCGCCATCATGCCGCTGCTCGATTTCGGCGCGTGGCTCGACGGCCGCCCGACCGACCGCACGGCGGAGAAGAGCGGTCAGATCATGGTGCTCGACACCGGATCGGGACGGATCGCGGCCAGGGTCGGGCGCGTGCATGCGCTGGTGCCGGACGGCGGATTCGGCGAGCAGGAGATCACCATCATCGCCGCCGAAGAGATCCGGACGGGCGCGCCGGCCGAAGGGGCCGGCGATCCGGGCACCGTCGGCGAGGCGGAAGAGTCTGCCCCGGCGCCGGAGCTGCGCACCGATCCGTTCGTCGTCGTCGGAGTCGGCGGCCAGCGCTACTGCCTGCCGATCGCAACCGTGCGCGAGATCGCGCCCAGCGGCGAGATCTGGCCGATGCCCGCAGCGCCGGCGGCGCTGGTCGGCTTCAGCTATCTTCGCGGCGCGCCGCTGGCGGTGATCTCGCTCTCGGCCTTGCTCGATGCCCCGGCCACGACCTCGGGCGTCTTCATCGTCCTGGCGCGCGACGGCGGCCGGCTGGCGCTCCTCGCCGATCAGGTCATCGACGTCCGTCGCTTCCGGCTGCAGGCGGAGGCCAGCGAAGGCCATGTCGACGACGACGGCAGCGTGATCCTGCCGCTCGACCCGGACCGGCTGGTGCCCGAAGCGATCCGGGCGCGCTTTCGCGGCGACGGCAACGGGGCCGCTGCCGCCGTCGAAGCCGTGCCGACGCGCCGGCTCGTCATCTTCACCGCGGCGGGCGAGGCCTGCGCGCTGCCTGTCGAGGACGTCGAGCGCGTCATCGAATATCGCCAGCCGATCCGCGTGCCGCCGGGCAAGCACGACTTCACCGACGCGATCGAGGTCGGGGGCGCGGTCGTGCCGCTGATCGACGTTCGCCCGCAGCTGCGTGCAACCGGGCCCGCGGACACGCCCGGCGCCTGCCTGGTCACGCGCCTCGGCCGTCACGGCTATGCGCTGGCGATCGACCGGCTGCAGCAATTGATCGCGGTCCCGGAGAGCGCGATCGATGAGATCGCCGGCGATCGCGGCCCGGTCGTCGGCATCGGCCGTCGCGGCGACCAGCCGTTCTGGATCCTCTCGGCCAGGCGGCTGATCGAGACGGCTGCCGGGAGAGCCGGACCGTGAGCGCGACACCGGTCCTGCCGCCGATCCGTGCGCTCATCGTCGACGATTCCGGCTTCATGCGCATCGCGCTCCGCAAGATCATCGAGGCCGACGGCGACATCCGCGTGGTCGGCGAGGCGCGCAATGGCCGCGAGGCGATCCGGCTGGCCCAGGAGCTGAAGCCCGACGTCGTCACCATGGACATCGTCATGCCGGAGGTCGACGGCATCGAGGCGACACGCCGCATCGTCCGGGAAGTGGCGCCTGCACCGCGCGTTATCATGGTCAGCGCCTCGACCCAGGAGGGAGCGATCGCCACGCTGAAGGCGCTGCGCGCCGGTGCCGCCGACTTCATCTCGAAGTCCACCGCCTTCGCCGACACCGATCTCGGCCAGCTCGATGCCGAGCTGCGCGTTCGCCTGCGCCAATGGCGGACGGCTCCGCCGGCGGCTCCGGTCGTCCTGCCCGAGATCAGGCCAGAGGAAACAGCCGACGCGACCTCGCAAGTGACCGACCTGATCGCCATCACCGCCTCGACCGGCGGGCCGCAGGCGCTTCCGGTTCTTCTCGGCGCCATGGGCCAGGTCGAGCCGCCGGTGGTGATCGCGCAGCATATGCCCGAGCTGTTCACCCGCAGCCTTGCCGAGCATCTGGCGCTCGACCTCGGACTCGACGTCCGCGAAGGCGTCATGAATGCGCCGCTGCCGCCCAGGACCGTGACCATCCTCCCCGGCGGACGGGACGCGGTCGTCGCGCTGGGTCGCAGCGGCAGTTTCGAGCTGAGAGCGAGTTCCGGGCCGGGCTTCGTGCATCCGTCCGGCGATCTGCTGCTGCAGTCGGCGGCTCTGACGGCGCGCTGCCCCGTCGCTGTGATCCTGACCGGCATGGGCAGCGACGGCACCATCGGCGCGGCCGCTTTTCGTCGCCGCGGCCGGCCCGTGCTGGTGCAGACGCCGGAGAGCTGCGTTGTCGGCGGGATGCCTTCGGCCGCCATCGCCGCCGGGGTCGCGACCCAGGTCCTCGATCTCGAGAGGATCGGGCGGAAGCTGGCGATGCTGTCGCACCGCGTCGCCTCGGCCCGGGAGTGAGCGGGTGGCGTCGAATCTCGATCACTTCTGGGCGGAGTTTCAGAGCGAGGCCGACGAGCATCTGACCACGGCCGACCGGCTGATCGACGAGGCCCAGGCCAATCCGCTGGATGCCTCCCAGGTCGCCGAGCTGTTCCGGGGCTTTCATTCGCTGAAGGGCCTCGCCCGCGCCATGGATCTCGAAGGCATGGAAGGGCTCGCCCACCGCGCCGAGAGCCTGCTCGGGCTCGTGCGCGATCACGGCGTCGCGCTCGATGCCGACCTCGTCCAGGGGCTCGCGCTCGCCGTCGGGCAGCTCGGTCACATGCTGCCCCAGGTCACCGCCAGCCGCGAGGACGTGCCGGCACCGCCGGAGCTGTTGGTCGAGCTCGACCGCCTGCAGAGCGAACGCGGCGGACATGCCGCGGCACCCGCGCCCGCGGCTGCAGAAGCGCCGGGAGACGCGAGCGGCGACATGATGTCCCTGCTGGCCGAGCTGATGCGCGAGTTCCTGCCGCACATAGCTCAGCTGGCCGCGCCTGTCGTGGACGGGGACGCCGCCGGTGCCGGCGATGCGGTGAC
>CAMDFP010000088.1 GCA_945897335.1 Asaia bogorensis | reverse complement strand
TTGCCGCAGCCCGACGGCCCCAGCAACGTCACCAGCGTGGACGGCTCGATGGTGAAGGAGACGTCGTCGACGGCGACGACCGAGCCGTACTTCTTGACGACCGAGCGGAACTGGACCGAGGCCGGGACCGAGCGCTTCATCATTTCTGCGTTTCCCCCAACATCAGCCGCCGGCTGCCAAACTGACGTCGGCGGAGCGCCGACCGAGCTTCCGCTCGCCGACCACGAGCTGGATCAGGAGGATGGCGCCGATCATGACGACGATCAGGACCGAGGAATAGGCGATGGCGAGGCCGAACTCGCCGGCCTCGACCCGGCCGACGATGTAGGCGGTCGCCATGTTGTACTGCGCGGTGACCAGGAAGATGACGGCGGACACCGCGGTCATGGCGCGGACGAAGCTGTACACCATCGCCGCCACCAGTGCCGGCCGCAGCAGCGGCAGTACCACGCGGCGGATGGTGGTGAAGGTGCGGGCACCGAGGGTCAGAGAGGCTTCGTCCAGCGACTTGTCGATCTGGCTCAATGTCGCGATGCCGGCGCGCACGCCCACCGGCATGTTGCGGAAGACGAAGCAGATGACCAGGATCACGCCGGTTCCCGTCAGCTCGATCGGCGGCACGTTGAACGCCAGGATGTAGCTGACGCCGATGACCGTGCCGGGAATGGCGAAGCTCAGCATGGTGCCGAACTCGAAGGCGCGCTTGCCGGCGAAGTTCTGGCGGGTCAGGAGATAGGCCGTGAGCAGGCCGATCACGCCGGTAAGCGGTGCGGCCAGCAGCGAAATCTCCAGCGTGGTCCAGAACGAGGTCCAGGCCGACCCGGCGAAGGGATGCGGGCTGGTGAAGTCGATGCGGAAACCGGTGAGGAAGTGCTCGAGCGTCGGCGTGTGGTCGCGCCCCATCGCCTTCACCAGTCCGCCGGCGAGGATCATCCCGTAGATGACGAAGGTGAACGCCATCCAGGGGATGACGACGCCGTAGGAGATCCGCTCGACCCATTTCGGCAGCGGCATCGGCAGGCCGGTGTCGCCCTTGCCGGTGACGGTCGTATATGAGGCGCGCCCGAGCCAGCGGTGCTGGGCATAGAACGCGCCCAGCGTGAACACCAGCAGCACGAGCGCGAGCACGGCGGCGCGGCCCTGGTCATGGGCAGCGCCGACAACGGCGAAGAACACCTTGATCGACAGCAGCTCGTAATTGCCGGAGAGCACCAACGGGTTGCCGAAGTCGGCCAGGCTCTCGACGAAGCCGAGCAGGAACGCATTGGCGAGGCCCGGGCGAAGCAGCGGCCAGGTCACCGTTCGGAAGGTGGTCCAGCGGCTGGCGCGCAGCGTCTGCGCCGCCTCCTCGAGCGACGGCGCGATGCCCTGCACCACGCCGATGAGCACCAGGAACGCGATCGGCGTGAAGGCGAGAAGCTGGGCCAGGAAGACGCCGGTGAGCCCGTAAATCCACCGGCTCCGCGGCACGTCGAACCACTCGTAAAGGAAGGTCGAGACCAGGCCAGCGCGGCCGAACAAAAGGATGACGGCGAGTCCGATGACGAAGGGCGGCGTAATGATCGGAAGCACGCTCATCACGCGGAGCAGGCCCTTGAAGCGGAAGCCCGAGCGGACAGCGATCAGCGCGAATGCGAGGCCGAGCAGCGTCGTGCCGGCACCGGTGAGAATGGCGAGGAACAGCGTGTTCCAGGCGACGCCGCAGCGGAGATTCGAGGTGAGGCAGTCGAGACCCCAGATCGAGGACTCGGTGACCTTCTCCCAGAACGACGGGAAACTGAGATTGCCCTGGTTGTCCTGGAAGGCGCTGGCAAGGATGGTCAGGACCGGAAACAGCACGAAGAGCGAAATCAGCGCCACCACCAGCGCGATTGAGCCGACGACGAAAGTGTCGCCGCGACAGAACCCGCGAAGCGCCAAGCCGCGGCACATCATCATCAGGTAGCTGAGGCAGAGGGCCAGCGCGCCATAGCCCATGCCGGCCTGCTTCGACCCGCCAGCCCCGAGAATGGACAGCGTCCAGCCGCGATGGTCGATCAGGAAGCCCTGGAGCAGGGCCAGCACGATGCCGATGATGCCGGCCTGGACCAGCAGGTCCGGCATCCGTTCGTCTCCGCGCCATACCGCCCAGGTTGCCACCAGCAGCGGCAGCAGGGACGGCAGCAGCCACCATTCCCCGGCGACGGCGATCTGCCAGATCGCAGGACCGCTCTCCGGACCCGGATATCCCTTCAGCCATCCGAACGCGAAAAACCCGGCATCGATCATGTGCCAGGGAAGAAGAACCGCGCCCAGCCAGCCAATGGCCAGCCAGGGCGCGGCGATGCGGTCTTTCACGACGTCCGTCGTGGACGGGCGGGTTGCCTTACTTCGGCAGCGCCTTCACCTCTTTGTCCCACTTCGCCAGCAGGCGCGTGCGCTCGGCCGAGGAGCCGTACTTGGCGAAGTCGTAGTTGATCAGCTTGATCGCGTTCAGGTCAGGCGCCTGCGGCGGGGTCTTGGCGCCTTTGTTCGAGGGAACCTGGTAGGCCTTCGCCTTGGCGCCCAGCTCCTGGGCGGCAGGAGTCAGCGCCCAGTCGTACCACTTCTTCGCCAGCGGCATGTTCTTGGCGCCCTTGATCAGGGTCATCGAGCCGATCTCGTAGCCCGTGCCCTCGCAGGGGGCGACCACCTTCACCGGTCCGCCATCGACCACCATGGTCACCATGTCGTGCATGAAGACGATGCCGACCGCGGTCTCGCCGAGGCTGGTCGCCTTGGCGGGCGCGGCGCCCGACTTGGTGTACTGGTTGATGTTGGCGTGCAGCTTCTTCAGATAGTCGAAGCCTTCGGTCTCGCCCTTCAGCTGAACCATGGTGGCGAGCATGGTGTAGGAGGTGCCCGAAGAGTTCGGGTCGGCGACCTGGACGTCGTCCTTGAGCTTGGGGTTCAAGAGGTCGGCCCAGCACTTCGGCTCGGGAATGCCCTTCTTGGCGATCAGCTGCGTGTTGAAGCCGTAGCCGAGCGCGCCGGCATAGACGCCCACGGTGCGCTTCTTCGACTGCTCCCACTGGCGGACGGCCCAGTCCTGCAGCTGCGACATCATCGGGGAGGTGTATTCCTCGCTGAGGCCTTCTTCGGCGGCCTGCAGATGCGGGTCGCCGGTGCCGCCCCACCAGATATCGCCCTTCGGGTTGGACGCCTCGGCCTTGACCTGAGCGTAGAGCTCGCCCGAGCTCTTGCGGCTCATGTTGACCTTGATCGAGGTCTCTTTCTCGAACGCCGTCACCATCTCGCGGCACCACTCTTCCTGGACGGTGCAATAGAGATTGAGCTGGGCCTTGGGCTCACCCGCGCCGAGCAGCGCCGCGGCGCCGAGAGCCAGTCCGAACGCCACCAATTTACGCGCCATTTTTTCCTCCCAAGGCTTTGTCTTCTCTCGGAACGATGCCCGAAGGCCGGGACGGCGGCAAGGATACTGTCAAAAAATTGACACAAATCTCCGTTCGCCGGGGGAGGTCTCAGTCGGCAGCCGTCGCCACGGCTTCCTCAGCCCGTTCAATCACGTAGGGCGAACTGGGCTCGTCGCACACCATCACGTAGCGCCGCATCAGCCAGACCATCCTCTCGAAGCAGAGGCAGGCATCGAACAGTACCCGCTGGCCGTCGGACTCCGCCTCACCGCCGGACGTCACCGCGCGCCGCACCCCCTCCATGACCGTGGCGCGATCTCCGGTCAGCGCCGCAAGCATCTCCCGGCCCATCCCGTCGGGTTCCTGGGTGAAGCCGACGAATGCATCCAGCAGAAGATGAGCGCTTTCGACGATCGCGGCCAGACGGGCGGCGGCTTCCGGCGTACTTGCGCCTTGGCCGGAGGCGATTGCGGCGAGTTCGTGAGCCTGTTCTTGCAGCGAGACGGCAAGGCCGTTCAGCCTCTGCAAGGAGTTGACCCTGTCGCGCAGAGACTGGTCGTTGGCTTCCTGGCTGAGGACGCGCAGGAAGTCGTCGGTCGCCTTGAGGAGGGAGGCCGCCCCCTCGCCGAGAGCGCGGGCGACCTCCGCCCCGCCCACGCCGCCCTCGCGCACACCGTCAAGATGGGCAGGAAGCCCAGCCAGGGCACCGAGGTGCTCGCGAAAGGCGAGAACTGTCGCCGTCGCTGGGTCTCGGAGTGCCTCGGCGCTGATGAAACGCGGGCGGCCGAGCTCGCTTGGGTCGTCGCGGCCGACGATGTCCAGGATCTTCCGCTCGATCCACGCCTCGAAGGGCAAGGTGGCTGCGAAAGCCCCGACCTGCATCGCCAGGTAGGCGACCGCGACCATGAGCGCCGCATGAAACGTGCCGAGGCTGTCCAGAATATCCGGCGCCACCACCGAGAGAACCGGAACGACCGGCAAGATGAGGAGCGAGCCCAGGACCTTGAGCAAGGCCTGATAGAGCGCCAGTGCTCGCCCCTTGCGAGAGACGCGAGCGGACATGAACGCAATGTTCGTCGCCGAGGTGAGGTTGGCACCGACCACGGCGAGGATCGCATCGGCCGGCGCGACCAGACCGGCCGCGGCGAGCGATGCGACGATCACGGCCACGGTCTTGGCGGTCTGGACGATCGGGGTCAGCGCAGCACCGACCAAGAAGGCGCCGATGGCCGAGCCGGACAAGACAACGACCAGGTCCCGGATCTCAGCGACTTCGCGAAGAGCACGAGCGCTCGACGTCACCAGCGCCATACCGGTGATGATCAGGATCAGGGCGAGAAACGCACCGACGACGGCACGGTAGCGCTTCGACTGATCCAGCCCGGCGAAAAACAAGCCGCCGCAGATCGCCGTCGCGGCGAAGATGGCGTCCCTGATGTCGATCGCCGCCAAGAACACCAGGACCGAGGTCCCTATGCTGGCGCAGGCAATCAGCGGAAACGCCTGCCGGAGAGTGATGATCTCGACCGTCGCAAGGCCGGTGGCGGCCGCGGTCACGGCGTTCGTGCTCTGGGTCACGACACCGGCGGCGAGCCCGAGGAGCGAGATCAGCGCCGGGTGGCGCGCCAGCTTTCCGGCCATCTGGCGGACGCGGTCGCTCGCCGCCTCCTTGAGATATGTGGACAGCAGCTTCATGCCGATGAAGAACTGGCCGAGGCCCGCCAGGATCGCCAGCGCGACGCCGATGATCATCGCGTAGGACGTGCCGGCCGTCATGGACGCCGGCGCCGTGCGTGGCGAAGCGCTGGCGGTGACCGCAGGGCCCTCGCGCAGACCGGTCACGGCAATCGCCCGGACCCGCCGGTCGACCCTGTGGATCGCCCGCATCAGCGTGCTCGCTTCCTCGCCCAGCGCACTCTCGGTGGGCGAGACGGTGAACGCGACCTTCGGCAGAGGGAGGAGAGCCACCTTGAGGTCGGAGACCTGCATGCCGCCGGCGGAGTTGATCGCCGCGACCGTACGCACGATGGCGCGTTGAAGATCGGAGTAGATGCTCGGGTGCTGGAGGTATGAGAGCTCCAGCTGCTCGTCGAGGTAGTCCTTGTCCGCCTCGGTGAGCTCGCGCGCGATCGCGAACTTGAAAGAGAGCGAAGGGATGATCCCGATCTCGTTGTCGATCTCCTTCAGCTTGTAGCCGGCAAGCCCGAGCAGGCGGGACAGCTCGGTCGCGTCGTCGTTCCTAGCCGACGCGGCAAGGTCGCCGGGAGTCGGCGGCAGCAGCGTTCCCATCACGGATCCGGCTGCGTAACCGACCCGGGCGAGGGCCGTCCACGCCGCCCCCATCATCTCGCCGATCGCCGTCGGCTCGTCGCGGATGAGATCGCGCGGGCCCCTCTGGGCGTCAGCAGAGGTGGCAACCATGAGCAACACCAGCGTCAGGCCGACCTGCGCTACGATCCGGACCGCCGTCACGGCTCATCCCTCATCGCTGGACGATCGTGAGGCCGAGCGCGGCGTCGCGAACCGCTCGCCTCTGATCGGCGCGGAGCGGAACCAGACCGTCCTTCTCGAGATAGCCGCCGCGCCCGATCGTCTCCTCGCGCGTGAGTTCGGTGATGAACTCGCGGAGACCCGCGACCGGGCCGACGCCGGCAAAGCTCCGCACCCTGTCGCGATTGACGTATATGTAGAGCGGCCGGATGAAGTCGTAGCTGCGACTGGCGATCGCGGCCGGTGTCGGCAGCTCGCCGTCGAGCGGAAGAATCCTGACCAGATCGAGCATCTCCTCGGCGAAGGTCAGCGGCACGATCGCCACCGTGCCTGGCCGGGCCTTCTCGATCGCGTTCCGAAGATTGCGGGCATAGGGCAGGCCGATCTCGCTGATGCGGCCGTCGCGGCGAAGCGTGACGCATTGCCTGGCCCGCTCCGCCGCAGCGAAAATGGCCTTGATCTGCGGGATCTTCCGGCAGGCCGCCTCGAGGAAGCGGTCCTCGAAGA
Source organism: Asaia bogorensis (assembly GCA_945897335.1). Classification (GTDB taxonomy): domain Bacteria; phylum Pseudomonadota; class Alphaproteobacteria; order SHVZ01; family SHVZ01; genus SHVZ01. The sequence goes on along the minus strand of CAMDFP010000088.1, from coordinate 9,674 downwards.
ACCCACGCGAGCCGAGCCCTGAGGCGGGGACGAGGACGTGGATCGGCAAATCGGGATGGTGAGGATCGATGGACTTCCAGGTCGTCAGCTGATTTCGAACGAATTCGCTCTCGACCGGCAACTCCGCTGCCACCGCGAGGTAGAGGTCATGGAGCGCGAGATCGAAGCCGGGGCCGCTCTTGAGACCCACCAGCGCGAGCGCGCTGACGCCGAGCTGGATCTCGATGATCTTGTCGACCGCGTTCTCCTTGCAGAGGTCGAACTCGACCTGACGCATGCGGCGGGACATCGCGACGACGTCAGGTCCCTCATTGCCGGAGGCATGGCAGAAGCTGGCGACACCGGGACCGGTACCGCCATGAGCGGCCGTAGGCACGGGGATCGCTCCCTCGCCGACCAGCCTGGCGACCACCGACTGGACATAGGGCTCGAGAAACGTCGACCCGACGATGTGCATCGGGCGCTCGGCGCCAGCAGGAATGGCCGCGAGAAAGACCGCAACCATCGCCAGCGCGAACCGATGAAGGAACAGGAAACCAGCCAAGCCCCGCGCCTCCCTCGAGGACGCAGGCCCGGAAGGCGGCATCGCCTGCGAGCGGAGCAATCCTCCAACGCTCCCCCAACCGGCCCGACGAGACGACTCGTCCAGACCCGCCGAGGGTGCCGTGAGACTAGCGCGGGAGTCTTACAGATCGGCTACGGCTACCCGCTCGAAGCGTCTTCCAGTGCCGCCGCGGCGCCGATCAGGCCAGGATAGGGGCGGATGATGACAGCCGTCGGAATGCCGCGCATGAGGTCGGGAACCAGCGGCTTGTCCTCGAACCGGGCCCGGAACCGGCTGGCGCGGAGCGGCCCCAGCAGCTTCGGCAAGATGCCGCCGGCGAGGAATACGCCCCCGGTCGCGCAGAAGTAGAGCGCGGCATCGCCCACCACGGCGCCGAGCGCGGCAAAGAACAGGTCGAGCGCCCGCGAAGCCCTAGGCTCGCCGGCCGACGCGGCGACAGAGACCTCCTCCGGGCGTGTGCGCTGAGAGGTTCCGCCCTCGATCTCGGCGAGTGCCTGGTCGATCGCCAGCAAGCCAGGCCCGCAGACCACCCGCTCGATCGTCACCTGGCCGGTTCGGGCGAGGATCGCGGCGACCCTGGCCTCGATGTCGTCCATCGGCGCGAAGCCCGCCTGCCCGCCCTCGCTGGCGACGGGAAGCCAAACGCCGCGATGGCGGATGAGGGCGGCGACGCCGAGCCCGGTGCCAGGGCCGATGACGACGCGGGGTCCCTCCGGATGGACGCTTCCCCCGCCGACCGTCGCCAGATCCGCAACGGCGAGCCGCGGCAACGCGAGCGCCAGCGCGTGGAAGTCGTTCACCACCACCAGTCGCTCGAACCCCAGCGCGCGCTTCAGCGCCGAGGCCGAGAAGCGCCAGGCCGGGTTGCTGGGCTGCACGTCGTCGCCGACCACCGGACCGGCGATGGCGAGCGCCGCCGCCGGCACCCGCATCCCGATCTCGGCGAGATATGCGGCGATCGCACGCTCGAGATCGCCGGACTCTGCCAGCAGCCGGTCCCTGATCGCCCGCGGCGCGGCGCCCGGTCCGTCGACCAGGCCGAAGCGGAGGTTGGTGCCGCCGAGATCGACGACCAGCGCCGGCCACGAGCTCATGCGCTGGCCTTCCTAGCCGCCTGCTCTTCGCGACGAGCGCGGAGCGCAATGCTGACGCCGCTTCCGATGATGATCACCGCCCCCACATAGGTCCAAATGCTGGGGACGTCGCCGAAGATGAAGTAGCCGAACAGGCTGGCGGCCAGGAGCTGGACATACTGGAAAGGCGAGATCACCGGCGCCGGCCCCCACATCAGCGCGCGGGCGACGCAGTAATGGCCGAGGCCGCCGAAGACCCCGAGGCTGGTCAATTCGATCACCGTCTGCAGGCTCGCCGGCGTCTGCCAGACGAAGGGCACGGCAATCGTCGTCAGCACCGAGCCGACCAGCGAGGCATAGAAGACCGAGGTCTCCGGCGAGTCGTCGCCGGCGACGCCCCGGGTCATCACCTGGTAGCTGGCATAGAAGGTCGAGCTGACGAGCACGAGCAGCGCCTGCCAGGGCAATTCACCGGAACCCGGCCGGATGATGATCAGCGCGCCCAAGAAGCCGACGCCGATGGCGATCCAGTGACCGATCCCGACCCGCTCCTTCAGCACGAAGGCCGCGATCAGCGCCACCAGGAAGGGCGAGATGAAGGAGATCGCCGAGGCTTCCGCCAACGGCACAGTCGCCATCGCCGTGAAGTAGAAGACGTTGGAGCCGAGCAGGAAGCAGGAGCGCAGGATTTGGCTCCCCAGCCGCTGGGTCGCCGCCAGCCGCCAGCCCCGCTTCGGGGCGAACAGCAGGGTGACGAAGATGAAGTGGCTCAGATTCCGCGCCCACACGATCTCCGCCGTCGGCAGCTCGGCCGACAGATGCTTCACCATCGCGTTCATGATCGGGAAGATCGCCGACGCCGCGCACATGAAGAGAATGCCGCGGAGGATGTTGTGGGGCTGCACTAGCTTCCCGTCTCCGCCACCGGCATCCACAGCACGTCGTCGATGTGCTCCGCCCCCGTCGCCAGCATGACCAGGCGATCGACACCGAGCGCGATGCCCGATGCCTCGGGCATGTCGGCGAGCGCCGCAAGGAAGTCCTCGTCGATCGGGTAGCGGAGGCCGTAGAGGCGCTGCTTCAGGTCCATGTCGGCCATGAAGCGGCGGCGCTGTTCGGCCGGGTCGGTGAGCTCGCCGAAGGCGTTGGCGAGTTCGAGGCCGGCGACGTAGAGCTCGAAGCGCTCGGCCAGGTGCGGTGCGTCGGCGCGAGGGCGGGAGAGCGCCGCCATGTGGATCGGATAGTCGGTGAGCAGGGTCGGCACCGGGTGGCCGAGCTTCGGCTCGATGCGGTCGAGGAAGATCTTGAAGAAGATGGCGTCCCAATCGTCGTCGGCGGCGATAGTGACGCCGAGGCTGCGCGTCGCCTTGGCGAAGCCGTCGACATCGAAGCGGCCGGGGGCGGGGAGGAACGCCAGCGGATCGAACCCGGCATGGCGGCGGAAGGCGTCGGAGACCGGGAGGCGCTCGAAAGGCGCGCCGGGATCGGCCGTGCGGCCTCGCCATGTGAGGCGCTCGGCGCCGGAGGCCTTCGCGGCGGCGCGGACCAGGGCCTCACAGTCCGTCATCAGCCGCTCGTAGCCCTCCCCCGCCCGATACCATTCCAGCATGGTGAATTCCGGGTGGTGGGTGGCCGAGCGCTCGCCGTTCCGGAAGACCCGGGCCATCTGGAAGATCCTGGGCTCGCCGGCGGCCAGCAGCTTCTTCATGGCGAATTCGGGCGAGGTATGCAGGTAGAGGTTCGAGGTGCTGCCGTCCGGCCCCTCCAACGTGGTGGCGAAGGCGCCAAGATGCGGCTCGAGGCCCGGCGAGACCTGGAGTGCCGGGGTTTCGACCTCGATGAAGTCCTCACCCAGGAACCAGGCGCGGATCGCGGCAAGGATGCGGGCGCGCTTCAGGAGCAGCGGCCGGCGGCGGGCATAGGCGTCGGGACGCCAGGCGGGGATCGAGGAACGAGGCATGGAACCAGGGATTTTCAGGCAGCGGAGCGTTGCAAGCGGCGGGGCGACCTGCTACGAGCACGCGCCGCAGGCAGCCGCCGCAACCTCCTGGGATGTGCCGTGAAAGTCAACGCCAACACGCTTCGCTCGGGCCACGTGATCGAGCACAACGGCCACCTCTTCGCCGTGATCAAGGCCGAGAACATCCAGCCGGGCAAGGGCACGCCGGTGACTCAGGTCGATCTCCGCCGCCTCGCCGACGGCATCAAGGTGACCGAGCGCTTCCGCACCCAGGAGACGGTCGAGCGCGCCTATATCGACGAGCGCGAGTTCACCTATCTGTTCCAGGAAGGCGACGTCTACACCTTCATGGACGTCGAAACCTACGACCAGCTCCAGGTGCCGAAGGACGTCATCGGCGACCCGGCCGTCTTCCTCCAGGACGGCATGAAGGTCGACATGAAGCTGTATGACGGCAAGCCCGTCGGCATCTCGCTGCCGCAGAAGGTCGTCCTCGAGGTTGTCGAGGCCGATCCGGTGGTGAAGGGCCAGACCGCCGCCTCCTCCTACAAGCCGGCGATCATGTCCAACGGCGTCCGCGTCATGGTCCCCCCCTTCATCACCGCAGGCACCCGGATCGTCGTCAACACCGAGGAAGGGACCTACCTGGAGCGGGCCAAGGACTGACCTCAAGTCCCCTGCACCTCTTGCCGCGGGGGAGTCGCGGCACTACCTTAAGGGCTTAGGCTGTCGCCGGACCTCTCGAAGGATCCTCGAATGGCCGCCCTTGCGACCGCACAAGCCCAAGCGACCCTTTTCAGCCCCGTCGGCCGTGGCGCGGGTGTGAGTTCGGGCGTGCGCCAGGCCCTGGCTCTGGTCGGCGGAGCGGTCGAGACCAACGACACCATCCGCCGCGAAGCCCGTTTCGTCGAGCGCCGGTCCCCGGTTCCCTTCAAGGACGACCGGGTCGATATCCGTGCCGCTGCGGCCAAGGGCGAGGCGCCGGCGCCCGAGACAGACAAAGCCGACGACGCCGAGATACGGAAGCTCAGCCTGACCGGCCTTCCTGCCGCCGAGCAGCCCGTCACCGGGCGCGGCACCCTGGTCGACATCGAGACCTGACGCTTCCCCCTCGCCGCACCCGCCATAGAATTGCCTGATGACGGGCAGATAGGACCCGCGCAACACTCGCGCGGCCAAATCGCGCCTTCCTGCCGGAGCCCGTCATGCCCCAGTCCCATACCCGCTTCCTCGCCGCCTTCTGGCGGCTGGCCGGACCCTACTGGTGGTCGGAGGACAAATGGGCGGGACGCGGCCTGCTCGCTGCCGTCGTGGCGCTGAACCTCGGCCTGGTCGCGCTCAACGTCCGCTTCAACGCCTGGAACAACGACTTCTACAACACCCTCCAGACGCTCGACCAAGACGAGTTCTACAGGCAGCTCGGCATCTTCTCCGGCCTGGCGGCGGCCTTCATCGTCATCGCCGTCTACCAGCTCTACCTGAACCAGATGTTGCAGATCCGCTGGCGGCGCTGGCTCACCGACCGCTACCTCGAGACCTGGCTCGGCGAGAACCGCTTCTACCGCCTGCAGATCGGCGCGGCCGGCACCGACAACCCCGATCAGCGCATCAGCGAAGACGTGCAATGGTTCGTCGAGAAGACCCTCGGCATCGGACTCGGGCTGATGAGCGCGGTGGTGACGCTGGTGTCGTTCGTCACCATCCTCTGGTCGCTCTCGGGAACGCTGACCGTGCCACTGCCCGGAGGCGGCGAGATCGCCATTCCCGGCTACATGTGCTGGGTGGCGCTCGTCTATGCCGCCCTCGGCACCTGGCTCACGAGCAAGATCGGCGCGCCCCTGGTCGGGCTCAACTTCAACCAGCAGCGGCTCGAGGCCGACTTCCGCTTCCGCATGGTGCGCCTTCGGGAGAACAGCGAGCCCATCGCGCTCTGGCAGGGCCACGAGGCCGAGAGGCTGTCGCTCCGGGAGTCGTTCCTCCTCGTGGTCGGGAACTTCCGCGCGATCATGAACCGCCAGAAGAGCCTGACCTGGTTCACTGCCTCTTACAACCAGATCGCCATCATCTTCCCCTTCGTGGTCGCAGCCCCCCGCTTCTTCGCCAAGGAGATCCAGCTGGGCGGCCTGATGCAGACCGCCTCCGCCTTCGGCCAGGTGCAGAGCTCGCTCTCCTTCATCGTCAATTCCTTCTCGACCATCGCCGAGTGGAAGGCCGTGGTCGATCGCCTGACCGGCTTCACCGACTCTCTCGACCGGGTCGACGCGATGCAGGCCGAGGCCGGCATCGATCGCGCCGAGACCAACCAGCCGGGCATCGAAGTCAAAGATCTCGCTGTCGACATTCCCGGCGGGCGCCGGCTGTTCGAGGGGTTGAGCCTGTCCTTCCAGCCGCGGAAATCGGTGCTGATCACGGGCGCGACCGGGTCCGGCAAGTCCAGCCTGATGCGTGCCATCGCCGGCATCTGGCCCTTCGGCAACGGCCATATCCGGCTGCCGTCCGGCAAGCGGATGCTTTTCCTGTCGCAGAAGCCGTATCTGCCGATCGGCACGCTGCGCCAGGCGCTCCTGTTCCCGGGCGGGATCGCCGCCGACGACAAGGCCCTCGCCGCGACGCTCACCGATGTCGGGCTGCCCCGCCTTGCAGATCAGCTCGAACGCTCCGAGAACTGGCAGCAGCTGCTTTCAGGCGGCGAGCAGCAGCGCGTCGCCCTCGCCCGCGCCCTCCTGCATCGCCCGGACTTCCTGTTCCTCGACGAGGCGACCTCCGCCCTCGACGAGCCGAGCGAACGGGCACTCTACGGACTGGTCCGCGAGCGCCTGCCGGAGGCCGGCATCGTCAGCATCGGCCACCGCACGACTCTCAAGGCTTTTCACGATCAGGAGATCGCCCTGGCAGCAGCGGCCGTTTCCGCGCCCGCATGAGCGTGGATCCCCTAAAGGCAACCATTCGTTCCTGAACTTCCCGTAGGGGGAAGGCGTTGTTCCAGCCGGGACATCTTCATTTCCGGTGCCAACGGAGCAACGCGTCGAGGCCGACTTACGCTACCGCATGGCGCGGCTGCGCGAAAATGTCGAGTCGGTGGCGCTCTGGAAAGGCGGGAGGCGGAGCGAGCCTCCCTCTCCGGTGCGTTCGACGAGGTGGTCAAGAACTACCGGCAGGTAATGTACCAGCGGAACAACCTGACCTGGTTCACCTCCGCCTACAATCAGATCGCCATCATCTTTCCGATGGTGGTGACAGCGCCGCGCTTCTTCGCCAAGGAGATCCAGCTCGGCGGCCTGATGCGGATCGCCTCCGCCTTCGCCCAGGTGCAGAGCGCGCTCTCGTTCCTGGTCGACTCCTTCTACCTGATCGCCGAATGGAACGCCGTCGTGCAGCGGTTGACGGGCTTCAGCCAAGGGCTTGCCGACGTCGATACGGCGGCCCAGAAGTCCAAGGTCAAGCGCGAGGAAACCGACAGCGAGGAAATCGTCCTCGACCAGCTCACGATCGCGCTTCCCGGCGAGAAGCGGCTGTTCGAGAACATCAACCTGGTCTTCCCGCCGAAGAAATCGGTTCTCATCACCGGGCCGACCGGATCGTGCAAGTCGAGCCTGTTCAAGACCATCGCCGACATCTGGCCATATGGCCGCGGCCGCATCGGCTTCCCGCAGGGAAAGCGGCTGCTGTTCCGGTCGCAGAAGCCGTACATGCCGGTCGGCTCCCTCCGTTCGGCAATGCTGTTCCCCGGAACATCGAGGCCGACGACGAGACGCTGGACAAGCTTCTCGGCGAATGCGGCCTGCCGAAGCTCGTCGGCCAGCTCAACCGCGACGAGAACTGGCAGCTGTTTCTTTCCGGCGACGAGCAGCAGCGGCTCGCCATCGCGCGCTGCCTGCTGAACGAGCCGGGCTTCATCTTCCTCGACGAGAGCACTTCGGCGCTCGACGAGGACAGCGAGCGCGATCTCTACCTGCTCCTGAGTAGGCGCTTTCCCGATGTCGCCATCGTCAGCATCGGCCATCGCTCGAGTCTCGATGCCCTGCATGACGAGCGGGTGGAACTGGTGGTCCCGGCCCCGCCCGAGCCAGCGAACGCGGCCTCGCGCGCCGCGGCGGACTGAACCCAAAACCGAAAGGGCCGCCCTTTCACGGGGCGGCCCTCCGATTCACGTCGATGCCCTGAGGCCGATTAGGCGGCCTTGGCGTCGAGCATCTGCTTCGGCTGAACCGTGCCGACCTTGATCGTGCGCGGCTTCATCGCCTCCGGCACCTCGCGGACGAGATCCACATGCAGGACGCCGTTCGCGAGTTCCGCGCCGGTCACCTTGATGTGGTCGGCGAGTTGGAAGCGACGCTCGAAGGCGCGGCCGGCGATACCACGATAGAGGTACTCCGACTTCTTCTCTTCGCGCCTCTGCTTTCCCGCGATCAGAAGGGCGTTGCCCTGCGCGGTGATCGTGAGGTCGTCCTCGCCGAAGCCGGCGACCGCCATGGTGATGCGGTAGGCATCCTCGCCGACCTTCTCGATGTTGTACGGAGGATAGGCCTGCTCATCCGAGCGGCCAGCGGCATCGAGCAGCGACATCATGCGGTCGAAGCCGACGGTGGAGCGGAACAGGGGGGTGAGATCGAAGGTGGACATATCCGAGTTCTCCTTTGAGCAACTTGGGAACGGGATCCGCCTCGTGGCCGGATACCGCGGGTTTGAAACTCGCCGGACCCGCTAGGCGGCGCCCGACATCGTTGAGATAGGCAGGCTCTCCTGGATGTCAAGTCGCCTTGACGGGGAGAATCGCGAGGTCCACTTTGCCCTTATGGGCTTGGTGATTCCTCCTATCGCTCACCTGCCGCAGGCGCAGCCGCAGCAGGCCGTTCAGCCGAAGCCTGAAGTCGTACAGGTCTCGCAGACACGCCCGATCGCAGCCCAGACCCAGCGCGCCATCGCCGGGCCGAGCCGGGGGCGAGAAGCCGACGGCAAGAAGTCCGAGGAAAAGCGCGGCGCGGCCGAGGGGGCGGAAGAGAAGGCGGGCGAGACCGCCCGTGCCCAGCCTCAGCGCAAGCGCGACGGCGGCGTCAGCATCGACGTCTGACGCGCGTCAGTCGGCCGCCTCGATCTGACCTGTCGCGAGATCCATCGCCAGCGGCGGCCACGGCAGGCGGCGGCGATCCAGCACACGCTCGACGACCTCGCGAGCCGTCAGCAGGCCGGCCCGGGTCCGCGGGGTCAGCCAGGCGCTGGGGCTGTTCAAGGTCCGATCGATATCGGCGAGCACGGTGTTGAGATCGTCTTCTGTGTACATTGTGTTTGCCCCTGCCGGCGTCGAAGTGACTGATAATTTAGGTTAAATTTTATGAAATCAAAGCGCGATTCCCGCCCAGCTGCAAGCGCATCTCGCAACCTGGGGATAACCCGCGCCCGCGACCTATTAAATCAAGCGTTTAGCTTGCATCAGGGGGGACGCCTCGAAGAGGCCGAGCGGCTTTACCGCCAGTCGCTCAGGGCGGACACGCTTCCTGATGCGCACCACATGCTGGGACTTCTCCTGCACCAGCAGGGCCGGTCGGGCGATGCCGTAGCGCAGATCGAGAAAGCCCTTCGCCTCGCTCCGCAGGCCGCCAACTTCCACCTCAGCTATGGCGCCGTCCTTGCGGCCCTCGGCCACCTCGGTCCGGCATCGGCAGCCTTCCGGCGCGTGCTCGCCTGGCGTCCGTCCGATCAGCTCGCTTTCCGCAACCTCGCGACCGCCGAGATCGGCTTCGACCGGGCAGAGCCGGCCCTCGTCGCGGCGGCGCGCGCCTGTGCCCTCGATCGCAAGGACCCCATCGCCTGGACCGCGCATGCGCATGCGGCGCGCCGGCTGGGCCGGCTGGACGCCGCCGCCGGCGCCTGTCGTGCCGCGCTCGCCGTCGACCCCACCTCCGACGAGGCCCGCTTCATCCTGGCCAGCATCGAAGGCGATCCGAGCCGGCCTCCTCCCGCCTATGTCCGCGATGTCTTCGACAAGTACGCCGGCCATTTCGATCGCGATCTCGAACGGCTCGGCTACCGCACGCCGGAGATGCTGGCGGATATGGCAGTCCGGCATCTGAAGCCT
>CAMDFP010000087.1 GCA_945897335.1 Asaia bogorensis | reverse complement strand
CAGGAGGCGATCCGGTTCCTGGTCTCGCTGGATCCGCGGTATGGCGGGATTTCCCATCGACAGCTGGTACCGTCCGACCTGTCACGGCTGAAGGAGATGGTTACCGCCGACCTCCATATTCGCCCGGGGAGTTTCCGTGGCGGAGAGGGGGAGCGCTTTCTGATCATCCGTTCGCACTCCTCCGGTTTTTGCGCCGACGTCGCGCATGTGGCGGTCCAATTGGTCGTAGCCCGCGCATGCGGCAGGCAACCGCTGGTCTATTGGGGGCGGGAGTCCGCTTATGCCGACCCGGCCATCGACAACCTCTGGGATGCGTTTTTCGAGCCTGTCGGAACGGTCTCTTTACCCGACCTCGAGGACAAGGCTCTCCGCTGCGTTCCTCCGCCTTTCACGACCGCCAACTTGCGCTGGTCGAACAATCGGCCCTGGTTCCACAACGAGAGCGGTGCATCTGCCCTGGAGATCATCGGCCGAGACGACGAGATTGCGGTGGTCGAGCGCTTCAATCTCGTTACCGAACTGCTTTTCGTTCTGCCCGACGATCATCCGCTGAAGAACCGATCGCCGATCGACGTCTTCTGGTCGGAGCTCTCCCGCTCGGTCCGACTGCGGCCCGGTATCCGGGCGGAAGCGCAGGATTGGCTGGATCAGCATCGAGACGGCGCGCCGGTCATCGGCATTCACATGCGCCTTTCATCGAACGAGAAGGCGTTCGAGTCCCTGGAGCAGGCCCGGCCCAACCTCGGCAGCGCGTTGCAGGCCTTGGATCGGTTCGTCGACCAGCACCGGGACGGCCGTATTTTCGTCATGACGGACTATCAGCCATACATCGAGGACCTGAAGAGGCGATATCCCGGTCGCGTGATTTCACGTCCGGTGGCGCGACTCGACGAGCAAAATGCCGGATTGCGGCAACTTGGTCTCGGGGCACCCACCGGCAACTTCGGCTTGGCTGCCGAGGTCGTCCGTGACATTGCGACAGCCAGCCTCTGTGACTGCTTCATCGGCGACGGCGCATCGAGCGTGTCGCTGGTGATTGCCGGATTGGGCGGCTGGACGCCCGACCGGCTGACTTGGACGCGTGCTCCGAACGTCCTCGGCAATCGGTGGGCGGAATTCCTGACCCCGCCCCGACACGCACAGCCGGAAAGAACCTTCTTCGTGCATGGGCTTTGAGGGGGACGAGGAGCGCGGCCGCGGGCAGCCTGATCTCTGGCGAAGGCATCCTGAAACCGAGTCCCCGCTGAATGGAGGAGGCAGGAAGTCGCGAGGCCGGTTAGTCGGGAAATCGACGCCCGAGCCGCCCGATTCCACCAGCTGCCACCCCTCGGCTTGACGGAGGCGGCGACCCCGACTAGGTATGGCCCCGGCGGCGGGCGTAGTTCAGTTGGTTAGAACGCCAGATTGTGGATCTGGAGGTCGCCGGTTCAAGCCCGGTCGCTCGCCCCATTTCGACCCTTTCTCCGGCAAAAGCAGTGCTTTGGCCAAATTGTAAATTTAAGATTAAGATTGAGTATAATTGTCATCTTGCATCCGGAGACGCGAGCGGATTGATTAGCTCTCCCACCAGCAAGGCCGTGCCGAACCCCGGCTATCCATGAGCACAGCAGCCACCTCCAGCGAGCGCTTCTGGCCGGCGACCTTTGCCGACCGCGGCGCCACGGTTCCATTCACCACGCCGGTCCTGGCGGCGGCGCGGCTGCGATCGCTCGGGCCCGAGAAGGTCGAATACCTGATCCCGGGTCTTTCCGGGTCCAAAGGCACCTACGTCATCCCGGCGAAGGCCATACCGGAGATGTTCAAGCTCACGGTCCACGATCGCGCCCTCCTCGAGGAAATGGAGGTGAAGGTTGCGACCAGCCCCTACGACATTCGCATTGCCACCCTGAAGGTCGCGAGCACCGGTCTCGCCGGCTCGGAGGCGGCAGCGGCGGCCAAGGCGATTTTGAGCGCGAGCGAGAATCAGGAGCTGGTCACCCGCCTGTTCGTCGTCATCCGCGCGCTCGAGCAGCTTTCGAAGAGCCAGGAGAAGTTCGCTGTCACCGACCTGATGACCGAGAAGGGCAAGAACCGGGCACGCGAGGAACTCACGGCTGCCGGCGACAAGCTTGGAATCGAGCTGCAGCCGCTGCTCGACCGCCTGGAGGAGTGGGGGGTGCTGGTCGCGCCGCTCGGCATCGCCGGCACCGCCGCCGTCGGACCGATGCGCCGCATCTGGCAGCAGTTGACGGCGCTCTCTCGCGCGCTCCGCGACTGGTCCACCAGCGACTGGGTCGACGACGCCAAGGCGGATGCGACGTTGATCGCGGACGTCGCCGAGGAGACCAACCGGGTGTCGGCGGCGCCGATCGTCGAGCTCGACGGCCTGCTCGACAATGTCGGCAAGTACCTCCTCCCCTGGGAAGATACCTCGCTCCAGATCAAGGGAGCGATGTTCCGGATCGCCTGGTTCTTCGACGGCTGGGACCATGTGTTGAAGATCTGGGACGCCGCACAGAAGGAATCACATCACCGGCAGAAGGAGGCGGTGACCGAAATGGTCCGCCTGCTGCCGCTGGTGCCGCAGAGCGAGGTCAAGTCGCACCAGGCCCAGAAGTGGAACGACATGTCCGTGTCCATGCGCCGCCAGGTCAGGGCACTGGAGGGCTGGACCAGCGGCGACATCGACCTCGAGCTGATGCTCAGGCTCGAGCGTTATAAGGCGACGGTGATCTGAGCTAGCCGCGAAGTCCGTCGAGGACGTTGCGTGCCTTCTGGGCGACCAGCGACGCGGCGTCGATCACCTGCTTCGGCGGCTCCTCGGCAGGCGGCTGTGCCACCTCGGTTGGCGCCGGCGCAAGCGGTCCGGAAGTGGGTGGCGGGGCCGTGGGCGTATCGGCCGCCGAGGCGTCGGCGAGGTCCTGGTAGGGTCTGGTTCCCCACGAGGTCGACATCTTCATCTTCGGCTTGGCGTTCGGATCGGGTGACTTGACGATCGCCGAGTCGGGCTTCTTAAGGCGGTGATAGTCGGAGGTGCGCAGGATGACGCCGGCGATCCCGCCCTGGGTGGTCAGTCGCGCCGCGTCTGAGAGGGCAGTGATCGCGTCGTCACGCTTGACCTGGACGACCCGGCCTTCCGCCAGCTTGATCAGTTCCTGGGAGAGCGCCGCCTTGAGGGCGTCCATGGTCTGGGCGACTCGGGACGCGTCCTCCGGACTCCGGCAGCGGAGGTCGAGATAGAAGGCATAGAGGTGTACGAAGCGGCTGAACTCGTCATCCATCTTCAGCGTCAGCGGGTCGTGCAGCGGGATCAGCACCTCGCCCGGGGCGAGCTTGCCGCCGAGCTTGCTGCTCGCCTCCATCCTCTTCCGGGTCTTCCGGTTCCAGACGTAGCGGGTGAGGAACGTCGCCCCGAGGGTGAGCAGGGTGACCGTCAGCCAGAGGAACCCGAGCGCCTTGAGCCCATCGCGCATGAGGTCGGCGATGCCACCGAGGTTGAGCATCTGCAACGTCAGCCGGATGTGCTTCTGGCTGGAGAAAACGTACTCCTTGACGAAGTCGACGATGGGCTCCGGCAGGACGTCCTGGTAGGCGATGATCAACGTGACGCCGACGGCCACGATGTCGATGACGCCGATGAAGAGGATCAGGCCCCAGGTGAGCGAGCGCATGAGGAGGCCGATCGCCGTGTCGACCAGGACCAGCACCCAGTAGCGGACCTTCGGCGAAACCGGCTTTTTCGGGCGCGATGGTGCCTGCTTCTTCTTCCGCTTGAAGCGCGCGCGAGTCTTCTCGAAGAGCTTGAACTTTGGGAGCTCGAACATCGTTACTGAGTGCCATGGGTACGCCCAGTTTGAAATCTATCTGTTCCGTTACTGTGGCGGCGAGCATATTCTTGCCTTGCCGCGGTGGCTCGCCGACCGGAGGACGGTCGGGACGGGCTTGGTCAGGACGATCGGTCGCTGAAAGCCGCGCAGCCGACGAGGAAGGGACGACATGGCCGGAAGCGTCAACAAGGTCATTCTGGTTGGGAATCTCGGGCGCGATCCCGAGGTCAGGAACACGCAGGACGGGCGGAAGGTGGTCAACCTCTCCGTCGCCACGTCTGAAAGCTGGCGCGACAAGCAGTCGGGCGAGCGGAAGGAAAAGACCGAGTGGCACCGTGTCGTGATCTTCAACGACAACCTGGCCGAGGTCGCCGAGAAGTACCTTCGCAAGGGCGCCAAGGTCTTCGTTGAGGGCCAGCTCCAGACCCGGAAGTGGCAGGACCAGTCCGGCGCCGAGAAGTACACGACCGAGATCGTGCTGCAGCGCTACCGTGGCGAGCTCACTATGCTCGACGGGCGGGGCGAGGGCGGGGGCTCCGGTCAGACCGCTGATTTCTCGGCCGATACCGGCGGTGGACCGTCGTCGCCGCCGTCCCGCAAGGGCGGCCCGAGCGATCTCGACGACGAGATCCCGTTCTGAGCCGGGAGCCGGCCATGGTGCGGACGACTATCCTTTCGCTCTGCCTCCTCGGCTGGCTGGCCGGGGCGGCATCCGATGCCCAGGTCGCCGACCCCGACCGCCTTATGGCAGTTTGCAAATGACCTTCGCCTATCCCTGGGCCGGGCTGGTCACCATCGCGGCCCTGCTGGTCTTCGTCTGGACGGGGATCATGGTCGGGCAAGCACGGCGCCGGTTCGGCATCAGCGCGCCGGCGACCTCTGGCGATCCGGGCTTCGACCGGGTGTTTCGCGTGCAGATGAACACCCTCGAGCAGCTGGTCCTGTTCCTTCCGGCCCTTTGGCTTTCGGCGACCGTTTTTTCCGACCGCTGGTCGGCCCTTGCCGGGGTGGTCTGGGTCGTCGGCCGACTCGTTTATGCGATTGCGTACTACGCCGAGGCCGGCAAGCGCGGGCCGGGGTTCCTCCTGACCGTCGTTCCGACCTTTATCCTGTTGATTTCGGCTGCAATCGGCATCCTTCGCGGGCTCCTCTCCTAGCCCGCTCCCGCGTTGTTTGCGGGTGCGAAACATGCTAACTAAAGCGTCATAGGAACGGCCTCCCTCCGAGCCGGCGTGTTCCTTATTTGTCCCAACCGCGTCGGGCCCCATTTTCAGTGACGACCACCGTTCCGCCGACGGACATCGTTCCCGTCACAATCGAAGAGGAGATGCGTCGCTCCTACCTCGACTACGCCATGAGCGTGATCGTGGCGCGGGCGCTGCCGGACGTGCGCGACGGCCTGAAGCCGGTCCATCGCCGCATCCTCTACGCCATGATGGAAGGCGGCTACGACTGGTCGAAGGTCGCCCGCAAGAGTGCGCGCATCGTCGGCGACGTGATGGGCAAGTACCACCCGCACGGAGACGCCTCGATCTACGACGCCATGGTGCGGATGGCGCAGGGCTTCTCGATGAGCCTGCCGCTGATCCAGGGGCAGGGCAATTTCGGTTCCATGGACGGCGATCCGCCCGCCGCCATGCGTTACACCGAGGCGAGGCTGGCCCGGGCGTCCGAGGCGCTGCTCCGCGACATCGACAGCGACACCGTCGACTTCCAGCCGAACTATGACGAGCAGGACCGCGAGCCGACCGTCCTTCCGGCCGAGTTCCCGAACCTCCTGGTCAACGGCGCCGGCGGCATCGCCGTCGGCATGGCGACCAACATCCCGCCGCACAACCTCGGCGAGGTGATCGACGCCACCGTGGCGCTGATCGACAACCCGAACATGACAGTCGAAGAGCTGATGGTGCACATGCCGGGGCCGGACTTCCCGACCGGCGGCATCGTCATGGGCCGCTACGGCATCCTGGAGGCCTATCGCACAGGTCGTGGCTCGATCCAGATGCGCGGCCGCGTCGCCATCGAGGAGATCCGCAAGGATCGCGAGGCGATCATCATCTCCGAGGTGCCCTTCCAGCAGAACAAGGCCCGTCTGATCGAGCGCATCGCCGAGGTGGTGCACGAGAAGCTGATCGACGGCATTTCCGAGCTCCGCGACGAGAGCGATCGCCACGGCGTGCGCATCGTCGTCGAACTGAAGCGCGATGCCGTCTCCGACGTCGTGCTGAACCAGCTCTACAAGTTCACGCCGCTGCAGACGAGCTTCGGCATCAACATGCTGGCGCTCACCGGCGGGCGCCCGCAGCTGATGGGTCTCCGCGACATCCTGGAGGCGTTCCTCAAGTTCCGTGAGCAGGTCATCACCCGGCGCACGGTCTTCGAGCTGAACAAGGCGCGGGAGCGCGCGCACCGGTCGGTCGGCCTCGCCATCGCGGTCGCCAATCTGGACGAGGTGATCCGCCTCATCCGGGCATCTCCCGATCCGGCGACGGCGCGAAGGGGATTGATGGAGCGGGCCTGGCCCGCCGCCGACATGGCGCCCTACATCGCGCTGGTCGACGACCCCAACTACAAGCTGGCCGAGGACGGGACCTACATGCTGTCCGAGCGCCAGGCCGATGCCATCCTCGAGCTTCGCCTGCATCGTCTGACCGGCCTCGAGCGCGAGAAGATCGCAGCCGAGCTGAAGGAGATCACCGACAAGATCGCCGACTACCTGGAGATCCTCGCGTCACGCGATCGGGTGATGACGATCCTCAAGGACGAGCTGAAGGCGGTGAAGGCACAGTTCGGCGGTCCGCGCCGGACGACGCTCGACGATGCCTCCAGCGACCAGGACATCGAGGACCTGATCCAGCGCGAGGACATGGTCATTACCGTCAGCCACACCGGCTACATCAAGCGGGTGCCGCTCTCCACATATCGCGCCCAGCGTCGCGGCGGCCGCGGGCGGGCGGGGATGCAGACGAGGGACGAGGATTTCGTCAGCCAGGTCTTCGTCGCCAATACCCATACGCCGGTGCTGTTCTTCACCTCGCGCGGCATGGTTTACCAGCTCAAGGTCTACAAGCTGCCGATCGGCACGCCGCAGTCGCGGGGCAAGGCGATGGTGAACATCCTGCCGCTGTCGTCGGGCGAGAAGATCTCGACGGTGATGCCGCTGCCGGCGGACGAGACCATGTGGGACCGGATGACGGTGGTGTTCGCCACGTCGCGCGGCGACGTCCGGCGGAACCCGCTCACCGAGTTCACCAGCATCAAGGTGAACGGCAAGATCGCGATGAAGCTGGCCGACGACGGAGGCGAGCGCCTGATCGGCGTGCAGCCGGCCCGCGACGACCAGGACGTGCTGCTGGCGACCCGTGCCGGCAAGTGCATCCGCTTCCTGCTGGACGACGTCCGCGTCTTCGCGTCCCGCAACTCGACCGGTGTCCGCGGCATCAAGCTTGCGGACTCGGACGAGGTGATCTCGCTGTCGCTGCTCCGCCATGTGTCGAGCACGGTCGAGGAGCGCGCCGCCTATCTCCGCCACGCGGCTTTGCTGCGCCGCGGTTCCGAGGCGCCGGAGCCCGAGGCCGATGACGCCGAGACCAGCGGTGCCGCCCAGGTGGCGCTGTCGGAGATCCGGTTGGCCGAGCTCTCGGCGGCGGAGGAGTTCCTGCTGACGGTCAGCGAGAACGGTTTCGGCAAGCGCAGCTCGGCCTACGAATACCGCGTCACCGGCCGTGGCGGCTCGGGCATCGCCAACATGGACATCACCGAAAAGACCGGTCAGGTGGTCGAGAGCTTCCCGGTCGGGCCGACCGACCAGATCATGCTGGTTACAGACCGCGGCCAGCTCATCCGAACCCCGGTCGACGACATCCGCATCGCCGGCCGCAAGACCCAGGGCGTTACGCTGTTCAGGGTCGATACGGGCGAGCGTGTGGTCTCGGTCAGCCACCTGCCGGCGAATGGCGAGGAGGCTGTGGTCGAGGACGGCGAGGAGCCGGCCACGGGCGAGGAAGGGGAGGGCACGTCATGAGCCGACGGGTGGGAGTCTATCCCGGTACCTTCGATCCGGCGACCGACGGGCACATGGACATCATCCGGCGCGCGACCACGATCTGCGACCACCTGATCGTCGGCTGCGCCAAGAACGTCGGCAAGAACCCGCTGTTCTCGCTGGAAGAGCGGACGGAGATGGTCAAGGAGGAGATCGAGGCGCTCGGCCCCGAGAGGGCTTCGCGCATCGAGGTGGTGGCCTTCGAGACCCTGCTGATCGAGTTCGCGCGCTCGGTCGGTGCCAGCTTCATCATCCGTGGGCTCCGTGCCGTTTCCGACTTCGAATACGAGTTCCAGATGGTCGGTATGAACAGCCGGCTCAATCCGGAGATCGAGACGGTGTTCCTGATGGCGTCGGAGACCGTGCACTTCATCTCGTCGCGCTTCGTCAAGGAGATCGGCGGGCTCGGCGGCGACGTCTCCAAGTTCGTCAGCCCCCGGACTGCAGCCCGCCTCAAACGCCGGTTCGTCGAGGTCGGCAAGAGGCCCGCTTCCGGCGATTGATCGGCGCTCCGGGACCGACTAGGTTCCGCGCGCCTGGGTGAGAGCCCGTAGCTCAGTTGGTAGAGCACGTGACTTTTAATCATGGGGTCGCGGGTTCGAGTCCCGCCGGGCTCACCAGTCCCATGTCGGCATGACCATGTCCGAACCGCCCATCGTCGCCGCCGTTGCTGCCCCGGTCGAAGAGGCACTGGGGCTTCGGGCTCGACTTGGGCGTGCGGCCGGAGAGGCCGGCTGTTCGGTCGAGGGCGGCCAGTCGTCCTTCGCAGGCGAGCTTTCAGCGATTGTCGCCGGCTGGTGGCTCGGATCCCGGCGGGTGACCTACCGCTATGCCTGCGATCTCGATGCCTCGCGGCGCGCCGTCCGGTTTCGCGAGTCGATCACGGAGGTCGTTCAGGGTTTGCCACCGCCGGCGTTGACCTTCAAGCAGTGGCGCCAATCCGGCCTTCGTGTCCAGGAAGCCCGCGTTGATCTTTGGCCCGGTGGCCGGGGCGGCATCCGCCTCGGCAGCCTCCGGGACGATTTCGAGACAATTGCGCGCTCGAGCGGTTGGCGGTTTGAACTGGAGCCGCTCGCGCGTCCCTGACCTATGGCTGATCTCGATCGGTGGCCCTGGCGGGGCGGGCTTGCAAATCCGCAATGTTAGCGCTAACATCATCGCAGGCCGCCAGTGAAGGAACCCCGATGATCACCGATGCAGACGTCGCCTTTTACCGTGCCAACGGCTACCTCGTGGTCCGAGACGTCTTTAGTCCGCGCGAAGTCGCTGAGCTTCGCGCCGTGACGGATGACTTCGTCGAGCGCGCGGGGGCGGTCGAGACTCACGATGCCGTCTATGACCTCGAGGACAGCCACCGGCGCGGCAATCCGCGCGTCCGGCGTATCAAGACCCCGCATCTCCACGACCCGGTCTATGCGGCGGCCTCACGCCATCCGAAGGTGATCGAGGTCCTGAAGCGCCTGATCGGGCCGTCGATCCGCTTCGACACCGGCAAACTGAACCTGAAGTCTGCGGGCTACGGCGCCCCGGTCGAATGGCACCAGGACTGGGCCTTCTATCCCCACACCAACGACGACCTGGCAGCCGTCGGGATCATGCTGGACGACGTCGACGAGGCGAACGGCCCGCTGCTGGTGGTGCCGGGGAGCCATCTCGGGCCGACCTACGACCACCATGCCGACGGTCGCTTCTGCGGTGCCATGGACATCGCGGCGGACAAGGTCGATCTGTCGACGGCGGTGCCCCTGGTCGGCCCCGCCGGCTCGATCACCATCCACCATGCCCGCATCATCCACGGCTCGGCCACCAACCGCACCAATCGCCCGCGCCGCCTCCTGCTCTTCCAGTACACTGCGGCGGATGCCTGGCCGCTGAAGGGGATCACCGACTACGATCGCTTCAAGGCCGACCTGATCTGCGGCGAAGAGTCGGTAATGCCGCGGATCGTGGCGACGCCGGTACGGATGCCCTATCCTGAGGCCGCGCATGGCGGATCCATCTACGAAAACCAAAAAGGCACGGGCAGCCGCTACTTCGCGACTGCCGAGCGCGCCTGAGGGCGAGACGCCGGTGGTCCCGCGGAAGCGGGGCGGCAACGGCGTAAAGGCGCGCATGTCCGACGTGGCCAGGTTGGCCGACGTCTCGATGATCACCGTCTCGCGGGCGATCCGGACACCTGACCGGGTCGCCGACGACACCAGGGCCCGGGTCGAGGCGGCGATGCGCCAGACCGGCTATGTGCCGGACCTGGTCGCCGCCAGCCTCGCTTCCCGGCGGAGCCGGGTCGTCGCCGTCGTGGTGCCGACGATCGGCAGTTCGATCTTCAGCGACAGCATCAAGGGAATGGCCGATTTGCTGCGGAGCCGCGGCTATCAGCTCATCATCGGCGAAGGCAGCTATTCCACGGAGGATTCCGAGAGCGTGATCTCGGCTCTACTCGGCCGCCGGCCGGACGGGCTGATCCTCACCGGCAGCCAGCACCCCACGCGGGCTCTCCGGATGATCAAGGATGCCGGCATCCCGGTGGTCGAGATGTGGGAGCTGCCGTCCCGGCCGATCGACTCCGCGGTCGGCTTCAACAACCGGGCAGCGGTGCGCGATCTGGCCGAGACTCTGGTCCGCACCGGCTATCGCTCCATCGCCTTCATCGGGCCGGCCCAGGGCGATCGGCGGGCGCATCAGCGGCGGATGGGATACGCCGACGCGATGGCGCGGCATGGGCGCCCGACCGTGTTCCTGGAGACGCCCCCGCCGCCGTCGTCGATGGAGCATGGCGCCGCCGCGGTTGCCCGGCTCGCCTCCGCGCATCCCGAGGTCGACGCCGTCTGCTTCACCAGCGACGGGCTCGCCGCCGGCGCCCTGTTCGAATGCCGCCGCCTCGGCTGGGACGTTCCCGGGCGGCTGGCGCTCGCGGGTTTCGGAGACTTTGAGATCGCGGCGGCTGCATCCCCGGCACTCACCACCGTGGCGATCCCGCGCTACCGGATCGGCGAGGAGGCGGCACGGGTGATCCTCGGACGGATCGACGGCGAACTGGTCCCCGGCCAGATTGTCGACCTCGGCTTCGAAGTGGTCACGCGCGAGAGCACCTGACCCGGTTGAACGGCCGTTTCGGGAATGAGCCGTCGAACTTTCGGGCTCAATCTCGGCGTGTTAGCCTTTCCGATACGAAAAAAACCATCGTTCAACCAAGGGAGGAAGTGTCATGTGGCGGACTGTACGCTTGGCGTCAATCGCGACCGCGGGAGCCCTCACGCTCTTCGCGTTCGCTGACCCGCTCGCAGCGCAATCGGCAGCCAAGGTGACGGTGAAGACCGGCATCGCCTTCGGCAACGAAACCCATCCGATCACCATCTCGGCGACGCGCTGGTCGCAGATCGTGCGCGAGCGCACCAATGGCGAGGTCGACATCCAGGTGTTCCCGGGCGGCCAGCTCGGCGGCGAGGTCGAGATGCTCGAAGGGCTGCGGCTGGGCTCGCTGCAGGCCGCGGTCGTCGAGATCAGCGCGACCTCGGGCTGGGTTCCCCAGGGCGCGGTGTTCTCCTTGCCCTTCCTGTTCAGGAACGACGACCATCTGTTTGCTACATACACAGGTTCGGTCGGCAAGAAGCTCGCCGCCTATTACCCGCCCAAGGGCTTCCGCCTGATGGGCTTCTGGACCTCGGGCGCCCGCCACCCGATGGGCAAGTTCAAGATCGAGAAGCCGGAGGACGTGGCAGGCAAGAAGATGCGGACCATGCAGGTCCAGCTGCATCTCGATGCCTGGAACGCGGTCGGCGCCAATCCGACGCCGATGCCGTTCCCGGAAGTGATGAACGCGCTGCAGACCGGCACCATCGATTATTTCGACAGCATCGGGTCCAGCTACTGGGACCTGAAGGCCTATGAGGTCGCGCCGCACATGTCGGTGCTCGGCCACATCTACGCGATCTTCACGGTCGCGGTCTCCGAGCAATGGTGGCAGCGCCAGACGCCGGAGCATCGCAAGGTGATGGAGTCGGCGTTCCAGGAGCTGGCGCCGTTCGAGCATCACCTGATCACCTACTACAACGCGCTCGGTCCGGATAAGGCGGCAAAGGCGGGTGCCACGATCACCTATGTGAAGGACAAGACCGCCTGGCAGGCGAAGATGAAGCCGCTCTGGGACAAGTGGGCCGCCGGCGTGCCGGACGGCAAGGCTCTCTACGAAGAGATCCTGGCGACGAAGTAGCGGTGGCCGGGCGGAGACCGGGTATAGCCGGACTCCGCCCTCTCTTTGAGGGGGAATGAGCTTGACTGAGGCGGTTCACGTGCCGGAGGCGCGCGGCGCGCGACGTATCGTCGTCGCGGTGCTGGACCGGCTGGATCAGGTGACCGGCTTCTTCGCCGTCCTCTGCCTGCTCGTCATCGTCGGCGACGTTTTGGCCGGCGTCATCTCGCGCTACGTCTTCAACAGCTCCTTCTCCTGGACCGAGGAAGTCGGGCGCTGGGGCTTCATCTACCTGATCTTCTTCGGCGTGGCGCTCGGCCATCGTGCCCGCGACCATATCGCCGTCTCCATCGCGCAGGCGGTGGCGCCGAAGCAGTTCCACACCGCCATCGACTTCGCGATCGACGTCATCGTCGTCTTCACCACCGCCTATCTGCTGTTCGCCGCCAACGAGCTGATGGAACTGGTCGGCGGCATGAATGTCATGCTGAAGCTGCCCAACTGGACCAAGTTCGCGGTGATCCCGGTCGGCTGCGCCATCGGCCTCGTCTATCTGGCGCTCCGGCCGATCGAGGAGGGGCGGGGATGGCTCTACGCCGTTGCCAGCATGGGGCTCGGCATCGGTCTCTACCTCCTGATGGACAACGGGCTGATCCCGCTGCCGAAGGGCAGCCCCAGCGTCTACATGGGCATCGCCTTCGCGGTCACGCTCGTGCTGGGCGTCCCCATCGCCTTCGCCATGCTGTTCGCCGCCTTCGTCGCCAATCTCGGCGGCGACCTGCTGCCGCCGGTGGCCGTGGTGCAGAACCTTGCCAACGGCTCGGCCCGCTTCCTCCTGCTGGCGATCCCGCTGTTTGTCGCCGCCGCGCATCTGATGAATATCGGCGGGCTCTCGCTTCGCCTGATCGACTTCGCCCGATCCCTGGTCGGCAATGCCCGCGGCGGCCTCGCCCAGGTCAATGTGCTGACCAGCGTGATGTTCGGCGGCATCTCCGGCTCGTCCGGAGCCGACGCCGCGCTCGATTCCAAGCTGATCGTCCCGCAGATGGTCCGCCACGGCTACTCGGCGGCGTTCTCTTGCGCAATCACCGCATCGTCAGCGGTGCTGCCCAACATCATCCCGCCGTCGATCGCCATGCTGGTCTTCGCCTCGATCGCGGAGGTTTCGGTGATCAAACTGTTCATCGCCGGCATCCTGCCGGGGTTCATCCTCGCCGGGATGTTCATGGGCACCGTCTACGTGATCTCGCGGATGCGGAAGTACGGGCGGATGGGGGAGCCGGCGACCCTGCGCGGCATCCTCCGCGGATTTCTCGGAGCGGCACCGGTGCTGTCGCTGGCCCTTCTCATCGTCGGCGGCATCCGCTTCGGCGCCTTCACCCCGACCGAGGCCGGCGCCGTCGCCGCCATCTACGCGCTGCTGCTGGGATTCGTCCTCTATCGCGCCTATGGATTGCGCGAGCTCTACCAATCGGCGGTCGAGATGGCGCGGGAATCCGCCTCCATCGGCTTTCTGATCGGGGTCGCCGCTCCCTTCGCCTACGTCCTGATCGCCGAGCGGATGCCGCAGATGGTGGTCGGCTCGGTGGTGGGCAAGGTCAGCAGCCCCGACATGGTCCTGCTGGCGATCGTCGCGATCGGCCTCGTCGCCGGGATGTTCATCGACTTGACCGCCGGCATGCTGATCATCGTGCCCCTGACCTTGCCGCTGATCCTGCAACTCGGCATCGATCCCATCCACTTCGGCCTGGTCATGGTGGTGACCTTGATGATGGGCGGGATCACGCCGCCGGTCGGCATCCTCGTCTTCATCCCGGCGGCGATCACTCACACGCCGGTCGCCGCCATCTTCCGCGAGGCGATGCCGTTTATCTTCACCATGTTCATCGGCATCCTGCTGTTCACTCTGTTCCCGTCGATCTCGATGTCGCTGGTCCGCCTGATCGGCTGACGGGCGCTGCGTTGCTTCGGCGCCGCGCGTCCTCTTCAGAACGCCGGCGCCGCCAGCTCGGGGAAGCGGGGAGCCGCTGTCGGCAGCACGGGCCCCAGCGTCGCCTGCACGTCGATGCCCGCCTTCAGCACCAGGCGATGGTTGGCTCGATCCGAGATCGCACTTATGTCCTCGGCCGGGTTGCCCTGGACGATCAGAAGATCGGCCCAGCATCCCTCGGCAATGCGGCCCCGGTCGGTGAAGCCCGCGAGGTCGGCGGCATTGCGCGTCGCCGAGAGCAGCGCGTCGATCGGCGCGATGCCAAGGTCGACCATCAGCTTCAGCTCCTGCACGTTCTCGCCATGGTAGTTGAAGGTGGTGCCGGCATCGGTGCCGAAGGCGATAGGCCCGCCAGCACGATAGAAACGAAGCACCGAGTCCCGGTGCATGTCGTAGAAGCGCTGGGTCTTGTCGACCAGATAAGCCGGGATGCCGCGGGGGTCGGACATCACCCGCTCCATCGCCACCAGGGTCGGCACCAGGTAGACGCCGCGCTTGGTCATGTCGGCGATCAGCTCGTCGGTAAGCTGGAATCCATGCTCGATCGAGGCGACGCCGGCATCGACGGCATTGCGGATGCCGGGCGAGCCCTGGGCATGGGACGCACTCTTGCGTCCGAAGCGCCTTGCCTCGGCGACGCCGGCGGCAAGCTCCGCGGCGCTGAGCTGCGCCAGCATCGGATCGACGTTGGGCGTGGTGACGCCGCCGGTGGCGATGAACTTGATCAGGTCGGCGCCGGCCTTGATGTTCTCGCGGACGGCCTTGACCACGTCCTCGGGCCCGTCGGCCTCGCGGCCGATGAACCAGCCATGGCCGCCGGTCATGCAGACCACCCGTCCAGCGCAGAGGATGGTGGGGCCGAGCTGGCGGCCCGAGTTGCAGGCATCCCTGACCGCGAATTCGACATAGTCGCTGCCGCCGAGGTCGCGGACGGCAGTGACGCCGCCTCGCAAGGTCGCCTGCGCCAGCTCGAGCGCGCGCATCACCGTCTCCGACGGCTTGGTCGCGCGGAACGTGGCCAGCAGGTTGGCTTCGCCGCCGAAGATGAAGTGGACATGGCAGTCGATCAGGCCGGGCATGAGCGTCTGGCCGGTGGTGTCGACACGCATGCCGGCGAAGCCCGCGAACTCGCCCACCGGCGCAACCCGGGCGATGCGACCGCCCTCGACCATCACGCCGATGCCTTTGGCCGGCGCGCTCGTTCCGTCGAACACCAGGCCGCCGGCATAGAGGCTCTTCATCGGTATCCCCTGAACTCGCTCAATCATTGAACTTCGGAATGCCGGCGCCGATGTCGATGAAGATGCGTTTGGCGATGTCCAGCACGACGAGCTGGTCCTCGGTCGCATCGCGATACCCGTCGAGCGGCGCGGAGTTGGACTGGTAGTAAACGAGGCGAGCCCGTCCTTCGTTGTCGCGCATCGGCAGCGCGAAGGTCTCGTTCATGTACATGCGGCCGGTCTGGGTCTTCGACTTGAGCTTGACCAGCATGCCGCAGGGCTGCTCGCAGACCAGGTAGATGGCGCGCGACGCCTTGGCGCGCCGGGCCGGCTCGACGAAGTCGAGGTAGTTGCGCCCGGTCGGGTCCATGCCGAAGCCTTCGCGCATCTTGGTGCCGGCGAGGCGGATCCGGACCATCTCCGGCGAGACCAGCTCGTGGATGATGTATGT
Organism: Asaia bogorensis; assembly: GCA_945897335.1. Classification (GTDB taxonomy): domain Bacteria; phylum Pseudomonadota; class Alphaproteobacteria; order SHVZ01; family SHVZ01; genus SHVZ01. Next base: position 366 of record CAMDFP010000087.1, on the reverse strand, counting down.
GGAGAGGATCGGTCCCTGCAGGCAGGGATCGAAGTCCGCCCGGGACGGGATGAGGTTGTGCTTCGGCAGCGAATGCCAATAGTCGGCGAAGGCCGGGCTCTGGGCGTGCTCGAACTCCAGGCCCCGGAACCCGGGGCTGTTGGACCGAAAGCTCATTCCGGCAATCTAGACGGTATTTGGTATTTTCGTAGAGTCCCGGTTAATCGCCGCGGCCATCGGCTGCAGAGGAGCCGGGGCGCGCAACCGGAGACCTGAATGGACCCCTATGTCGCGATCGTTCACCGGAAGCCCGGCACCGGCTACAGCGTGTCCTTCCCCGACGTGCCGGGCTGCATCAGCGGCGGGAAAACCGTCGACGAGGCAATG
>CAMDFP010000086.1 GCA_945897335.1 Asaia bogorensis | reverse complement strand
GATAGGGGTTGTGGCAATGGAAGATCCAGTTGCCGGGCTGGGTCGGGATCCAGGTGGTGGTGATGGTCTCGCCGGTCAGCAGCTGCTCGGTCACCACCCAGTCGCGCTCGGCGCCCTGCGGATAGATCTTGTCGGCAAGACCGTCGCCGCGGCTGTCGACCCGGAAGTAGAACCCGTGCAGATGCAGCGGGTGGTCCTCCATCGAGGCGTTGATCCAGCGCCACTTGACCGCTTCGCCCTGGGTATAGGTGAGCCGCGTATTGGCCGGCCAGGCGCGGCCGTTGATCACGGCGAGCGCCGCCGAGAAGACCGGCGCGCCATTGGCCCGATAGGCGTCGAGCCATTCGGTGATGACGAAGATCTCTTCCTTGGGATCGGCTTTGGCGCCGGCGGGATCGACGACGATGGCGCCGGCGAGCTGGGAGTCGATACCCATCCGCGACGCCATCGGCTTGTCGGTGCGCGAGCCCCAATAATAATAGGTGCCGGGCGTGCTCAGCTTGAAGCGGACCTCGCGGGTCTCGCCGGGGGCGAGGGTCAGGACCGTGTCGCCGCCGGCCGGCCGGTCGTAGAGGCCGTGCATGAACAGCGCGCCGTCGCCCTCGCTGTTGCGGAGGCTGAGCCGGATCTCGGTTCCGGCCGGAACCCGGATCGCCGGGCTCGGGATCTGCAGCGGTCCGCCGGCCTCACCGAAGGCCTGCATGGCAACGCCCGGCTTGTCGTCGCCGTCGAAGCGCCAGGTGCCGGTGCCCGTCTCCATCGCCAGATTGAGAACACCGCCCTCGAGCTTGCCCGCCGCCTTCCGGTTGTCGTTGATGCGGATGGTTTGTGATTCAGCCGCGCCCGCAGATGCGATCGGTGAAAGCCATCCGGCCGTACAGAGAACCACCAGCAGAAACCGCGCAAACTGCGCCGTCGACAACTTCGAGTTCATTATTTCGCCCCCCGGCAACGCTCGCGGCCCAACGGCCGCCCCTGCCAACATAAACGATCAAGACGACGATACCAAACGGTACATGATTGTGAAAAAAAAGGCGAAAATTCGATGAATATTTGCAGGAAATCGAATTGTTGGTGGTACGGTGCCCATGGGGGAGGGCCTTGTTTTGCGCTACACACTTGCATCCGAGATTCTGAACGGCGGTACAGCGATCACGGCTGATAGCACCGAGGACGCCGTCGACAAGGCGCGCGCGATGCTTCGGCTCGGCGCCAAGGGACTGAAGATCATCGACGAAAACGGCGAGAAGCTCAGCCTTCAGGAATTGGAACGCCACTACCTGAAAGATCCCGGCAAAAAGCCCTGAGCTGCCGAGGAGGCGCTCAACTTCGGACTAGGAGCGGCGGGGCCTGGGGAACCGGGCCGGCGGGCTTGCGTTACCTGCGGCTGCGAGACCGGATTCCTGACTGGGCGAGGCGAACCGAATGGCGGCCCCTGACGATACGCTCGACATCGTTCTGCGGCTGGCCGCAGCGGTCGGGGCCGGCTCGATTCACGGGTTGAACAGCGACCTCAACGGGAAGCCGACCGGCGTCCGGACTCTGAGGCTCTTCGCCCTCAGCGCCGCCCTCGTATCGTTCGCCACCGAGAGCGTCGAAGGCATGGCCGGCAATCCTGACGCGTTGAGCCGGCTGTCCAGGGACTGATCAAGGGCGTACTTGCCGGCATCGGTTTTCTCGGTGCGGGCGTCACCATCCGTGACCACTCCGATGGAACGGTTCAGAACCTGACCACAGCGGCGACGGTCCGGGCGACGGCTGCGCTGGGGCTCGCCTGCGGCCTCGCCGCGTAGCCGATCATAGGGGTCGGCCTTCTGTTCATGATGATCGTGCTGATGCTGGGAGGGCCGCGATACGTCATGCGGCCCACCTTGTTCCGCCCGCCGTAACCCGTTGCGCCGAATGTAGTTCCGGCATTGTCGAGGGCTCGCGACGACGCGCCTTGCAAGACGGCATGGGGAACGTCGAGGTTGCGGCTTCGTTAACGGTCGACGCAGTAAGCAGCCGGACAGGTTTCAACATGCGGTGGGAAGATCTAGGACGCAGCACGAACATCGAGGACCGCCGTGGTTCCGGCGGCTTCGGCGGCGGGTTCCGCATGGGCGGCGGCGCTGGTCGCCTTGGGATCGGCGGCGTCGTCATCGTGCTCATCGCTAGCGCCATCTTCGGCTTCGATCCACGCATCCTGCTGGATGGCGGGATTCCGGTGCCGGTCGAGCAATCACGGCCCGCGGACAGGGCCGCCGAGGAGCCGCTCCGCGACTTCGTCGCCGCCGTCCTCGGCGATACCGAGAAGACCTGGGGCGAGCTGTTCCGCCGGAACGGCCAGACCTATCGCGAGCCGAAGCTGGTGCTGTTCAGCGGCGCCGTGGACTCCGCCTGCGGCTTCGCCCAGGCGGCGATGGGGCCGTTCTATTGCCCGGCCGACCAGCGCGTCTATCTCGATCTCAGCTTCTTCAACGAGTTGCGCCAGCGCTTCAAGGCGCCCGGCGACTTCGCCCAGGCCTACGTGATCGCGCATGAGGTCGGCCATCATGTGCAGACCCTGCTCGGCACCGCCGAACGGGTGCGCGCAGCCCAACAGAGGGGATCGCTAGCCCAGGCCAACGCACAGCAGGTCCGCATGGAGCTGCAGGCGGATTGCTATTCCGGCCTCTGGGCCCACCACGCCGAGCGCGCGCGGCGCGTGCTCGAGGAGGGCGACATCGAGGAAGCGCTGAACGCCGCGACCGCCATCGGCGACGACCGGTTGCAGCGCCAGACCCAGGGGCACGTCGTGCCGGATTCCTTCACCCACGGGACCTCGGCCCAGCGCGTGCGATGGTTCCGCCGCGGCTTGGAATCCGGTGACCTCAAGGCCTGCGATACCTTCGGCGCCGCCACGCTCTAAGTGTCGAACCACCCCTCCCGCGGCTAAATGCTGCATCGCAGCAACACTTGCACGGCAATCGCGTTAGGCTGGTGACGCCAGGGCCTCCGCAGCCTTCGGCTGAGGGAGAGTTTCGACATGCGCAGCCTTGCCGACACGATCGAACGCCTGACGCGCCATCGGACCGCCCGCAGCGCGGCCCCGCTCGATGCCGGCGACGACAGGCTGACGGAGCTGACCGGCTTCGGCTCGAATCCCGGGCAGCTGAAGGCTCGCACCTTCATACCCCCGGGCATGAGCAGCGGCTCGGCCCTCGTCGTCGTGCTGCATGGCTGCACGCAGACGGCGGCGGGCTACGACAACGGCTCAGGCTGGTCGCGCCTGGCCGAGCGGCATGGATTCGCCCTCCTGTTCCCAGAACAGCAGCCCGCCAACAACCCAAATCTCTGCTTCAACTGGTTCGAGCGCGCCGATACGAGGCGGGATGCCGGCGAGGCGTTCTCGATCCGGCAGATGATCGAGAAGCTCGCCGTGGACTATCGCATCGACCGCCAGCGCATCTTCATCACCGGCCTCTCGGCCGGCGGCGCCATGGCGTCGGCGATGCTGGCGACGTACCCGGAGGTCTTCGCCGGCGGCGCGATCATCGCCGGCCTGCCCTACAAGACGGCGCGCAACGTGCCTGAAGCGTTCGACCGGATGCGGGGGCATGGCGGCCCGGCGGGGCCCGAGCTCGAGGCGCTGGTCCGCAAAGCGTCCACGCATGCCGGCCCCTGGCCGACGATCTCGATCTGGCACGGAAGCGCCGACGCGACCGTCCATCCCTCCAACGTCGAGGCGATCATCACGCAGTGGCGGCCGCTTCACGGCCTGGCACCGGAGCCGACACACATCGAGACCATCGATGGTCACCCGCGCCGGGTCTGGAGCGACGCCGATGGCCGCGTGCTCATCGAGCACTACAGCGTCACCGGCATGGGTCACGGCACGCCGGTCCACCGGGACGGGATCGAGGGCGCCGACACGAGCGGGCCTTTCATGCTAGCCGCCGGCATCTCCTCAACGCGCCGGATCGCGCAGTTCTGGGGATTGGTTCCCTCGGTGGCCGCCAATGAAGACGCGGCGAGCAGCCGCGCGGGCGCATCCAAGCCTCAGGAGCCGCCGAACGAGCGGGAACCTTCGGGCATCGGCGCTGTGATCGCCAAAGCCCTGCGCGCCGCAGGGCTCATGAAGTAGGCCAAAGAAAAGGCCGCCGGAGACAAGTCTCCGGCGGCCAACGCATACAGCCTGGATCTAGGTTCGCGCCAGGAAGTCGCGCTTGCCGATGCCGACGCCGCAATGGCGTAGGATCGCGTAGGCGGTCGTCGCGTGGAAAAAGAAATTCGGCAGGGCGACGTTCGTCAGATAGTCGGCGCCCTTGAAGACCGTCGGCTGGCCGTTGACCGGGATGGTGATGTCCCGGGTCTCCGAGCCGTCGAGATCAGCGGGCTTGAAGCTCTGCACATAGGCGGTGACCTTGGCCACCCGCGCCTTGAGCTCGGCGATGCTCGACTCGGTGTCCTCGTATTTCGGGACTTCCTGGCCGGCGAGCCGGGCCATCGTGCCCTTGGCGAAGTCGGTCACCAGCTGGACCTGGCGGGTGAACGCGAACATGTCGGGCGCGAGCCGGTAGTTGAGCAGTACCGTCGGGTCGATCTTGCGCTCGGCCGCATTGGCCTCGGCCTTGCCGAGGATGATGTCGAGGGCCTTCAACGACTGCAGGAGCGTCGGGACCGTGGCTTGATACATGGAGAAGGGCATGGCGTCGCTTGCTCGCAATTGTGGGGAAAGGGAAGGCGCTATCAGGACGCAAAGCGGGACCGCGCGCAAGCCACGTGCGCGCGACCGGCCGACGAAGCGCGGGATGTCTAGCGGATGATCTGGACGAAGACTATCGCCATGCCGACAACCCCGGCCGCGTAGCCCGCGGTCCTGACCCAGGCGATGCCGGCGATGTAGGCGCCGGCATGGACCACCCGGCCCCAGAAGAAGAGTTGGGCGCCGAGCGCGGTCGAGGCATCGGCCTTGCCGGCGACATGCGCGACCAGGACCAGCGCCGCGAAGGGCAGCAGATTCTCAATCATGTTCATGTGCGCGCGCTTGGCGCGACCGATCCAGCCTTCGACCGTGGGGAAGTTCTCGCGGTTGCCGGCCAGGATCGGCAGGCCGAGCAGCTGGGTGAGCCCAATCGTGTAGGGGAGCGCAAGAACGAGGCAGAGCGCGGCGCTCCAGGCGAGCAAGGTGAGATCAGTCGTCATCGGTTCCTCATTCCCCGGCCCTCGCGGCCGTGTCAGGTCCATTCGACGGCGGTCGTCTTCCTCTCGGCCGGCGCCTTCTTCGGTGCCGGCTTCGGGGCCGCCGGCTTGAGAGCCGCCGCCTTCTGCCGCGCCTTCGCCTTTTTGAGACCGCGGAACTCGGCCAGGATATCGTCCTGGCTCTCGGCGATCCGGCTCTGGCAGCGCGACATCAGCGTATCGGTGGTTTCCCGCGGCAGGCGGCGGAACTCGGCCTCGGCCACACCATAATTATAGATGAATAGCGGATCGTTCGGACTTCGCAAGGCCGCGACGAGGGCCGCGGCGAGCGGTGCGTCCTCCGCCAGCAAGCCATCGCAAGCGGTCGACAGCAGCTTCACCGCCGTCCGCTTCACCGCCAAGTCTTCAGATACCGTCGCTGCCATGAACTCTCCGCGATCCACGCGCGGATCCCATCAAATTCTGACGTCAACTTACTTTGTTTTATTGATTTTATGCCAAAATTTCTTTCACGTTGCAAGATACTGCCCCTGCCCCTCCTCTACGTGGGCGCGTACTCGCCTGAGGAAGCTGCGAGAAGCTGGGACGCGGTCCGTATCCGGCCAATGCCCGATATGTCACCCCTTGTCCCAGGAACGGCCATCTCCCGCCAACGTTGATTAGCCCAGTGACCAATGACGGTCGCGGGAGACGATCATGGCTGAAACCGACACGCTCTTGCGATGCTCCTGCTGCGCTACGCGGGTGAACGCCGAGGCCTCGATTTGCCATGGCTGCGGCGCGATCCGCGCCCGGCCGCCCCTGGCGACGGTCCAGCTGTTCTTCATCCATCCGCTGGTCGCCTTCGGGCTGATGCTGGCGGCGATGGGCGGCCTCGGCCTTCCTGTGATCCCGGCATCGGCACTCTTCGCGATCGCCTGGGCCAGCTTCAGCGTAGTTTACATCGTGGCCCACCGCCGCCCCCGCTGGAGCGAGGTCGAGCCCTTGTTGCTCGAGGATGAGCCGCCGGAAGCCGAGGGCGCCCATCGCCCGCGCGTCGCCTTCGAGCCGTGGTGGGCAGGCGCCGCGACGGTCGCCACCGGCTTGGCACTCCTCTGGATGGTCTCTCCGAGGGCGGACGCAGAGGCGCTGAACGCCGAAGTGGTCATCTCGCTCACCTCCCCGACGACACCGGCTTCGGTTCACGTCGCCGTCGTGTTGCCTCCGAAGGCGGCGCTCCCGCCGAAGTCGGCGCCCGAGGCGTGGCCGGCCAAGGTCGAAGCCGCAAAGGTCGAGCCGCCGAAGGCCTCCCTCGCGACGACGACGAGCGGCATTACCGCCGCCGCGACGAGCCCGGTCACGAACGCTACGGCGGAAGCGGCCAAGATGCAGCCCACCACGCTCGATACGCCCAAGACCGAACTCGCCAAGACCGAGTTGCCGAAGGCCGAGCCGACGGCAGACGTGCAAACCATGGCGGCGCAGCGGTTGCTGGCCAACCTCGGTTATTTCGAGGGAACGCCCGATGGCAAGATGAGCGCGAAGATGAAGGCCGCGGTGAAGGAGTTTCGCACCGACATGTCGCTGGGCGGCGACGCCGTGGATCCCCGGCTCATCACCACGCTAGAGTCCGTCGTCTCCGCGCGGCAGCAGGCCGAGGCGAGGCGCTCGCTGCAGGCCGAAGCCAGGCGATCGGAGCCGAAGCAGACCGAGTCGAGGCAGGCCGATGCGCGGCCGGTCGAGACACGCCCCGCCGCACCGCGCCCGATCGATACGCGGACCGTGGAAGCGAGGTCCTACGAGACCCAGCCGGTTGTTGGTCCGAGGCCTGTGGAGTATCGGCAGGCTGAGATGAAACCGGTACAGCAGGCTGAGGCGATCCCGGCCCCGCCGCCGCCGCCGGCTGTCATTGCGCCGCCGCCGCTGTCGGTCTTGAACGGACTGACCGCTGCTCGCACGGCCGCCCAGGACCAAGGCCCCGTCCGCCTGGGACCCGTTCGCATCCACTGAAAACGCTGCCCGCCTAAACGACGAAGCCCTCCCAAACGGGGAGGGCTTCTCGTTTCAGTCCTGCCGAGACGGCTATCGCCGGCGCCACCAGCCTCCGCGCTTGGGCGTGACCGTCGCATCGCCGCCGATCACCTGGACCGGCGGATTGGGATCGATCGGCATCGCCGGCTCGACCGGGCGTCCCCCTTCGGCCGAGGCGGCACGCGGCGAGGTCTCCTGAGTTTCCAGCTGCTCGAAGGCCGACAGCACCTGATCGGCGACCGAGGTCGGCTGATAGGCGGGCTGATAGGCCGGGGGCGCCTGGTAAGCCGGAGCCTGATAGGCCGGGGGGGCGACGGCAGGGGCGGACACCGGTGCGGAGACGGGCGCGGGTGCCGCGGGCGGCGGGGCTCCGTCTTCTGCAGCTCCTTCGCCGTCCTCGCGGCGACCGCGGCGGCGACCGCCCCGGCGACCGCGGCGACGGCGGCGCCCGCCTTCACCTTCTTCACCAGGCCCCGGGGGAGCGCCGGTGACAGACGACTGGGGCTCCTCGCCGTCATCCGATCCATCGGCATCCTCGGCGCCAACCGGCGCACTCGCCAAATTGCCATTCTCGGCCGGAGGCGGTGCGCCTTCGCCGGGAAGGCCGGGACGCTCGCCACCGCGACGGCGGCGGCGGCGGCGGCGGCGGCGGCCCCGCTCCTCGCCATTCTCGCCCTGCGGCTGCGGCTGGCTACTCTCGGCGTCACGCGCCTGGGCCGGGGGCTGGGCCTGGGCTTCACCCTCCTCGTCATCCTCGTCGTCGTCCACCGTCGGCGCGGGCGGCGGAGGCAGTGCCGCCTGCTGCGGCCGCGGCTCGACATGCGGTGCGTCGGGGTCGCGCAGCCTGGTCCGCTCGATCCGGTGGTTCGGCGGGATCAGCGAGTCGTCCTGGGCGAGGAAGACCTTCATGTCCTGCCGGATCTCGATCTCCGCCAGCGTCGTGCGCTTGTGATTGAGGATGTAGAGAGCGACCCCGGCCGGCACATAGACCGTGATCTCGGCGGCGCGCCGCTTGGCCCCCTCCTCCTCGACCGCTCTCAGCACGTGCAGCGAGGTCGACTCGGTCGAGCGGATATGGCCGGTGCCGCCGCAATGCGGGCAAAGCGTGGTCGACGCCTCGACCAGGCTCGGACGCAAACGCTGGCGCGACAGCTCGAGCAGGCCGAAGGCGCTGATGCGCCCGATCTGGATCCGCGCGCGATCGAAGCGCATCGCATCCTTGAGGCGCCGCTCGACCTGATGGTTGTGGCGGCCGTCCTCCATGTCGATGAAATCGATGACGATGAGCCCGGCGAGATCGCGAAGCCGAAGCTGGCGGGCGACTTCGTCGGCCGCCTCGAGGTTGGTCTTGAGCGCCGTGTCCTCGATGTGCCGCTCGCGCGTGGCGCGGCCCGAGTTGACGTCGATCGCGACCAGCGCCTCGGTCTGGTTGATGACGATGGAGCCGCCCGACTTAAGCGGCACCATTGGCGAGTGCATGGCGTCGAGCTGGGATTCGACCTGGAACTTCTGGAACAGAGGGACGCCGCCATCCGCCTTGTAGCGCTGCACGCGCTTGGCATGGGACGGCATCAGCATCTTCATGAAGTCTTTGGCGGCCTTGTACTGCTCCTCGCCGTCGACCAGCACCTCCTCGATGTCGCGCGCATAGAGATCGCGGATCGAGCGCTTGATCAGGTCGGCCTCGGCATGGATCAGGCAGGGAGCGGTCGAGGTCAGCGTCGTCTCGCGGATCGAGTCCCAGAGCCGGATGAGGTAGTCGCAGTCGCGCTTGATCTCGGTTTTGGTGCGCTCGCTGCCGGCGGTGCGGACGATCAGCCCCATGCCCTCCGGCAGGTCGAGCTCGTCGATCATCGACTTCAGGCGCTTGCGGTCGGGTGCGCTGGTGATCTTGCGGCTGACGCCGCCGCCACGCGCGGTGTTCGGCATCAGCACGCAGTAGCGGCCGGCGAGCGAGAGGTAAGTCGTCAGCGCCGCACCCTTGGTGCCGCGCTCCTCCTTGACCACCTGGACCAGCAGGATCTGCCGGCGCTTGATGACTTCCTGGATCTTGTAGTTGCGGAGCAGGCGCTGGCGGCGGCGCGAGAGCTCGTCGTTGTCGTCGCCGCCGAGGGTCTCCACCTGGCTCTCGCCGGCGGCCTCGGGCGTCGAAGCGCCGGACTCGTTTTCGGACCGCTCGCGGTCCCTCCGTCCCCCGTCATGCCGGGGCTCATCGTGGCGCGACTCGTCGTTGCGATCGTCGTTGCGCGCGGCTTTCTCGCCGTCCTCGCTCGACGCCTCCGCAGGCTCCGGGTCGTAGAGGACGTCCGGCGTGGTGCCCGACGATTCGGCAAGGGTGGTGCCAGTCTGGGACGCAGGCGCCGGCGTCTCGGCGGCCGGAGACTCCGCCACCGGCTCCGTCGGCACGGGCGCGGCTTCGCCGGCAACTGGCTCGGTTTGCGTCTCGAAGGAAAGCTGAGCCGGCGAGGCATCCGCATCGGTCGGCGGCGCGGCGGTTTCGCCCTCTACGCCGGCGGTCGCTTCGCCGTCCTGCTGGCGCGGCCGGCGGTCGGGGCGGCCGCGCCGGCCGCGGCGCTCGTCACGATCGCGGCGCCGCCCGCCATCGCCGTTGCCGGGGTTTTCGCCGCGCTCGATCTTCGCCATCTCGGCGAGCAGGCGTTCGCGATCGGCGACCGGGATCTGATAGTAGTCGGGATGGATCTCGCTAAAGGCGAGGAATCCATGGCGGTTGCCGCCGTAATCGACGAAGGCCGCCTGAAGCGACGGCTCGACCCGCGTTACCTTGGCGAGATAGATATTCCCTTTGATCTGTCGCTTAGTCGACGTTTCAAAATCAAAGTCTTCCAGACGGTTGCCGGAAAGCACGACGACCCGGGTCTCTTCCGGGTGCGTCGCGTCGATGAGCATGCGTTTGGCCATCAGGCGCGATCTCCGCGCGGCCGGGACCGAGACGCTCGAGACTCGTGCGTCGGCCGAAGCCGCGGATAAGGATGTGAGTGTGATTGCGACGCAGCCGCCCGGTTGGCCCCTCGCGACCATCTGCCTCGGCCCACAGCGGTATCCGCGGGGCTTGGGGGCTCGGAAGCTGGGTCGGGCGCTGCATCAAGCGTTGATTCGGCGGCCCCTCTAAGGGCCTCTACGACGGTGGTATCGGCCGCGTCAGGCAGGGGTCCCGGCAACTCGTTGAGAGTCGGCGGTCGGCCACGGCCTCCGGCAGGGGATACATAATCCGCTTTTCCACAAGCGACAATGTTCTTGTGGCCGACGTGTCCCAGGAGGCGGCAGTCAAAAGACTTCTCGGCCCCAAAACCGCCATGTATATGGGGGGTCAGGCGGGATTGGTCACTATATGTACGCGAATCGGCGGTGGATTGGAGCTTGGGTGCTGGTGCTGGCATGGCTCCTGGCCGGCCAGGCCTTGGCCGAGGCCGTGGTCAGCCGCCTCCAGGTCGTCTCCGGCGCCGAGCGAACCCGCATCACGCTCGACCTCAGCCAGAAGGTCGCCCCCCAAGCCTTCCTCCTGGCCGATCCCTATCGCGCCGTGATCGACCTTCCCCAGGTCGCGTTCCGCTGGGCCGAGGCGTTGCCGACCCCTCAGGACGGGCCGGTCGCAGGCTTCCGCCACGGCCTGTTCCGGCCGGGGACGTCACGGCTGGTCGTCGACTTGCGCCAGCCGATGCGGTTCGTCCAGGCACAGGCCGTCGCTCCCGGCCAGGGTCAGGGTTGGAGGCTGGTCATCGACCTTGCCCCGACCAGCCGGGAGGCGTTTCTGCAGGCGGTCGCTGCGCCCTCCCCGCCGCCGCCCGCAGCGGCTAAGCCCGCAGCACCCTCGCAGGACGGACAGATGCCGCGCCGGCCCGACGGACGGCGGACGGTGGTACTCGATCCCGGGCATGGCGGCATTGACCCGGGTACCACCGGAGTCGGCGGCATCCAGGAAAAGGCGCTGACCCTCGACGTCGCCCAGGACCTGAAGCGGGCGCTGGAAGCCAGCGGCCGCTATCATGTGGTGCTGACCCGGACCGCCGACAGCTTCATCCGGCTGCGCGAACGGATCGCGCTGGCGCGGACCTCGCGGGCCGAGATCTTCCTGTCGCTCCATGCCGACGCGCTCGGGGATGCGAGCTTTCGCGGCATGACCGTCTACACGCTCTCCGACAAGGCCTCGGACGCGGAAGCGGAAGCGCTGGCCCAGCGCGAGAACAAGGCGGAACTGATCGCCGGCGTCGACCTCAGTGACGAGTCCCCGGAAGTCGCCAGCATCCTTATCGACCTCGCTCAGCGAGAGACCATGAATCTCTCGGCCCGGCTCGCCGGACATCTCGTCCAGGAGCTGTCGCGCGAAGCCCAGCTGCTGCGGAACGGCCACCGCTTCGCCGGCTTCGCGGTCCTGAAGGCGCCGGACGTTCCCTCGGCACTTATCGAACTCGGGTATCTTTCGAACCGTCAGGACGCCCAGCAACTCGCCCAGGTCCAGTACCGCCGCCGCCTCGGCCAGGCGGTCCTGCGTGCCCTCGACCAGTTCTTCAAGTCGCGCCCGGGCGGCACCCGCGCCGGTTGAACCGCCCGACGCCTCACCGTCAGTTGCTTTGCCGAGAGTGTCGGGATCGACTACGCTCGCCATGATCCGGCCGCAATCGGGAACCAACGTCCCAGGCTCCGGTTCTTTCCAAATGTTCGTCCCAGGGTGCCGTCCCCACCATGCGCTTCGTCGCCGCTCTTGCCGCATTGATGCTTTTCGGGGTGATCGCCGCCACCGGCGGCGTCCTCTATGGCCTTTGGCATTTCGGCCAGGGCCTGCCGGAATATGCCCAGCTCGCCGACTACGAGCCGGCAGTGGTGACGCGCGTCCATGCCGGCGACGGCCGGCTGATGGCCGAGTTCGCGACGGAGAAGCGGGTCTTCGTGCCGTTGGATGCGATCCCGCGTCGCGTGGTGAAGGCGTTCCTCGCCGCCGAGGACAAGAACTTCTACAGCCATCCGGGCGTCGATTTCTTCGCGATGGCCCGCGCCGCCTTTCAGAACATCAAGCAGCTCGGCTCCAACCGCCGACCGATCGGCGCCTCGACCATCACCCAGCAGGTCGCACGCAATTTCCTCCTCACCGACGAACTGTCGCTCGACCGCAAGGTCAAGGAAGCGATTCTCGCCTTCCGCATCGAAAGCGCGCTGACCAAAGACCGGATCCTCGAGCTCTATCTCAACGAGATCAATCTGGGCTTCCGCGCCTATGGCGTCGGGGCCGCGGCGCTCAACTACTTCGACAAGTCTCTGGACGATCTGACCCTCGGTGAGATGGCCTATCTCGCGGCGTTGCCGAAGGCGCCCAACCGCTACAATCCGCTCCGCAATCTCGGTGCCGCACAGGGCCGGCGCGACTGGGTGCTCGACCAGATGGTCGAAGCGGGCTACGTGCGCCCGGAAGAGGCAGCCCAGGCCAAGACTGAGCAGATCCTGGTGCGCCGGCGCGACGATACCGACCTCGTGCGCGGCGCCGACTATTTCGCCGAAGAGGTCCGCCGCGAGCTGATCCAGCGCTATGGGGAGAAGGCGGTTTACGGTGGCGGCATGTCCGTCCGTACCACCCTCGACCCACGGCTCCAGGGGCTCGCCGACCGGTCGCTGCGGGCCGGCCTGATCGCCTATGACCGTCGCCATGGCTGGCGCGGCCCGATCCAGCGGATCGAGATCGGCACCGGATGGGAGCAGCGCCTGGCCCAGGTACCGGCGCCGGCGGGAACCACCGAATGGCGCATGGCGCTGGTTCTCGCATCCGGACGGGACGGCGCCGAGGTCGGCTTCGTCGACGGGTCCAGGGGCCAGGTTCCCTTGGCCGAGCTCAAATGGGCACGCGAGCCGCGGCCCGAGCAGAAGCTCGGACCGGCTATCGACCGCGCCGATCACGTGCTGAAGGCCGGTGACGTGGTCCTGGTCGAGGGGACCGAGCGCAACCTCTTCGCGCTCCGCCAGGTGCCGGCGGTCGGCGGTGCCCTGGTGGCGATCGACCCCCACACCGGACGCGTGCTCGCGATGTCGGGAGGGTGGTCGTTCGAACAGAGCCAGTTCAACCGCGCGACCCAGGCCCAGCGCCAGCCCGGCTCGTCGTTCAAGCCCTTCGTCTACATGGCCGCGCTCGACCAGGGCTATACGCCGTCGACCATCGTCCAGGATTCACCCATCACGCTGCCGCAGGGCCCGGGACTGCCGGATTGGCGCCCCGCCAACTATTCGGGCGACTCTCTCGGTCCGGTCCCGTTCCGGGTCGGCATCGAGAAGAGCCGCAATCAGATGACGGTGCGCATCGCCAACGACATCGGCATCAACCGCATCGCCGACTATGCCGCCGCCTTCGGCGTCGTCCCGAACCTGCCGCGCTATCTTTCGATGGCGCTCGGCGCCGGCGATACGACCGTTCTGCGCATGACCACGGGTTATGCGCAGATCGTCAACGGCGGCAAGAAGATCACCCCGACGCTGATCGACCGGATCGACGATCGCACCGGCAAGACGATCTATCGTCACGATCAGCGGCCTTGCGAATCCTGCGGCGGCATCCCGTGGCAGGGGCAGACGATGCCGAGCGTGCCCGATCTGCGTCCCCAGATCGAAGATCCGGTGACCGCCTACCAGATGGTCTCGATGCTTCAGGGCGTGGTCGAGCGCGGTACCGGAGTGCGCATTCGCGAACTCGGCCGACCGCTCGCCGGCAAGACCGGGACCTCAAACGACTTCGTCGACACGTGGTTCGTGGGCTTTTCGCCCGACCTCGCGGTCGGGGTGTTCGTCGGCTTCGATCAGCCGCGGACGCTCGGAAGCGGCGAGACCGGTTCGGCGGTCTGCGTGCCGATCTTCAAGGACTTCATGGGCGAGGCGCTCAAGGATGCGCCGAAGACTCCCTTCCGCATTCCGCCGGGCCTGCGGCTGGTCCGCATCAACCCGGAGACCGGGCAGATCGCCCGTCCGGGCGAGAAGGTGATCATGGAGGCGTTCCGGCCCGGCACCGAACCCGGCAGCGGGATGGACGTACGCCAGCCGGCGAACGGCAATACCCAACCGGCGGCGGCCTCCACCCCTGCCGGCAGCGGCATCTACTAGGCGCGGCCGGCGAGCACGTCGGCGACACCGCCGGCGACGACTTCCTGGCAGTGGCGTGCCAGATCCTTTCTCGAGGCGAATGAGCTCGCACGCACCGTCGGGTGGAATACCACGCTGACCGTCATTCGCCCGAGCCCCAGCAGCGTGAACAGGTGCGGCGCGAGATCCATGTCGCCGTACCAAGCGATCAGGGGCCGGAGCGCGCGGCCCAGCGGCATGCCGTCGAGCCGCGTATAGCCGATCGACACCGGCTGGATCGGCAGGTCTCCGCTACCCTCCAAGGCCGCGAACAGCGCGCTTTTGAACGGCAGAACGCGGCCGCCGTCGTTGCTCGTCCCTTCCGGGAACAGGATCAGGTTGTCGCCGCCTCCGAGCCGCCGGGCGATGTGGTCTCGCTCGCCGGCCGTGGCGCCTCGGCGGCGCTCGACGAAGGCGGTCCGCTGAAGCTTGGCAAGCAGCCCGAAGAGCGGCCAACCGGCGACCTCGCGCTTGGCGACGAAGCAGCCCTCGATCAACCCGCCCAGCACGGTGATGTCGAGATAGCTCGCATGGTTGACGACAAAAAGGGTCGGTCGTGCGGGGCTCGGAGCGCCACGCACCTGCACATCGAGACCGATCGGCCCCCACAGGCGACGATGGTAGAAGCGCGGAAGCCGCTCCTTCAACCGGCCAGGAACGGCGACGGCGACGATCTGAACCGGCAGCAGAATCACGGTCCAGCCGAGATACAGGAAGAGGCGAACCGAGGCGACCCAGGCCGAGCCGATCCGCATCACCCCGTCATGCCTCGGCAGCGTCGCGGTTCGAACGCTCGTAGTGGCGATAGTACTTCGCCGTCACCAGATCGGTCTTCACGATGACGCAGACATCAGTCGTGTTGAACTGGTGATCGATCACCGCGCCGTCGCCGACGAAGCCGCCGAGTCGGAGATAACCCTTGATCAGCGGCGGCAGCTCGGCGATCGCACGATGGGTGTCGATGGCATCCTTGTCCATCAGCGCCATCTCCACGCGGCGCCCCTCGAGGGCGCGCGGCCTGAGTTCCGGCGGCGCCAGGTGATGGTGATGCAGATAGGCCAGCGGCAGGCGAAGCGCTTCGACGTCGGTTCCCGGAAGGCTGGCGCAGCCGAACATCAGGCCGATCTCGTAGCGGAATACGTAAGCTGCGATCCCTCGCCACAGGAGCTGCATGGCCGCCCGGGTGCGATAGCCCTCCGCCACGCAGGACCGACCGAGCTCGAGGATCTCTCCGGGGTGCGCGAGCAGCGACGCGATGTCGTACTCGTCGGCCGAATAGAAGCCCCCGTGAAATACCGCCGCGGAGCGTCTGATCAGCCGGTAGGTTCCGACGACGGCGCCGGAGGTAACGTCGATTACCAGCAGATGATCGCAAATGCGGTCGAAGTCGTCGAAATCTCGACCCGACTTCAGCATATCGGGCGTCGGCCGCGCCGCCATCTCCTCGTAGAAGATGCGGTAGCGAAGCCGCTGGGCATCCAGAACCTCGGTCTCGCTGCGGGCGAGTCTCACCTCGAGGTCACCCTGGCGGACGGCTTCCATCTCGTCGGACCGATCAAAGGCAGTCGGTGCGATCATGGTCGGCCTGCGTTCGATCACGCTGGCTCTCGTATCGTATGCGGTCATGGTTCACGCCTCCCGATCAGCATGTCTCTAGCTCGGGCAGGTGACAATACGATTACGACAAAATGACGACTGAGCGCTATCCCCGACCCTTGCGATCACTCTTTCCGAGCGGGACGCCGAAAAGCTCGAGGCGGTGGTCGACCAGCTTGAATCCGAGCTTCTCCGCGATCTCGCGCTGCATGCGCTCGACCTGCTCGTTGCGGAACTCGATTACCCGTCCCGACTCGACGTCGATCAGGTGATCGTGGTGCGATTCCGGAACTTCTTCGTAGCGCGCGCGGCCATCGCCGAAGTC
>CAMDFP010000085.1 GCA_945897335.1 Asaia bogorensis | reverse complement strand
GGCGGCGCTGCCGCGGCGGACGGATGTGCGCCGTTGCCGGACGCGGCCGTCATCGGCTTCGGTGCGGCCACCGGGGTCGAGGCGGCGACGCGGCCGAGGCCGCTCCGGGCCCGGCGCGGGGCAGGGGCCTCGCCCGCCATCACCCGGCGGGCGACGGCGACGACATGGTCGGTGCCGACCAGCATCGCCCGCTCCAGGATCGGGGCGAAGGGATGGGTCATGGCGTCGGTGTGAAGGCGCGCGACCGGCGCATCCAGGTGGTCGAAGCAAAGCTCGTTCATCGCCTGGCCCAGCTCGGCGCCGACGCCGCACATCGACCAGCCTTCGTCGGCGACCAGCAGGCGGCCGGTCTTCTTCACGCTATCGGCCACGGTGTCGACGTCGAGCGGCTGGATGGTGCGGAGGTCGATGACCTCGCAGGAGACGCCCTCGGCCGCCAGGATCTCCGCCGCCTCGAGCGCGCGGTGGACCAACTGGCCGGCGGCGGCGATGGTGAGGTCGGTGCCGCTGCGTGCGATGCGGGCGACACCGAAGGGAACCACGTGGTCGCCGCTCGGAACCTCGCCCTTGGAGGCGAACAGCGCCTTGGTCTCCAGCATCAAGACGGGATCGCCGGCGCGGAGCGCGGTCTTCATCAGGCCCTTGGCGTCGGCGGGAGTGGCCGGCACGCAGACGATCAGGCCGGGCACATGCGCCCACATCGGATGGTACATGCCGCTGTGATGCGGGCCGGCGGAGCGGACGGCGCCGGCGCCGGCGCGGATCACCATCGGCGCGCTCATCTGGCCGTTGCTCATGTAGCGGAGCTTGGCCGCCTGCAGCACGATCTGGCCGGCGGCCTCGAACAGGAAGTCGGCGAACATCAGGTCGGCGACGCAGCGAACGCCGGTGGCGGATGCGCCCAGCGAGGCGCCGGTGAAGCCCAGCTCGGAGATCGGCGTGTCGACCATGCGATCGCCGCCGAACTCCTGATAGAGCCCCTTGGTGTGGGCGAAGGTGCCGCCGCGCTCGCCGGTGCCTTCGCCGAAATAGAGGATGTGCGGGTCGCGCCGCATCTCCTCGGCGAGGCCGTCGCGGACGGCGTCGAGCCAGCTCGTCGTCACCGTCGTCGGATTGGCCTGCGGGGTGGCGAGCGCTGCCGGCGGATTGATCGGGTCGGCATAGATGTGCCGGTCGACCGTCGCCGGGTCGGGCTCGGGAGAGTTGCGGGCGAACTCGATCGAGGCCTGGACCACACGGTCGACGCGGGCGTCGATCTCCTCCAGCTCAGCCGGCTTGGCGAGCTTGAATTCCTTGGTCAGGCGCTCGGCGAAGGTGCGGATCGGGTCGCGCCTGGCCCAGGCGTCGACCTCGGCCTGGGTGCGGTATGTGCCGGTGACGGTGTCGCCCTCGTGATGGGCCACGGTGCGGTAGGTCTTGGACTCGATCAGCGTCGGTCCGTCGCCGCGCCGCGCGCGGTCCTGGGCGGTCTTCATCACCTGCCAGACCGCCAGCACGTCGTTGCCGTCGACGGCGACACCGGGAATGCCGTAGGCGGCGGCGCGCGTCGCGATCTCGGGGTTCAGCGTCGCCATCGCGAGCGGCGTCGCGGTCGCATAGAGATTGTTCTCGCAGACGAAGATCACCGGCACCTTCTGCACGCCGGCGAAGTTCAGTGACTCGTGGAAGGCGGCGTGGTTGGTACCGCCGTCGCCGAAGAAGGCGACGCCGACGCCGTCGGTCTTGCGGGTGCGGGCGCTGATGCCGACGCCGACCGCCGACGGGATGCCGCCGCCGACCAGGCCGTTGGTGCCGAACAGGCCGCAGGAGGCGTCGTAGAGATGCATGGTGCCGCCCCGGCCGCCGCAGCAGCCGTCGCGCTTGCCGTAGAGCTCTGCCATCAGCGTGTTCGGCGACATGCCCTTGGCCAGCGCGTGCCCGTGGCCGCGATGGGTCGAGGTGATCCAGTCGGTGCGCTTCAGATGCGCACACACGCCGACTGCGGTCGCCTCCTCGCCGACATAGAGGTGGAGGAAGCCCGGCGTCTCGCCCTTCCGGCAGGCGACCTGGGCCGCCAGCTCGAAGCGGCGCAGCAGCACCATCTGCTCGTAGAGCCTGAGCAGCTCGGCCTTGTCGAGGCCCTTCGGCAGCGGCGACGTGGTCGCCTTGGCGGTCTTCTTCACGATCTTGGTCTTCTTCGCCATCGTCGCCATCTTCGTCGTCCTCTCAGAAGTCGCGGGCGAAACCGGCGGTCCAGCCGCCATCGATCGTCAGGATATGGCCGGTGATGTAGGAGCTCTCCGGCGCCGCCAGGAACAGCGCGCCGTTGGCGATCTCCTGGGTGGTCGCCGGGCGTGCGAGCGGGATGTGCGACATCAGCTTGGCGTGCAGATCCTGGGCCTCGCTGCCCTTGTCGTGGATCCAGCGCTTCCAGTCCTCGGTCGCGGTCGAGCCCGGCGCGATGCCGTTGACCAGCACGCCCTGCGGCGCTAGCTCGATCGCCATCGAGCGGGTCAGATTGACCACGCCGGCCTTGGCGGCGACGTAGGAACTCTGCAGGCGCATCGGCACCAGGCCGAGCACGGAGGCGATGTTGATGATGCGGCCGGACTTCTGCTTGACCATCTCGCGCGCGCCGGCGCGGCTCATCAGGAAGACGCCGGTCAGGTCGACCTTCAGCAGCGTGTCCCAGGCCTCGGGCCTGAACTCGTCCACGGTCTTGCGGTCGGCAGGGCCGACGCCCATGCCGGCATTGTTGACCAGGATGTCGAGGCGGCCGAACTCCTTCACCACGCGGGCGACGCCGGCCTCGATCTGCTCGGGCGAGGACACGTCGATGCCGAATCCCATCGGCGCATTGGCGCGCTTGGCCGCGGCTTCCGCACCCTCGACGTTGCGATCGGTGTAGACGACGGTCGCCTCGTTACGCCCGAGCGTGTCGGCGATGGCGAGGCCGATGCCCTGCGCGGCGCCCGTCACAAGAGCGATCTTGCCCTTGAGGTCGACCTTCATGCTTCCCCCCATCACCGCCTGAAAGGCGATGACCTTTATAGACGGCCGCTCATGTCGGCCGCTTGCTTGTCATAATATCATGACATCTCGCGGCCCCAGGCAAGCGGATTTTGGACGACGCGGATCAGCGCTGGCGGCGCAGCGTCAGGCGGTAGCTGAGATGGAATGTGTCCGCCGGATATTCGGTGATCGCCACCTCGACCGGCTGGTTGCCGGTGGTGCGGTAGACGAGGCGGGTGCGCATCACCGGCGAGCCTTCCGGCCTATCGAGCTGGGTGGCGAGGCGCTCGTCGGCGAGCTCGGCGGTGACGGTCATGCGGACATCGCCGAGCACGATGCCGAGCTCGCGCTGCATGACGCGGAAGACGATGACGTCGTCGAAATGATGGCGGGCGAGGCGGCTGCCGATCGGCGGCGGGAAGTAGATGGTGGAGACCGCATAGGCGGCGCCACCTTTCCTGAGGATGCTGCGAAGGCAGTGCAGCGGCTCGGTCGGGGCGAGCGCGAACAGCGGTGCGATCTCGGGCGCGGTCTCCGGGCGGTAGCTCCTGATGTCGAGCTCGGCCCCGGTCGCAGCCGCGATGATGTCGTCGATCGAGTTGATCTCCCAGCCGGCGGTGTCGGCCTGGGGCTTGGCGAGCACGACGGCGTTCTTCGCCTTCTGCTTTCGGATCACGCCCTCGTTCTCGAGACGCTGGAGGGCTTCGCGGACGGTGATGCGGCTGACGCCGAAGCGGGTAGCGAGCTGCGCCTCGGTCGGCAGCGTCGAGCCGATCGGCAGAACGCCGGCGCCGATCGCGTCGCCGAGAACGTCCATGAGCTGGCGGTAGAGCGGGGCGCCGGAGCGGGTCAGGAGGCCGACCGGCAATCCGGGCCACGGTTCCTCGCTCATCCGATCGGGCTTGGCGCGTTCCGTCACTTTTTCCACACGCCTGATCTCCGGCCGAGTCGCGATGGGCGTCGGCCGGCTCTCATAAGACCAGGGGAGAGCGGAAGCAACAGCCGCGGCCGCCTCGGGGTGGGGACCCGAGGCGGCCGGGCAGCTCTGGAACGCCAGATCGCTAGAGGCGACCCATCAGCAGAAGGATGACGACGATGAGCAGGACGGTGCCCAAGCCGCCGGCCGGGTAGTAACCCCAGCCGGAGCTGTAGGGCCAGCTCGGCAGCGCGCCGACAAGAAGGAGGATCAGGATGATCAGGAGGATGGTGCCGACACTCATCGGTGTCTCCACTTCCATTGTTGTTGTGGGGGAAAGAACCCCCGACGCGGTAACCGGTTCCATGGCGCGCCAAATCCTGAGCCGCTATCCTGCCGCCGGCCTTAAGATCGGCCGTCAACGAATCTCCGGGTGAGGAAATCAGACATGGACGTGCGTGCAGCCGTGGCCCTCAAGGCGGGAGCGCCGCTCTCGATCGAAACCGTTCAGCTGGAGGGGCCGAAGGACTTCGAGGTGCTGGTCGAGATCAAGGCGACCGGCATCTGCCACACCGACGAATTCACCCTCTCGGGCGCCGATCCGGAAGGCCTGTTCCCGGCGATTCTGGGCCATGAGGGCGCCGGCATCGTCGTCGATGTCGGCAAGGCGGTGACCAGCCTGAAGAAGGGCGATCACGTCATCCCGCTCTACACGCCGGAATGTCGGCAGTGCAAAAGCTGCCTCAGCCAGAAGACCAATCTCTGCACCTCGATCCGCGCCACCCAGGGCAAGGGCCTGATGCCGGACGGCACCAGCCGCTTCTCGATGGGCGGCAAGCCGATCCACCACTACATGGGCTGCTCGACCTTCGCCAACTACACCGTGCTGCCGGAGATCGCGCTGGCGAAGATCCGCGAGGACGCGCCCTTCGACAAGGTCTGCTACATCGGCTGCGGCGTCACCACCGGCATCGGCGCGGTGATCAAGACGGCCAAGGTCGAGCCCGGCTCCAACGTCGTCATCTTCGGTCTCGGCGGCATCGGCCTCAACGTGGTCCAGGGTGCGCGCATGGCCGGCGCCGACATGATCGTCGGCGTCGACATCAACCCGGCCCGCGAGGCGCTCGCCCGCAAGTTCGGCATGACTCATTTCGTAAATCCGAAGGAGCTGAAGGGCGACGTGGTGCCTCACCTGGTCGAGCTGACCAAGGGCGGTGCCGACTACAGCTTCGAGTGCGTCGGCAACACCGACCTGATGCGCCAGGCGTTGGAATGCTGCCACCGCGGCTGGGGCGTCTCGGTGATCATCGGCGTCGCCGGCGCCGGCAAGGAGATCTCGACCCGGCCGTTCCAGCTGGTCACCGGGCGGGTGTGGAAGGGCACGGCCTTCGGCGGCGTGCGCGGCCGCACCGAGGTGCCGCAGATCGTCGACTGGTACATGGACGGGAAGATCAACATCGACGACCTGATCACCCACAAGCTGCCGCTGGATCGCATCAACGAGGGCTTCGACCTCATGCATGCGGGCAAGTCGATCCGCACGGTGGTCGAGTTCTGATGGAGACCCTTTCCGAACAGGCCTGCTTCGGCGGCGTGCAGGGCTTCTATAAGCACGAGTCGAAGGCGGTCGGCGGTTCCATGCGCTTCGCCGTCTACAAGCCGCCGCAGGCGGCTAAGGGCAAGGTGCCGGTCGTCACGTACCTCGCCGGGCTCACCTGCACGGAAGAGACCTTCACCATCAAGGCCGGCGCCCAGCGGGTGGCATCCGAGCTCGGCCTGATGCTGGTGATGCCGGATACCAGCCCCAGGGCGTCGCGCTTTCCCGGCGACGACGCGAGCTGGGACTTCGGCATCGGCGCCGGCTTCTACCTCGATGCCACCGCCGAGCCCTGGCGCGGCGCCTACCGCATGTACAGCTACGTCACCGAGGAGCTGCGGGCGTTGATCGATGCGTCTTTCCCGGCGAAGCCCGACCGCCAGGGCATCTTCGGCCACTCGATGGGCGGCCACGGCGCGCTGACCCTGGCGCTGCGCAACCCGGAGAAATACCGGACCGTCTCCGCCTTCGCGCCGATCGTGGCGCCGATGCGGGTTCCCTGGGGGCAGAAGGCGTTCTCGAACTATCTCGGCCCCGACCAGGCGGCGTGGCGCGACTACGACGCGAGCGAGCTGGTGCGTCACCACAAGCTCCCCGGCACGATCCTCATCGACCAGGGCATGGCCGACAAGTTCCTGGCCGACCAGCTGAAGCCCGAGCTGTTCGAGCTCGCCTGCAAGAACGCGGGGCAAGCGCTGACGCTGCGCCGCCAGCCGGGATACGACCACAGCTACTACTTCATCCAGAGCTTCGTCGAAGACCACCTGAAGCACCACGCCGCCGGGCTCACCTGAAGCGGTTTTCGGAGGAAACCCCCATGCAGAAGCTGCTCGTCTATCAGTCGATGTGGGCGATGGAACGCCGCGCGCCCGACGGCAAGGAATGGACGCTGGAAGAGAAGCTGAAGATGATCAAGGACGCCGGCTTCGACGGCGCCGGGGTCCGCTTCTTCGACTTCGAGCAGGCGAAGGCGCATGTCGACATCCTCAAGGACTACGGCCTCACCTGGCAGGCGCAGTGCTATCCGCAGACGGTCGACGACCTGAAGCCGATCCTGGACAACGTCGCCAAGCTCGGCGCCGAGCACCTCAACCTGCAGCCGGACGTGCGCCCGTACCAGATCGAAGAATGCATCCCCTATATCGAGGGCTGGCGGCGGCTCGCGGCCGAGGCCGGCGTGCGCATGCATATCGAGACCCATCGCGACCGCATGACCACCGACCTGTTCTTCACGCTCCATCTGCTCGACTGCTTCCCGGATCTCAAGCTGACCGGCGACATCTCGCACTACCTGGTCGGGCGCGAGTTCGCCGGTCCGCCGATCAGCGAGGAGAACCACCGGCTGATGCACCGCATCCTGGACAATTGCTGGGGCTTCCACGGCCGCGTCGCCAGCCGCGAGCAGGTGCAGGTGCCGATCTCCTTCCCCCACCACAAGCCCTGGGTCGACCTGTTCATGGGCTGGTGGGAATACGGCTTCCGCTCCTGGCGCCGCCGCGCGCCGAAGGATGCGACGCTGAGCTTCCTCTGCGAGATGGGTCCGAGGCCCTATGCCATCGTCGACCGCAACGACGAGGACCTGTCCGACCGCTGGCAGGAGGCCCTGATGATGAAGGACATGATCCGCGCGCTCTGGGCCCGGATCGAGGCCGAGGACCGCACGGCGAAGGCGGCGGAGTAGCGCTCTTCAGAACCCTCGCGCTGTAGCCTTCGGAACCCTCTCCCGCGAAGCGGGGGAGGGCAGGGTGGGGGCGAGCGTAGCGAGGTCGGGTCCCGTTCCGCGGCGAGGGGCTCCTCGCTTCGCTCGCCCCCACCCCAACCCTCCCCCGCGTACGACGCGGGAGAGGGGGCACGAACCCTCCCGCCACGCCCCGTCGAGAGTTGCCGCTAGTCCTGGAACTTTCGTGTGACCGCAGGGTTGAGCGCGGGAACGCCCGGAGTGCGGGCGAACCTCATGCGCGGAGACCTACCCATGACAGCTCCCACGATGCCCGGCCGGCCTTACGGATCCCCGGACGTTCTCGTCGAGACCCGGCGGGCGATCGCCTGGGACGGGGTCATCGCGGGCTCTCTGGTCGGGCTCGCGGTCACCATCTGCCTCAGCCTTGCCGGTGCCGCCATGGGACTGACCCTGGTCGATCCCTGGGCGAAGACGCCGTCGGTCACGGCGCTGGGCTTCGGCGCGATGATCTGGCTCTTCATCGTCAACATGCTGGGCATGGGCATCGGCGGCTACCTCGCCGGCCGTTCAGCGCATTCGGTTTCGGCGATCGACGAGTCGACGATGAACACCCCTGATTTCCGCTTCCGCTGCGTCGCCCACGGCCTGACGGTCTGGGCGATCGCGACGGTGACGGCCGGCATCCTCGGCGTCTCCGCGGTCACCAGCGCGCTCGGCTTCGCCACCCAGACCGCGGCGATGACGGCCGGTGCCGCCGGCGGTGCGGCGAGCGTCGCGGCGATGGCCGACGACGACAGTGGCGACCTCGCCTTCCATGTTCGCCAGCTCTTCGGCCCGCAGGTCGCGCCCGGCCAGGGCCAGTCGACGCAGCAGCGCTCGGCTGCGCCGGCTCCGGCCGCCGCAGCGGCAGCGCCTGCGACCCCGATCGCGCCCGGCGCTCCGACAACGGCCGCGTCGCCCTCGCGCGAGGGCGACTATGGCGACGACACCATGGACGAGGCCGGCTACATCCTGGGGCGGGCTTGGCAGCGGAACGGCCTCGCGCCCTCGGAGAAGACCTATCTCGCCGGCTTGCTCGCCCGTCACAGCGGGATCAGCCAGGCCGATGCCGAGCAGCGGGTGGGTGAGGCCGAGCAGCGCCTGAAGACGGCGGTGGCGCAGGCCGAGACCGAGATGAAGAACGCGGCGGACAAGGCCGCGAAGGCGAGCGCGCTCGCCACCTTCTTCGCCTTCCTGTCGCTCGCGGTCGGCGCGGTCGCGGCGGTGGCCGGTGCGCTCTCCTGCACGACGCGCCGCTTCGTCGTCGTCCTTCGCTGAAGACAATCGGCGAGATCCGCGGATCTCGCCCGTTTCGGATGATCAGCCGCGCCGGGGCTTCGCCTTGGCGCGGCTGATCTTTTTCGCCGGTACCGATTGGGTCTGGCCGCCGAAGCGGTGGATCTGGGTGCGGCGCTTGTCGATGAACTTCCAGTCATAGGTGACGCCGAGGCCGGGGCCGTCCGGCACCGGCATGCATCCGTCCTTGCCGATCGCCTCCAGCCGATCGGAATAGCCGCAGGCATAGACCGGCGGCTGGGCGTTCGGGCAGTTCGGGCCGACCAGCGCCACTTCGTAGAAGTTGGTGTTGCGGATCGCCGCCATGCAGTGGCGATGCGCCGGCCCTGAGGCATGCACCTCGACGTCGACGCCGAAGGCCTCGGCCAGATGCGCGATCTTCATCGTGCCGGTGATGCCGAGGTCGTACTCGGGATCGGCGCGGAGGAAATCGGTGCCGCCGGCGATCAGGAAATCGGCTTTGGGCTCGACGCCGCGGACATGCTCGGTCTGAAGGATAGGCGTCCGGATCATCTCGCGCAGCTTCTTGTGGGCGAAGGCGGAGACTCCGGAATCCCGGAACGGGTCCTCGTACCAGAAGAAGTTGGCGTCGTCGCAGGCGCGTCCGACGGCCAGCGCATCGGCGAAGGTGCGGAGCTCGCAGGCCGGGTCGATCATGAGCGTCATGCGGTCGCCCATCATCTTGCCCATGTGGCGCACGTTCTCGGATTCCTCGCGCACGTCGCCGTCGTGCCAGCCATGGATCTTGAAGGCGCGGTAACCGAGCTCGTGGCACTCCTCGGCGAAGGCAACGAAGGCCTCCTTGGAGTCGAGCCCGCCATTGCGGTCGGCGTGGTAGGTGGAGGCATAGGACTTGAGGCGTTTCCGGTAGCCGCCGAGGAGCTGCGTCACCGAGGCGCCGAACTTCTTGCCGGCAAGATCCCAGAGCGCGATGTCGAGCGGGCCGTGGCCGACATGGTCGAGCTGGCGGATTTCGCGCTTCAGGTCGTCGTAGATCTCCTCGCGATGGTCGGCGTTGCGGCCGATCAGGCTGGGGGCCAGCATCAGGGTCTGCGCCAGCGCCGCCTTGTGCCCGCCCCACAGCGCCACGTATTCGCCGCGGGCGCCGTCCTTTGTGCCGATCACCACGGCGTATTTCGACATGGTGAGGCGGCTGCCGGGCACGTAGCCGATGTTGCCGATGGCGCTGCTGCCCGAGGATTCGACGCCCATGTTCTCGGCGTCGAAGGTGAATTCATGGACCTCGACCAGGTCGATGATGCTCATGGGATCGCTCCGGATAAGAAAAAGCCGCCCGCGACGGGGTCGCAGGCGGCTGATGGATGTGGCTTCGAGTGGAGGCGCTGGCTTACTGGGCCGGCACCAGCTTCTTCTCGATCTCCTCGACCGTCTTGAAGAACTTGGTCTCGAGGTCGCGCTGGTTCTCGTAGATCGAGCCCTGGTTCGGCGCCGGCGGGTAGGGGAGGCGGATCGGCGCCTGGATCATCCGCGGCTCCAGCGTCTCTTCGCCCGAAACCAGGAGCGACTCCCACTTCTCCCACGAGGTCGGCGGGTGGATCAGCGGCCAGGCATCGGCGGCGCGGTACTGGTGCAGCAGGAAGCGCCGGGGGGCGCCGGAGATATTGGCCGACGAGGCGTGCAGCAGGCGGGCATGGTGGACGGTGATCGATCCTGCCTTGCCGGTGCACATCACCGCCTTGGAGAAGTCGATGTTGGACTTCGACGGATCGATGCCGCCGACGAAATGGCCTTTGGCGTGGTGATCGTAGACCGGGCCCATGTGGCTGCCGGGGATCACCTGCATCGAGCCGTTCTGCGGCGTGAAGTCGTCGATCATGATGCCGACGGCGGCGAGGTCGTCGTTGGTGTGGGGATAGAAGGCCCAGTCCTGGTGCCACTCGACCGGCGAGCCGAAGCCGGCGGACTTGAGGTTCAGCTTCGAGAGATCGAAGCGGATGTTCGGCCCCCACAGCTTCTGCAGGACGGCGATGATCTTCGGATGCCGCACCATCTTCTCGTAGACCGGGTGCTGGGCATGCGGGGTCTTGATGCGCCGGACCTTGGGCGTCTCCGGCGTATGGCCGGGCTCAAGGTCGTAGACGTCGGTGTGGTCGGTGACGGCGCGGGAGCCTTCGACGAACTCCTCGGTCACGCGGCGGAGATCGGCGATCTCCTCCTCCGACAGCACGTTCGGTACGACGATGTAGCCGCGCTTGTTGTAGGTCTCGACGTCCTTGTCGCTGATCATAGGGCCTTCTCCACTGGGCACCGGGTCTTGTGTCGGCGCTATGCTAGCGGTAACATTTCCTAAGCGACAGACAAAATCATCGGAAATCAATCCGGAGCCGGAGTCGCTTGCCACCAGCAACGGGCCGTCGCTAGGATCGATTCCAACGACAACGGAATTTCGTCACCCGAAATGGGTTGCGGGAGGCCGAACCAATCAGATAAATGGCCGGTTAGCGGCCGCTACAGGAGGGGACGATGTCGATTTCCAGGCGGAAACTCTTGGGCTACGGCGCCGGCGCGGCGGGCATGTTCGCGATGCCTTACGTCGCCCGCGCTCAGGCGCAGCCGATCCGGCTCGTGTTCTCGCACCACGTTCCGACGACGCATCTGATCCACGGGGTCGCCGAGAAGATGGCCGAGCAGGTCAAGCAGACGACCAACGGGCAGGTCACGATCGACATCCGCCCGGCCTCGCAGCTTTTCAACCTGCGCACCTCCGCCGAGGCGCTTCAGCTCGGGACCCTCGACCTGTGCTGGAGCGATCTCGGCACTTTGGCGAACTGGCAGCCGCAGTTCGGCTTCGTGTCGATGCCGTTCCTGTTCAACGACTACGACCACGTCAAGAAGGTCCTCTACGGGCCGATCGGCGAGCAGGTCGCCAAGGAGGCGAAGGACACGCTCGGCATCGAGACCCTGTCGCTCGGCGCCTCCGGCTTCCGCGTCTTCCTGTCCAAGAAGGCGATCGACAAGGCCGACGACTGCCGCGGCATCAAGCTGCGCGTGCCGGAGATCCCGACCTGGGTTGAGATGGCGAAGGCGATCGGCGCCAACCCGACGCCGATTCCGGCGGGCGAGATCTACACGGCGCTGCAGACCGGTGTCGTCGACGCGATCGAGGTGCCGGCCGACTTCATCGTCTCGGCCAAGAGCTACGAGGTCGCCGGCTTCGCCACCCGCACGCATCACATCTTCACCGAGGTCTCGATGTTCGCGAGCGCCAAGAAGATGGCGACGCTGCCCGCCAACGTGCAGAAGGCGATCCGCGACGCCTCGGTCGAACAGGTGCAGAAGCACATGTGGGAAGCGAACCTCAAGGAGCAGAAGGACGCGTGGGACTTCCTCGCCACCAAGGTCAAGGCGAACGCGACGCCCGACATCCCGTCGTTCCGTTCGAAGATGGGCCCGGTGCTCGACGGCTTCGTCGCCAAGTCCGGCCCGAAGGCGAAGGCCTATATCGAGGCGGTTCAGAAGGCCGCGTAGTAAGTCAGAACTAGAAACTCGACCCCTCGTCGCTCGGAACGGGCGCGAAGGGCCAGAACGGACCGAAGGCCGGCATACGGCTGCAACAGGAGGGAACAATGTCTATTTCCAGGCGGAAGCTCTTGGGCTACGGCGCCGGCGTGGCCGGCATGTTTGCGATGCCCTATGTGGCGCGTGCGCAGGCGCAGCCGATCAAGCTGGTCTTCTCGCACCACATCCCGACTAACCACTTGGCCCACATTACCGCCGAGCGCTTCGCCGCCGACGTCACCAAGGGGACGAACGGCCAGGTGACGATCGACATCCGGCCGGCCTCGCAGCTCTTCAACCTCCGGACCTCGGCCGAGGCGCTGCAGCTGGGGACGCTCGACTTCGCCTGGACCGATCTCGGCACGCTCGCCAACTGGCAGCCGCAGTTCGGCTTCACCTCGGTGCCGTTTCTGTTCAACGACTACGACCACGTGAAGAAGGTCCTGCAGGGACCGGTGGGCGCCCAGGTCGTCGCCGACGTGAAGTCGACGCTCGGCGTCGATATCCTCTGCCTCGGCGCCTCGGGCTTCCGTATCTTCTGCTCGAAGAAGGAGATCAAGTCGGCCGACGACGTCCGCGGTATCAAGCTGCGCGTGCCGGAGATCCCGGTCTATGTCGAGATGGCCAAGGCGCTCGGCACCAACCCGACACCGATCCCTGCCGGCGAAATCTACACCGCGCTGCAGACCGGCGTGATCGACGGCTTCGAAGGCCCGGCCGACTTCGTCCAGACCGGCAAGCAGTACGAGGTCGCCAAGTTCGTGACGCGGACGCATCACATCTTCACCGAGGTGTCGATGATGTCGAGCGTCAAGAAGATGGCGACGCTGCCGGCCAACGTGCAGAAGGTCATCCGCGACGCGGCGGTCGAGGCCACCGGCAAGTTCATGTGGGAGGCCAATCTGAAGGCGCAGACGGAGGCATGGAACGACTTGGCGACCAAGGCCAGCGCCAACGCGTCGCCGGACATTCCGTCCTTCCGCTCGAAGATGGGCCCGGTGGTCGAGAGCTTCGTCGCCAAGGCAGGCCCGAAGGCCAAGGCCTACATCGAGGCGGTTCAGGCCGCCGGCAAGGCCTGATCTTCTTCATGAAAGACTCGGACGCCCCTGGGCTCGTCCCCGGGGGCGTTTCGTTTTAGGGCACGATGACCTCAGCTCTCATTCAATCCGCCAAGCCGATCACCGATCGCCTGCGTGCCGCGCTCACCGCGGTGTCGGTCGTGCTTTTGGTGTGTTACTTCGTCCTGGTCCTGCTCCAGGTCTTCTTCCGCTACGTCCTGAACGAGTCGCTGTTCTGGGCGGAGGAGTTCGTCCGCGGCGCGATGCTGTGGGGCGTCATGCTGAGCTCGCCGCTGGTCGCCGCCGCGCGCGGCCATATCCGCATCGAGATGCTGGAGCTGATGCTGCCGCCGACCGGGCGGCGTATCGTCATGATCGTGACCGACGTGCTGACGATGGCGTTCCTGCTGACTCTGCTCTGGGCCGGCATCGAGTTCGTCGACCGCACCTGGTTCCAGCACTCGCCGCTTCTCGACGTGCCGAAATACACCGTCTACCTGGCGATCCCGGTCGGGGCCGCGATCGAGGCGGCCTTCATGCTCCTGACCTGGGAACAGCACGTTCCCTCCGACGAGCCGACGGATCGCACCCTATGAGCATCGGCCTGATGTTGGCGTTGTTCTTCGTCTTCATGATCCTCGGCATGCCCATCGCCTATTGCATGGGCTTTGCCGCGATCCTGGTGATCCTCCTCGACGGCCAGCTGCCGGTGCTGCTGCTGGCCCAGCAGTTCTACGATTCGCTGGACAACTTCTCGCTGCTCGCCGTTCCGCTGTTCATCCTGGCGGGCGAACTGATGAGCGTGGCCGGCATCACCGAGCGGCTGGTCGGTATGTCGAAGGCGATGATCGGGCATCTCCGCGGCGGCCTCGCCCAGGCGAACATCCTCACCAACATGTTCATGGCGGCGATCTCCGGCTCGGCGCTGGCCGACCTCGCCGCCATCGGATCGATGATGATCCCGGCGATGAAGAAGGAGGGCTACAAGCCGGCCTTCGCCGTCGCCGTCACCGCCTGCGCGGCGATGATGGCGCCGATCATCCCGCCCAGCATCATCGCGGTGATCTACGGGTCGGTGACCGGCGTCTCGATCGGCGCTCTGTTTCTCGGCGGCGCCATTCCCGGCCTCATCGCCGGCATCGCCATGATGGGCGTCACCTGGCTGCTCGCGCCCGGCGCCGGCGCCCGGCCGTCGCCGCGGGCGACGCTGCCTGAGGTCGTGACCGCGACGCGCCGCGCCATTCCCGCCATGCTGATGCCGATGATCATCATCGGCGGCATCCTCTCCGGCGCCTTCACGCCGACCGAGGCCGGCGCCGTCGCCGCGCTCTACGCTCTGATCTACGGATTCATGGCACGCCGCCACAGCTCGGTCTCGCTCTACCGCAACTTCGCCTCGGCGGCGGAGGTGACGGCGAGCGCGCTGGTCACGCTCGGCGGCGCCGCGCTGTTCAGCTGGGTCTTGAGCCGCGCCGGCGTCGGGCAGACGACGCTGCAGTTCATGCTGTCGATCACCGAGGATCCGAAGCTGGCGATGCTGGTGCTGATCGTCTTCTTTTTCCTGCTCGGCACCTTCCTAGAGCCGGTCCCGGCCCTGATCATCGTCGTCCCGATCATGGGGCCGCTGATCCAGCATCTGGGATACGACCCGGTGCATTTCGGCATCATCACCATCATGCTGCTGGTGGTGGGCTCGGTGACGCCGCCGGTCGGCGTCCTGGCGATGGTCGCCTGCCGAATAGCCGGGATCAGCTACAACTCGGCGCTCGGCATGCTGTTTCCCTACACGCTGACCTGGATGGGCGTGATCCTGCTGGTGGCATACGTGCCCGGCCTGGTGCTGTGGCTGCCCCGGATGATGCAGTAGGGATCAGCGGCCGGGCAGCGCGTAGTCGGCGAGGTTGAGCGTCGTCGTCTGTCCCAGCGCGTGTTCGGCGAGCAGGCGGCCGGCCATCGGACCCAGCGTGAGGCCGCCGGCGCCGAGCCCGTTGCCGATCAGAAGGCCTTCGATGCCCGGCGCCGGGCCTAGCATCGGCACGAAGGACGGCCCGGCGGGCCGGAAGCCGACGCGCGTCTCGATCAGCGTGGCGTTCCTCAAGCCCGGAGCATAGGCGAGGCCGAAGCCGAGAACCTCCGCCTCGCCGCCGGCGGTCACGCGATAGTCGAAGCCCGACCCGGTCTCGCGGGTGGCGCCGACCACCACCCGGGAATCGTCGAACGCCAGCATGTAATAGCTGTTCTGCGGCAGCAGGACCGGCCAGTCCTTGGTCTCGACGCCGGGAAGGCCGAGATGGAGGATCTGGCCCTTCTGCGGGACGACGCGGGTGTCGATGCCGAGCGGCGTCAGGATTTCGGGCGCCCAGGCGCCGGCGGTGACGATGATCATGTCGCCCGCGATCGGCTGGCCGTCGGCGCCGAGGCAGACGGCGCGGCCGTTCTCGATGCGAAGGTCGGCGCGCTCGTTGCGGTGAACGGCGCCGCGAGCGATGGCGATACGCAGCAGTGCGGCCGAGAACGCGCGTGCCTCGACCCGGGCGGCGCCGGCGACATGGATGGCGTCGAGACCCTCGCGAAACGGCGGGAACAGACCGCGCGCCTCGGCATTGCTCAGCCGGGTGATTTTACCCGCTTCCGGCGCGTTCCTGGCGCGGTTCTGCAGCCGGCGTTCGGCGGCGAAGAGCTCGCCCGGTTCTTCCGACGTGATGAGCGCGCCGACCTTGCGATAGCCGTTGTCGGCCTCGCCGGCATCCGCCAGCGCCGCGCCGAGATCGGGATAGTATTTCGCGCTGGCGCTGCTGAGCCGATACCACGCCGGATCGTCGAGCTTGCTGCCCCAGGGACAGATGATGCCAGCCCCGGCCAGCGTCGCCTTGCCCTGGTGCACGGCGTCGACGACGACCACCTCGGCGCCGGATGTCGCGAGATGATAGGCGGCGCTTGCGCCCAGGATGCCGGCGCCGATGACGATGACGCGCATGACCGACTGTCCCTTCAGGCGATGCGGGCGAGCAGCCGCTCGAACAGGCCGCGGATCTCGTCTGAGGAGAAGTCGAGAGTGCCGGCGCCTGCGGTCAGCTCCGCCATCGACATCCCCAGGACGGCACTGGCGAAGATGCGGTCGACCAGCCAGATGCCGCTCTCCTCGGCGAGGTCGAGGACGGCCTCCTCGATCCGTTCGCGCGCACCCGGCAGCACGATCAGCATCGAGGT
>CAMDFP010000084.1 GCA_945897335.1 Asaia bogorensis | reverse complement strand
CCAGCTCAACATCGTGATCGGCTGGCTCGCCAGCGTGCCGACGCTGATCAATTCCAGCTTCTATCGCCTGTTCCACTACGCCCATCACCGCCACACCCAGGACCCGGACAGGGACCCTGAGCTGGCGGGGCCGCTGCCGCGGACAGTGTGGGAGTATGCGGTACGCATCAGCGGCTGGGGCTACTACCGCAGCCGCGTCGACTTCTACGGCCGCATCCTCCGAGGCGACTGGCGCGACTTCCCCTACATCCCCGAGCGCGAACGGGCCGGCGTTCGGCGGTCGGTGATCGCCATGCTGGCGGTGTTCTTCGGTGTCTTCGCCCTCTGGTCCTGGCTCGATCCGGCCGGCCCCTGGCTCTTCTGGCTGCTGCCGGTGGCGATGGCGCAGCCGATCCTGCGGGTCATGCTGCTCTCCGAGCACACGCTCTGCAGCGACGACGACAACGGCCTCACCAACACGCGCTCGACGCTGGTGAACCCGCTGATGCATCTCGTCCACTGGAACATGCCGTTCCACGCCGAGCATCACCTCTACCCGTCGATCCCCTTCCACCGGCTGCCGCAGGCTCACCGCGAGATCGGCGACCGGTTCGCCCATGTGGCGCCGAGCTATTTCGAAACCCAGAAGCAGATCCTCCGCCGGATCACGGGACGCCCATGACAACCGAAGCCAAGGTCTTCGAGGCCGGCGACGTCGTCCTCCAGTGCGGGATCACGCTCAAGGGTGCCAAGATCGTCTACACCACCTACGGCACGCTGGCGCCGGACAAGTCGAACGTCATCGTCTACCCGACCTCCTACTCGGCGCAGCACGTCGACATCGAGTGGCTGATAAAGCCCGGCGGCATCCTCGATCCGACCAAATACTTCGTCGTCATCCCCAACATGTTCGGGAACGGGCTCTCGACCTCGCCCAGCAACGTGGCACCGCCGCTCGACAAGGGGCGCTATCCCAACGTCAGCGTCTACGACAACGTCATGGTCCAGCGCCGGATGATGCGCGAAGTCTTCGGCGTCGATAGGGTCAAGGCGGTCTATGGCTGGTCGATGGGCGGCCAGCAGGCCTATCACTGGGGCGCGCTGTTCCCGGAATCGGTCGGGCGGATCATCGCGCTCTGCACCTCGGCCAAGACCAGCGAGCACAACAAGGTGTTCTTAGAAGGCGTGCGGGCCGCGCTCACCGCCGACGAAGCCTTCCAGGACGGATGGTTCCATCGGACGCCGGTCAGGGGATTTCGCGCCATGGCACGGGTCTATGCCGGCTGGGCCATCTCGCAGACCTGGTATCGCGAGAAGATCTACCTGCAGCAGGGCTTCGCCTCGCTCGAGGACTTCCTCGTGCATGGCTGGGAGGCCAACTACTTCCTCAGGCGCGAGGCCAACAACCTGCTGGCTCAGCTCTGGACGTGGCAGTACGGAGACATCTCGGCCAACGACAAGTACAAGGGCGACTTCAAGGCGGCGCTGAAAGGCATCACCTGCCCGGCGCTGGTGATGCCGGGAGATCATGACCTCTACTTCCAGGTTGCCGACAACGAGATCGAGGTTGCCGGTATGCCGAACGCTCGGTTGACGCCGATCAAGTCGATCTGGGGCCATCGCGCCGGCAATCCGTTCGCCAACCCCGAGGACGAGCGCTTTGTCGCCAAGGCCGTGAACGAGTTCCTGAGCGCCTGATGCGAGCATAGGCACCCGTCTCGGGCGGGCCTATGCTGCGACCCAGCCGGGCGCTCCCTGCCTGGAAACGGGACGCAGGAGCAGCCGCTCATGAGCGACAAGGTTGCCGAACTCAGAGGCCGTCTCCGACGCCTCGAGCATGAGCTCGACGTCGCCATCGACGCGGAGCAGAAGCAAAGCGCCAGCGCCGCCGGAGAGCGGAAGATCCGGTTTTCCGGCGCCGTTCGCGCCGAGCAGCGCGGTCATAGGATCGGAATCTTCCGATATCTCATCGGGATGAATCTCTCGTCCTTGTTGGCCGCGCCGGCAACCTATGCGGTGATGGTCCCGATCGCGCTTCTCGATCTGCTGGTGACCTTGCATCAATGGATTGCTTTCCCGATCTGGGGCATCCGGCGGGTCCGCCGTGCCGATTACATCGCCATCGACCGGCACAAGCTGAGCTACCTGAACGCGATCGAGAAGCTCAACTGCCTCTATTGCGGCTACGCCAACGGAGTCATCGCCTATGCGCGGGAGATCGCCAGCCGCACCGAGCAGTATTGGTGCCCGATCAAGCACGCCAAGCTGATCCGTTCGCCTCACCGCCGATATCCCCAGTTTCTCGAATACGGCGATGCCAAGGGCTATCGGAAATGGCTGGCGGAGTTCGGGAAGAAGGTGGGCGAACCTTAAGTCTGCGTCAGCGCCCGTCCAGCGCATAGGGGCGCCACCGCGACGGCTCATTCATCGCCTGCGAGGGCGGCCGCCCGGTCAAAGACATCCAGCGCGAGCGGTACCAGGCGACGACCGCCAGGTCGAAATTGATGCCGTCCGCGGGCGGCGCCTCGACGTCGAGCGCCGACCACGGGATCAGGGCCTCGAAGGTGATGCGCGGCTGATCGGCGCCGAAATAATGGACGCGGCCGCTGGAGACCGGCGCGCAACCCGTGTCCTCGACCCGGCAGAGCTCGGCCCGCATCCGCTGGGAGCCGCCGCCGAGGCCCTCGCGCGGCGGGACGATGTGGATGCGGAAGCGCTGCGGTCCCCCCCCGGCATCGACGCCGAGATCGACCCGGAAGCTCTCGCTCCTCGGATAGTCCCCGGCATAGGCCAGGAGGTCGAGATCATAGTAGTCCATGCCGATGACGGCGATCGAGAGGCCGTCGCGGCTCCAGGCGGCATAGGCCTCGCCGAAGGCGATCTCGCCCGGCTGCGGGATCAGCGGGGGTAGCAGCGCGCGCGCCTTCGGCCAGTCGGTGAGCACGCCGTCGCCGATCCGCACGTCGGCTCTCGGCAACGCGGTGCGGGCGCGGGACGGCGGCGCGCCGGGCCTGGCATGCAGGGCTGCGGCCTCGCGGTTGGCCTTGCCCAGTGCCGCGATCAGCTCCTCGTAAGGCCGGTCGGCGATGTCGACCAAGCCGAAATTATAGTCCTCACCATCGGCGCGGCCGCCCGGCGGGTGGTCGTGGAACTGAAACCAGTGGGCGCCCACCGCATCGGGAAGCTGGGCGAAGCGTCGTGCCGCGGCACCTGCCCCGGCGGCACGCTCGGCCTGGGTGTCGACCGTCATCAGATGGCCGGTGTTGTCGTTGCCCGAGCGGTTTTCGCGGGCGGCGAAAAACCATTCGGAGATCAGCACCGGCTTCCGTTGCGTGATCCTGGAGATGCCGTCGAAGAAGTAGCGGGCGAGCCAGCCGTCGGGGGCATCGACGTTGTAGTTGGTCGACACGACGTCGACCTCGCCCGCCATCGCCGCGACCGCGTCGGGGTCGTAGTAGATCGGCAGGCGGTCGCCGAGGACCAGCGCCTCGGGATCGGCCGCGCGCAGCGCCGCCGCCGTCATCTTGTAGTAAAGGCCGGATACCTGCTTGGCCCAGAGCCGGACGAAGTCGATGCCGCGCCCACCCGGCTTCAGGCGGACAGGCTCGCCCTCGCTGGCGAGAAGGTCGGCGAACGAAACGACGCCCTTCGGCGCCACGAAGTCGCGGGCGAAGCGCGGGAAGTCGTCCCTGTAGTGCTGTCCGAGGGCTTCGATCATCCGCTGCTTGGTGATGCTGCGGGCGGGCTCCTGGACGTAGAAGGTGAAGAGCGCGCCCCGCCACCAGCCGACCTCGTTGTCGGTGTAGTAGCCGATGCGGCGAGGATCGCGGAGATAGGGGCGCACCAGCCGGGTGGCCATCTGGTTGAGGCGCGTCTCCGTCTCCGGCGCATAGGGATCGAACCAGTGGAAGCGGGCGTTCCGGCCGAGCTCGAGGTTGGGCGTGAACGGCAGGTCGAGTGCGGACGAGTCGAGCGACCAGCCGCCGGCGGTGTTGAATCCCCACTCTTCGAGGCGGCCGCGGTTCCGCTTCGCCCAGTCCGTCACCGTCGGGTCGAAATGGCTCCAGTGGTAGCGCTGATCGCGGTTCGGGTACGAGGTGCCGCCGTCGATGACGTTGACGCCGAGGGAGAAGAACCGGTCGCCGCAGGGCGTGACGAGCCAGGAGGCACCATCGTCGCGTGCGGTCGACCAGCGGCTCGACGGGGCCTGGGCGAAGTCGGCACAAGCCTCGACCGGGGCCGGCGTCAGCACCAGCAGTGCCAGCAGGATCCAGCGCATCAGCGCAGCCGGCCGTGATAGCCGGCGAGGCGCCGCTGCCACTCGACGCAGCCGACGGCGCGATAGAGGCGGGCCGCGTAGTTGAGGGCCGAGACGGCGGTCTGGCGCTCGGTCTCGACGCAGGCAATGCCGACCATGGTCAGCACGTCCGCCTCGGCGACGCGGTCGCCGATCATCTGGTAGAGCATCCTCGCCTCGCTATAGGCGATGCAGGCGGCGTCGAGCCGGCCACGGGCGGCATCGAGGTCGCCGATGGCGCGCATCGACGTCGCCTCGCCCGCCCGGTCGCCGATGCGCCCGAACATGGCGCGGGCATGGGTGAAGTTGACCTTGGCGAGATCGTGGTTCTCCAGCAGCCCGTCGAGCTGGCCGAGATCGAGCAGCGCCTGGGCCTGCTCGCGCTGGCCGCCGATCGATCGGTAGAGGACATAGGCGCCGCGCATCATCTCATGCGCCTGGCGCGTGCTGCCGCCCTGGCGCTCGATATGCCCGAGCCCCTTCATCGCTTCCGCCTCGATCACCGAATCC
Source organism: Asaia bogorensis (assembly GCA_945897335.1). Lineage (GTDB taxonomy): Bacteria > Pseudomonadota > Alphaproteobacteria > SHVZ01 > SHVZ01 > SHVZ01. The sequence goes on along the minus strand of CAMDFP010000084.1, from coordinate 11,592 downwards.
TGGGCGCTGCGGCCGAGCGCGCGGCCCTTCTCGTACTGGCTTCTGGCTTCGTTCAGGTTTCCGACCAGGCGTTCGAGCTCGGCGATGCCGATATGCACCCGGGCTTCGCCTTGCTTGTCCTTGGCCTCGACGAACATGCTGGTGCATTGGGCGGCAGCGGTGCGGGCGCCGGCGAAGCGCAGCGTGGCGCGCCGGAGGTCGCCGCGACCCGAGAGCAGCTCGCCCTCGCCGAAACGCCGGCCGGCGATTTTGAACTGCTCGCCGGCGGCGACCGCGGAGTCTCGGGCTTCGCGCGGACGCTCCATGACCCGCATGATCTCGGCCAGAGACTGGCGGACGACGCCCTCGCCGATCGGATCGCTGATGGTCTTGTAGATCGTGAGCGCGCGCTCGTAGCGGGTCACCGCGTCGCTGCTGGCCCGTTTCGACCGATCCAAGTCGGCGCGGCATGTCAGCGCATGCGCCTCGCCCGAGCGGTCGCCGGATTGGCTGAAAGCGAAGCGAGCATAGTCGAAGCCGGTGCCGGCCTCTTCGGGCTTGGTCTGCCGGGCTGCGATTTCGGCGACGCCGAGGCTGGCCTCGCCTTCGGAGTATTTGTCTCCCGTCCGCATCGCGATCTCGCGGGCCTGCTCGTAGAAGGTGCGCGCCTGATCGAGGGCGTTCTGTCGCGACTGCGCCCGGGCCTGCAGCAGCAGGGATCGAATCTGCCCACGCTCGTCCTTGGCCTCGATGAACTGCTGCTGGGCGTCGGCATAAGCGCTTTGCGCATCGGCATAGCGCGTCTGCGCTTCGGCGATCTCGCCCTGCCCGAGCATGGCGAGCCCGATCCCTTGCGGGTCCTTCGCCTCGCGGAAGAGCGAGAGCGCCTCACGGTTGAGCTTGGTCGCGTCGTCGAACCGCTGGACGAAGCGCATGCCTTCGGCCTGGATCCAGAAGCGGCTGCCGGCGGCCTTCGGGCCGGTGCCGATGCCGGTGCGGATCGCCTGGACGCCGCCGGCGCGCCGGATGCGGCGCGACATCCACAGGTCGATGACCACGCAGATGGCACCGAAAGCCAGAGTCGCCTGCGCCACCAGGTCCCGCGTCGCCTGCGGGTCGCCCAGCGTCAACGCGTAGGAGCCGATGGCAGCGACGCTCGTGCCCAGCACGATCAGGCCGCGTCTTGCCCAGGCGCCGCCGCCGCGCGTCTTCGAGAGCGCGCTCGCCATCGCCTAGAATCGACCTCGCATTGCTGGTCTCGTCATCTTGCCCCCGATTGTCATGATTGTACGCCGGCCAATCTCCGGTAGATCGGGGCGAGCAGGCCCGGCAGCAGATAAATAGGCAATTGCCCGACGGCGAAATAGAGAAAAACGTCCGGCGGCGCCGCGGCGCCGAGCGACCCTACGAGAACGGCAAGGTTTCGGTTGCCGCTGGTGACGCCGAGCGCCAGGGCGGTTCGCCGGGGAAGGCGAGAGAATGCCACCGCGCCGAGAATCTGGAATGACAGATTCGCGGCAAAGGCCGCGAGGACGAAGCCGCCGACACGGAGCGGCTCGGCCATGGCCTGGGCTGTGATCCCGTCCATCGCCGCGACCGCGAAGATCAGCAGCGCCAGCACGATGGCGCCGTCGATTCGTCCGGGATGTCGGGCGATCGCCGCCGCCCCGAAGACTCGTCTCCCGATGAGCGCCAGCGCCAGCGCGCCGAAGGTCAGGCAGAGGAGCCTGAGGAAGAGCGGCCCGATGTCGAGGCCGACGTCGATCCCGGCGAGAAGGAGGGCCAGCGGCGGCAGGGTCAGCGGCATGGCGAAGGTCGCGAGCGCGGTGCCGACCAGGGCCAAGGCGGCGTCGAGGCCGAGCAGGGTCGCCAGCGCCGGTGCCGCGATCAGCGGCGGCGAGGCCGCCCAAAGCAGCATCGCCGTCGCCAGCCCTTCCGGGAGGTTGGCGAGCCGGGCCGCCAGAGCCATCAGCGCCGGCGAGGCTCCGAGCAGCCAGGCGACCAGGATCAGCGAGGGGAGCGGGCGCCTTAGATGGCCGCCCAGAAGCCCCAGGTCCATCCGCATCAGGGTGAAGGCGAGGAGCGCCACGACCGATGGCGTCAGCAGCGGCCGGAAGACCGAAGCGAGCGCCGGCACCGCGAGCCCCAAGAAGATCCCGGCGGCGAGCACGGCCTTGCCGTTGCGGCCAAGCCAGCCGAGGGCGCCTGCGAGCATACGGCGGACGCTAGCGGCTTTCGAAGACAGGGCCAATACGCTACACGGGAGCGTTATGAGCGATCCCTGGCTAGGCGACTACCGCGACCGCGTCCGTCCCGAGTGGATCGACTACAACGGCCACATGAACGTCGCCTACTACGTGCTCGCCTTCGACCGCGCGGCCGATGTGCTGTTCGATCGGCTGGGTCTGGGCATGGCGCATCGCCAGGCGAGCAACCAGGGGTTCTTCGTGGTCGAGGCGCATGTGACCTATGCCCGGGAGCTGCTCGAAGGCGATCCGTTGCGTTTCGAGGCCTGGGTGGTCGAAGCCGGAGAGCGCAAGCTTCGCTATTTCCTGCAGGTGTTTCATGCAGAGAAAAACTACCGGGCGGCGATGATCGAGTTTCTCGGCCTGAACGTCGATCTTTCGACGCGCCGGGCGGCGCCTTTTCCCTTGGCTCTGCGCTCTGGCCTCGACGCCGCGGTCGAACGCGACCGGCTGCGGGGTCTGCCGCCCGAGATCGGCCGGGCGATCGGCCAGCCGCGCACGACAAAGGCGGAGCTCGCATGAGCCCCGCCTCCACGGCGTCGCCGCAAGGCAAGGCGACCGCGATGGCGGGCGTCGGCCAGCAGCGTGAGCAGGTGGAGTTCTTCGCGCGCAATGCGCTGTCGCGGATGACGGTTCTTGGCATCCCGCCGACGCCGCAGAACTTCCTCGTCTGGTACGGCTATTTCAGCCACCAGCCGGCGGAGCTGAAGGTGGTGGTGGACGCCCTGATCGAGGGTGGCCGGAAGCCCGATGCGGCGCTGTCGGACGAGGTCCATCGGCGGTTCTTCGGTCACGAGGCCGATGCGGCGAAGGTGGCGCAGGCCTCCCAGGCCGTCGACACCCTGCTCGGCCGCCTCGTCGACCGTGTCAGCACCCATGATCGCAGCACGGCCGCCTTCGGCGGGGCGCTGGCCAATGCGAAGAGCGGGATGGGGGAAGGCGAGATCGGCGGCATCCTTGCCCGACTGATCGAAGAGACTCACCGGATGGTGGAGCTCAATCAGGAGATGCAGGCCCATCTGAAGGCCGCGGGCTCGGAGATCGACGGGCTGCGCCAGAGCCTGGGCCAGGCGCGCGAGCAGGCGGAGACCGACGGCTTGACCGGCATCGCCAATCGCAAGCGCTTCGACATGGCGCTCCGCCAGGCGATCGTCCGCGCGACCGAAGAGCGGGAAGCGCTCGCCCTCCTGATGGTCGACATCGACCACTTCAAGCGCTTCAACGACGCTCACGGTCACCAGATCGGCGACCAGGTGCTGCGCCTGGTGGCGCGCACGCTCACCGACTGCGTCCGCGTCGGCGACCTGCCGGCGCGTTACGGCGGCGAAGAGTTCGCCGTGATCTTGCCGGGAACGCCGCTGTCGGCCGCCAAGCCGATCGCCGAGCGCATCCGCACCACGCTCGCCGCCCGCAAGATCGTCCGCCGCAACACCGGCGAGGCATTGGGCGGCATCACCATCTCGGTCGGCGCGGCCCTCTACCGGCCCGGCGAGCCGGCGGCGGCCCTGGTCGCGCGCGCCGATTCGGCGCTCTATGCGGCCAAGCACCGAGGCCGCAACCGCCTGGTAACCGAGACAGACGCCGCGGGTTAGATTCAAGCGTCGGCCGGCCTATATTGCCTCCATGACTTCCCAGACGCTGCCGGTCTCCCCGCAGCCCCCTCCCTATTTCGCCGGCCTCAACGAGGTTCAGCGTCAGGCTGTCGAGGCCGTCGAAGGCCCGGTGCTGGTGCTGGCGGGTGCCGGCACCGGCAAGACCAAGGTGCTGACGACCCGGCTCGCGCATCTCCTGGCCTCCGGCGTGGCGCGGCCGTGGAACATGCTGGCCGTCACCTTCACCAACAAGGCCGCGCGCGAGATGCGCGAGCGCGTCGCCGCCATCATCGGTCCCTCGGTCGAGCAGATCTGGCTCGGAACCTTCCACGCGCTCTGTACCCGCATCCTCAGGCGTCACGCCGAGTTGGTGGGCCTCAAGTCCAATTTCACCATCCTCGATACCGACGACCAGATCCGCCTCCTGAAGCAGGTGCTGCAGGCGGAGGGCATCGACGACAAGCGCTGGCCGGCGCGCGTGCTGATGACGATGATCCAGCGCTGGAAGGACCGGGCGCTGTCGCCCGACAAGGTCGGGGCCGCCGAGGCCGGCGATCTCGCCGGCGGCAAGCTGCCGGCGATCTATGCTGCCTATCAGGAGCGCCTGAAGACGCTGAACGCCGCCGATTTCGGCGATCTCCTGATGCATGTGGTGCAGATCTTCACCGCCGAGGCCGAGGTGCTGGCGCAGTACCAACGCCAGTTCCGCTACATCCTGGTCGACGAGTACCAGGACACCAACGTCGCCCAATATCTCTGGCTCCGGCTTCTCGCCCAGGGCCGCCACAACATCTGCTGCGTCGGCGACGAGGACCAGTCGATCTATGGGTGGCGCGGTGCTGAGATCGGCAACATCTTGCGCTTTGAGACCGACTTCCCCGGCGCCCGCGTGATCCGCCTCGAGCAGAACTACCGCTCGACGCCCGCCATCCTCGCCGCCGCCTCGCATCTGATCGCGCACAACCGCGATCGCCTCGGCAAGACGCTGTGGACCGAGGCCGAGGCCGGCGAGAGCGTCAAGGTGACGGCGGTCTGGGACGGAGAGGACGAGGCGCGACGGGTCGGCGAGGAGATTGAGTCCCTGCAGCGGAAGGGGCTCAGCCTCGGCGCCATGGCGATCCTGGTGCGGGCCGGCTTCCAGACCCGCGAGTTCGAGGAGCGCTTCATCACGCTCGGCCTCAACTATCGGGTGGTCGGCGGCCAACGCTTCTACGAGCGCCTGGAGATCCGCGATGCGCTGGCCTATCTCCGCATCGTCCATCAGCCGGAAGACGATCTCGCCTTCGAACGGATCATCAACACGCCGAAGCGCGGTATCGGCCAGACCACCGTGCAGACCCTGCACAAGCTGGCCCGGAGCCGCGGCATCTCGCTGCTCACCGCGGCATCCGCCATTGCCGGAACCGACGAGCTTAAGCCCGCTGCCCGGCGGGCGATCACGAGCTTGGTCGAGGACTTCGCCCGCTGGCGCGCCATGAGCGACGGTGTCGGGCCGTCCGATCTGGCGCAGACCATTCTAGACGAGTCCGGCTACACCGCCTTCTGGCAGCAGGACAAGTCGGCCGAGGGACCAGGCCGGCTCGAGAACCTGAAGGAGTTGGTGCGCGCCATCGGCGAGTTCGAGAGCCTCGCCTCCTTCCTCGAGCATGTCTCGCTGGTGATGGATACCGAAGACGTCGATCCGCAGCAGCAGATCAGCCTGATGACGCTGCACGCCGCCAAGGGCCTGGAGTTCGACGTCGTCTTCCTGCCGGGCTGGGAGGAGGGGTTGTTCCCCCATCCGCGCGCGCTGGATGAGTCCGGCAATGCCGGGCTCGAGGAGGAACGGCGCTTGGCATATGTCGGCCTGACGCGGGCACGCCGCCGCGCCTTCATCACGCATGCCGCCAATCGGCGCATCCACAACATGTGGCAGTCGAGCCTGCCGTCGCGCTTCGTCGGTGAGCTGCCGGCGGACGCGATCGAGGTCGAGGCGGAGAGCGGCCTGTTCGGCGGCGCCGCGGTCGGTGGCGGCAGCGCCTTCGGCTCGGCCTACGAGACGCGCCAGCCGTCCTGGTTCTCCCAGCCGCGGCGGTCGGCGCCGCTGATCGAAGGCCGTGCCGCGCCGGTCTCCTCTCAGCGCTCGCAGGGCTTCGCTACCGGAGCGCGGGTGTTTCACCAGAAATTCGGCTACGGCACGGTCCGCGCCGTCGAAGGGGACAAGCTCGAGATCGAGTTCGAGCACGCCGGCACCAAGAAGGTGATGGACAGCTTCGTCAGTGCCGCGTGATCTGCGGCGTTCTGTCGCATATCATGTAGAAAACATCAACATTAGCATTCACGACATGGATCTTGGGCACTCACGCCCAAGCTAGATCGTGAATCGCCGCCATGATCACCGCCGCCCAGATGCGGGCCGCCAGGGCCCTTCTCGGCATCGACCAGCGAACGCTGGCCGAGTTGTCGGGCGTGTCGCTTCCGACCATCCAGCGGATGGAGGCGAGCGAGGGCAATGTCCGCGGCGTCGTCGACACCCTGACCAAGGTGGTCGAAGCGCTGAACACCGCCGGGATCGAGCTGATCGGCGACAATGCGCCCAGCCCGGGTGGAGGACGCGGGGTCAGGTTCAGGCAGGCCAAGGCGACGAACGGCAATGGAGGCGGCCGATGACGGCTTCCTCCCCTCGGCCGAGCTTTGCTGGGCTGTTCACCCCGAAGCTTGTGACCATCCTCAAGGAGGGCTACGGGCTCGGCGAACTTCGCGCCGACATCGTTGCCGGCCTCACCGTCGCCATCGTCGCCCTGCCGCTGTCGATGGCGATCGCCATCGCGTCCGGCGTGACCCCGGATCGCGGCCTCTACACCGCGATCGTCGGCGGCTTCGTCGTCTCGGCGCTGGGCGGCAGCCGGTTCCAGATCGGCGGACCGGCAGGGGCGTTCATCGTGCTGGTCGCGGCTACGGTTGACCGTCACGGCGTCGACGGGCTCATCCTCGCCACTTTCCTCTCCGGCCTCATTCTGCTCGCGATCGGATGGCTCAGGCTCGGCACCTACATCAAATACATTCCCTACCCGGTGACGATCGGGTTCACCGCCGGCATCGCCGTCATCATCTTCGCGAGCCAGGTGAAGGATCTCCTCGGCCTGTCGCTCGTGGGCAAGGAGCCAGGGCCGCTGTTGCCCAAGCTCGCCGCGCTGGGCGGCGCGATCGGATCGATCAGTCCTTCGGCGGTCGCGGTTTCGCTGCTGACCGTCGCGGCCATCATGCTGGTACGCCGCTATCGTCCCCACTGGCCCGGCCTCCTGATCGCGGTCGGGCTCGGCACGGTGGCGGCCTGGCTCTTCGGTCTTCCGGTCGAGACCATCGGCACCCGCTTCGGCGGCATCCCCCAGTCGCTGCCGATGCCGGCCCTGCCGATGCTGTCGATCGAGAAGATCCAGGCGGTTTTGCCAGATGCTCTCTCCTTCGCCTTGCTGGGCGCGATCGAGAGCCTGCTTTCCGCCGTTGTCGCCGACAGTATGAGCGGGCGGCGACACCGCTCGAACTGCGAACTGGTGGCCCAGGGTGCCGCCAACGTCGCCTCGTCGATCTTCGGCGGCATCTGCGTCACCGGCACCATCGCGCGCACCGCGACCAACGTTCGCGCCGGCTCGCGCGGGCCGGTCTCGGGCATGCTGCATGCGCTCTTCATTCTTGCCTTCATGCTGGTCGCGGCTCCGCTCGCCAGCTACATCCCGCTGGCGACGCTTGCCGGCGTGCTCGCCGTCGTCGCCTGGAACATGGCCGAGAAGCACGAGTTCGCGACGCTGGTCCGCACGTCCCGCGGCGACGCCGTGGTGCTGCTCTCGACATTCCTCCTGACCATCTTCCGCGACCTGACCGAGGGGATCATCGTCGGCTTCGCTCTCGGCACACTGTTGTTCATGCACCGCATGGCGCAGTCGGTCGCCGTCGAGAATGTGCACCCGGTGGTCGAGGAGGATCTCCCCGACACTATCCAGGCAGATGGTCGCCGGCCTTATGACGCGTCGATCGCGACCGACCCCGACGTCGTCGTCTATCGCATCTCCGGGGCTTTCTTCTTCGGAGCCGCGGCCTCTGTCGCCACCGTGCTGGAGGGCCTGGCCGAACATCCCAAAGCCTATGTCGTCGACTTCTCGGACGTGTCGGTGCTCGACTCGACCGCAGCTTCGACCATCGACGGCTTCGCCAGGAAGGCCCGTCGCCACGGTGCACTCGTCTTCATCTCAGGCGCCCGCCCCGTCGTCCGGCGGATGCTGCTCACGCACAATGTGCGCCCGCCCCAGGTCAGATTCCGCTCGAAGCTTTCGGATGCCGTCGCCATGGCGCATGCGGCGATCGGGGCCCCGGGCGCTGCGCACGGCCGTCCGGCTCCAGCCTGATCACCCGCCGATCAGCGCCAGCCACTCGTCCTCGGTCAGCGTGTTGACGCCGAGCGCACGGGCCTTGTCGGCCTTGGAGCCGGCATCGGCACCCACCACCACGTAGTCCGTCTTCTTAGACACCGAGCCAGCGACCTTGGCGCCGAGAGCTTCGGCCCGCGCCTTCGCCTCGTTCCGGGTCATCTTCTCCAGCGTGCCGGTGAACACCACCGTCTTGTCGACGATCGGCGAGCCCGTGGCTGTCGGTGCCACGAAGGGCTCGGCCTCGACGAAGCCGGCGAGGTCGTCGAGAACCGCCCGGTTGTGCTCCTCGGCGAAGAAGGCGATCAGGTCCTCGGCGACCGACGGACCGATCTGGTCGATCGAGGTGAGATCGGCATAGGCCTCGGAGGCGGGATCGGCCGCCGCCTCCATCGCCGATCGCCAGGCGTCGAGTGTGCCGTAGTGCTTGGCCAGCAGCTTCGCCGTCGCCTGGCCGACCTGGCGGATGCCGAGCGCGTAGATGAAGCGGTCGAGCCCGACTTTGCGTCGCGCGCGGATGGCCGCGAGCAGGTTCTGGATCGACTTCTCCTTCCAGCCTTCTCGCCCTTCCAGCATCTCCGCCGAGAGCTTGAACAGATCGGCCGGCGTCCGCACGCGGCCGTCCTGGAAGAATTCGACGATGCTCTTCTCGCCGAGGCCTTCGATGTCGAGCGCATCGCGGCTGACGAAGTGACGAAGCCGCTCGACCGCCTGGGCGGGGCAGATCAGACCGCCGGCGCAGCGGCGGATGACTTCTCTCTCCGGGCGGACGGCGACGCTGCCGCATTCGGGGCAGGTCTCCGGAAAGACGAAGGGGGTGGCGTCCTTCGGCCGCGCCTCCAGCACCACCGAGACGACCTGTGGGATGACGTCGCCGGCACGCTGAAGGATGACGCTGTCGCCTTCGCGCACGTCCTTCCGCTGGATCTCGTCCTCGTTGTGCAGCGTCGCACGGGCGACCAGGACGCCGCCGACATTCACCGGTTCGAGGTCGGCGACGGGCGTGAGCGCGCCGGTGCGTCCGACCTGGATCAGGATGCGCTTCAGGACCGTCCGCGCCTGCTCGGCCGGGAATTTGTGCGCCAGCGCCCAGCGCGGCGTGCGCCCGACGAACCCGAGCCGGTCCTGCAGATCGACCGCGTCGATCTTGTAGACGACGCCGTCGATGTCGTAGGGCAGCGAAGCGCGCTCGTTGGCGATGCGGACATAGCGGGCAAGCGCCGCGTCGATGCCGGTCACGCGCTCGGCGAGCGTGTTGACCTTGAAGCCCCAGGTCCTGAGCCGGGCGTAGAACGACCACTGGCTCTCCGGCTCGTCCGTGATCGCGCCCCAGGCATAGGCGAAGAAGCGGAGCGGCCGGCTCCGGGTGATCTCGGGATCGAGCTGACGGACGCTGCCGGCGGCGGCGTTGCGCGGATTGGCGAACTGGCGCCGGCGGTTCTTGGTCTGCTTCTCCGGCGGCAGCGCCTGGAACTCGGCCTCGAGCTTCTCGTTCAGTTTCAGGAAGTCCGGCTTGGTCATGTAGACCTCGCCGCGGATCTCGAGCCGCTTCGGCGCCTTGCCTTTCAGCATCCGGGGCACCTCGTCGACGGTACGGATGTTCTGGGTCACGTCCTCGCCGACGGTGCCGTCGCCGCGGGTCGCGGCCCGGACCAACACGCCGTCCTCATAGGTGAGCGAGCACGACAGGCCGTCGATCTTCGGCTCGGCGACCAGATGGACCGTATCCCGCTCGACCCGCGCGACGTCGTCGGGCCGGACGAAGAAGTTGCGTACCGACTGGAAGAAGCGCTCGACGTCGTCCTGGTCGAAGGCGTTGTCGAGCGACAGCATCGGCTTGCCGTGGATGACCTTGGCAAAGGCCCCGGCAGGAGCTGGCGCGATGGCGCGCGACTCGGCGAGGCCGGGAAAACGCCCCTCGATCGCCTCCAACCGGCGGCGGAGCGCGTCGTATTCGGCGTCGATGATCTCCGGCGCGTCCTTGACGTGATAAGCCTCGTCGGCGCGGGCCAACTCGATGCGAAGCCTTGCCAGCTCGGTCTTCGCCTGGGCTTCGGTCAGCTTCTCGACCGTCTTCTCGCTCACACCCGCGCTCCCTCGATCAGGGCGTCGGCGGCGGCGCGGGCGGCATCCGTGATTTCTGCGCCGGCCAGCATGCGGGCGATCTCCTCGCGCCGGGCCGGCTCTGTCAGCGGCTCGACCTTGGTGGTCGGCACCGTGCCCTTGGGCGTCTTGGAGACGCGCCAATGATGATCGCCGCGTGCTGCCACCTGGGGCGAATGGGTCACCACCAGCACCTGCATGTCTCGGGAAAGCCGCTTCAGCCGATCGCCGACCGCCGCGGCGACCGCTCCGCCGACGCCTGCATCGACCTCGTCGAAGACCAGCGTCGCCGCCGGCTGGCTTTCGGCCAGCACCATTTTGAGCGCCAGGGTGAAGCGTGCGAGTTCGCCGCCCGAGGCGATCTTGGCGATCGGTCCGGGCGCGGCGCCCGGATTGGTCGCCACCAGGATCTGGATGCGGTCTTGGCCATGTGCGCCCCAGTCGGACTCTGGAAGCGGCTCGATCCTGGTTTCGAAGCGCGCACGATCGAGCTTCAGCGGCGCCATCTCGGCGGCGACGCGCTTGTCCAGTTTCTTGGCTGCCTTGCCGCGGGCCTTGGAGAGATCCTCCGCATGGGAGGCATAGGTCTTACGCGAGGCCTCGACCGCTTTCGCGAGTCCGCCGATGCGGCTTTCCGCCGTCCGCAGCGCATCGAGGCGCGTCTCCAGATCGGTGCGGAGCTGGGCGAGCGCGTCGACGGCGACGCCGTGCTTGCGGGCGGCGTCGCGAAGCGCGTGCAGCCGGTCGTCGGTTTCCTCCAGCTTGGCCGGATCGAGGTCGAGGGCGCTGCCGACCGAGGACAAGGCCCGCGCCGCCTCCGAGAGCTCGGCGGCGGCACGATCGAGTCCGGACAGTGCCGGGTCGAGCCGGCTCCCGGCCTGGCCCTGGATGCGCGCAAGCGTCCGCTGCGCCTGGCCGAGCGCCTGTTCGGCGCCGCGCTCGCCGATCAGATCGGCCAGGGCCGCATTGATGCCCTCGACCAGGCGGCCGGCGTTGGCGAGGAGCGTCCGTTCCTCGGCCAGCGTCGATTCCTCGCCTGGCTTCGGATACAGCTGCTGCAACTCCTCGACCGAAGCCGCGAGAAAGCCTTCCTCGCTTCGCGCCCGGGCGGCGTCCGCTTCGGCCGCCGCCAGCGCCTCGCCCGCCTGGCGCCAGGCGTCATGCGCCTCGGCGACCTGGCGGACGTCGCGGGCATGACCGCCGAAGGCATCCAGGATCTCGCGATGAGTCTGCGGGTCGAGCAGGCCGCGCAGGTCGAATTGTCCGTGG
>CAMDFP010000083.1 GCA_945897335.1 Asaia bogorensis | reverse complement strand
GGCGCGCTGTAGACATAGGCGACGGTCAAGTCGTCGATCACCTCGGCGCCGGTGAGCGGCCCGTTGATGAACTTGGTCGGCGACGCGGTCGCCGGGTCGAGGTGACGCTTCACGGTGAAGGCGACCGCCTCGGCATTCACCGGCGTGCCGTCATGGAAGACGACGCCCGGGCGCAGCTTGAAGACGACGCGCTTGTTGTCGTTCTGGAACTCCCAGCTCAGCGCCAGATGCGGCAGCACGTTGCCCTTCTCGTCCCGCATCACCAGCGGATCGAAGATCTGGGTGAAGGTCTCGTGCGAGGTGAAGCTGGTGGTCTTCTGAGGGTCCAGCGTGTCCGGATCGCTGGAGCGGCCGATGCGGAGGTTGCCGCCCTTCCGCTGCGCCAGCGCCGGCATCGACAGGCCGGTAGTGGCGATCAGCGCGCCGGAGCCGGCGAGGAATCCGCGGCGCGACACGGCGGCGAGCCGGCGCGAGACCTCGTAGGTCTGCTCCTCGAAGCTCATGCCCTTCATCGTCGCGGGATCGGTCAGGCGGTCGAAGTCGCTCATGGCAAAACTCCTTCGGATGAGTAGGGGCGGGATCAGCCCTTGCGGGCGAAGCGGATCTTCTTGTTGCGGTCGGTCGAGACGTTGAGGCCGGTGACCTTGCCGCCGCCGTCGCGGACGAGATGCAGCACCGGCTGGAAGTCGCCGCCCCATTGGCGCGGCCCCAGCATCGAGGCGACATAGACGTCCTTCAGAATCGGCTTCAGGCCCATGCGCTTGCGTCCCAGCGCCCCCTGCATGTCGAGGATCAGCTGGTCGGCGCCGGCGGAAATCGTGTAGGTCGCCTCAAGCCCGGCATTGGTATAGGCGCCCTCGGCTTCGGCGAGATCGGCCGTCGGCGCCGTGTAGGCATCGAGCCGGCGGAAGGCGACGGGGACGCCCGACTCGCTGCCTTCGAGCTTGCCGGGGCCGGCGGACTTCAGGTCCTGCGCATGCACGCCGCTCATCGGCGTGAAGCTGCCGGGCTGAAGCTGCCAGAGCGGGGTCTTGTGGCCGAGCCGCGAGATCAGCTCGCCCTTTTCGACCACCAGTTCCATCGGCTCGAGCCGGGCATCATCCCAGTAGAGGCCGGCCAGCTTGTCGAGTTCGGCCGTGGGCGGCGCCGGCGGCAGGGGCTGCAGCTTGTCGGCGAGAACGATGTCGGCGATCTTCCGGGACAGCGTGTAGGGCGCGATGTTGTCGAGATTGCCCTGGATGCAGATCGCCAGCTTGTGCTCGGGGAACTGATAGGTGCCCGAGCGGCCGCCGGCGACGCCGCCGCCATGGCCGATGCCGTGCGCGCCGCGCCAGGGAGCCGCCTGCAGGCCATGGGCGTAGATGCTGGTCTGGCCGCTGTTGAACTTCGGCGGCGTCATCATCTGCTTGAAGATCTCGGCGGTGCCGACCTTGGGCTTGTCCGAGATCATGTTGGCGGCCCAGGCCAGCATGTCGTCGAGGGTGGAGACCGCACCGCCTTCGCCGGCGATCGGCGTTCCCCAGCGGCCCTTCTTGTAGCTGCCGTCCGGCTGCTGCAAATGGTGGGTGGCGAGGCCGGGCACGACCTCGTCGTCGAGCCGCATCAGGCGTGAATTCGCCATGCCCAGCGGCTCGAAGATGCGCTTTCGCATCAGGTCTTCCATCGGTGCGTCCGCGACCTTCTCGACGATCTCGGACAAGAGTCGGAAGCCGGTGTTGCAGTACATCAGCCGGTCTCCCGGCTTGAAGTTCATGTCCGGCTGGCCCCGCATGAACTTCGAGATCTCGGCGGCCGAGATCGGCGAGCGGGCATCGGCGCCTGAAAGCGCGATCATGTCGAGGAATTCGCGCAAGCCGCTGACATTGGTCATGACGTGCGAGATCCTGACCGGCACGCCGTAGTCCGGCAGGTCGGCGTGGTACTTCCTCACCTCGTCGTCATAGGCGAGCTTGCCCTCCTTGATCAGCAGGAAGGCGAGGAAGACGGCGAGCTGCTTGGTCTGCGAGCCGATGCGGATGACGGTCTCGGGCTTGTTCGGCACGCCGAGATCGATGCTGGCCATGCCGTAGCCGCGCTTCAGCAGAGTCGCGCCGTCCTTGACCACCGCCACCGTGCAACCCGGGCGATCGACCCCGTGATAGCCGACGAACAGCTTATCGAGCGCCGTTTCGAGGCTCGCCATGAGTGAATTCCTTATTGTCGGTGTCGGCGGCAATCGAACCAGCCCGAGGGCTCGGCTGTCAATGATCGCATCCCGATCATAAGTGTCGGGCGATGCTATTTCCGCTTCGCCGCCTGGGCGACGAGCGCGTGGCAGACGTCGCGGATCGGCTTCAGGTTGGGGCGGCCGGGATCGATGCGGTAGGCGATCGCGAGGTGATGGCGCGGCAGCGCCGGCTTCACCTGCAGCATGCGGAGCTGGCCCCGCTTCATCTCGGGCTTGAACAGGACCACCGGCAGGAGCGCGAGGCCGAAGCCCTTCGCCGCCAGGTTGGCCATGATCGAGAGGCTGTTGCAGGTGTAGAGGCGCTGCGGCAGGTCGCCGACGCTGGCGAACCATTCATGGACGGTCGAGTAGAGCTTGGACGGCCGCGGATTGGTGATGATCGGATAGGCCTTGAGGTCGGACGGGGTCAGCACCTTCGACGGCAGCGCCAGGTCGCGGCCGGCGACCCAGGCCAGATCCAGGTCCTCCAGCGGCTCGGCGGCGACGTCGGGGCTGAGCTCCGGCTCGGTCAGGATGGCGAAGTCGAGCGTGCCCGCCTGCAGCTTCTTGTCGAGGTTGGCGCTGAAATCGATGACGATCTCGAACTCGGCCGCCGGATAGGCGGTCTCGACCTTGGCCAGGAGGGCCGGGAGGTGGGTGAGGGCGAAGGAGTCGGCGAAGCCCATGCGGATGGGGCCGCGGAGCGTCTTGGCCGGATCGGCATGGTCTTCCAGCGAGCGCGCGAGCGTGAGAATCTGCTCGGCGTGGCGGACCGTCTGCATGCCGAGGTCGGTCAGCTTCGGGCGGTAGTCGTCGCGATGGAACAGGGATCCCCCGAGCTGGCGCTCCAGCTCGCGGATGCGGCCCGAGATCGCCGGCTGGCTGACGTTGAGCTGGTGTGCGGCGGCGCGGAAGCTGCCGAGACGCGCGATCCACACCAGCGCCTCAACCTGGTCGAGGCTGATCCTCATGATCCGGCCTGCCGATCATCATTGATCCCTTTTTCCAATTACATCTTATCGTGTTCGTCCGCTAGCCTATGGTGAAATCGCAAGAAACCACTCGAAAAACTGCCGATGACTGGCTCGTCGGCGCGAAACGTGGGCAAGCTATCCAGGGGCCGTCGCGCGGGGGCGCGCGACCACAACAGGGAGAACCGGGGAATGATCAGGCAGATGTCGAAATGGCTCCTCGCCGGAGCCGCGCTGCTCGGGCTCGCCGCCCAGGCGGATGCCCAGCAGATCACGTTCAGGCTCGGAACCGTCGATCCGCAGGCGACGCATTCGGGCGTCGGCTCGGATGCCTTCGCCGCGGCCGTCGACCGGATGAGCCAGGGCCAGATGAAGGTGCAGGTGTTCCACGCGGGCCAGCTCGGGCCGATCCCCGAGCAGCAGCGGAACGTGCTCGCCGGAACCCAGGACATGCACCTTCTCTATCCCGAGTTCCTGACCACGCTGATCGACGAGACCCGCATCATCTCGGCGCCCTACGTCTTCACCTCGCACGCGCATCAGGCGAATTTCCTGAAGAGCGACGTGTTCAAGCCGGGCCTCGACAAGATGCGCTCGCTCGGCGCCATCGTGCTCGACGAGGACTGGACCTGGTGGCAGATGGACCCGCGCGGCGTCATCAGCGTGCGTCCGATCAAGGCGCCGGCTGACCTGGCGGGCCTCAAGCTGCGCATCTGGGAGTCAAAGGTTGCCATCGACACCTGGAAGGGCCTCGGCGCCAACACCATCGTCGTGCCGCGGCCCGAGATGTACCTCGCCTTCAAGCAGGGGATCATCGAGGCGGGGCCGGAGACCATCGGCATCGCCTATGACGGCAAGAATGCCGAGATCGGCAAGTACTGGACCCGCACCGACGAGTACTTCCAGGTCGTCAACATCATGATGAACCAGCGGAAGTGGGCGAGCCTGACCGACGCGCAGAAGAAGATCCTCGCCGATGCGGCGAAGGTGGGCGGCGCCGCCTACAAGGCCGAGTCGATGCGGGGATTCACCGACAAGCGCGGCAAGGCCGAGAAGGAGATGGGCGTCACCGTGCTCGAGCCCGACCTCGCCCCCTGGCGCGAGAAGTCGAAGGCGATCCTCGCCAACCTCGAGGCCGACGGCACCATCCCGAAGGGCCTTGCGGCGAAGGCGGCGGCGATCCCGGCGAACTGATCCAAGGCGAGTCTTGAGGCGTCGGCCGGGTGGCCGACTTCGATATCGAGGCGGGGCGGGGGACGCTGGATCGCGTCCTCCGCTCCTATCTCATCATCAGCAAGCGTGTCGTGACCGTGGTCGCGATCGCGTTCCTTGCCCTCATGGTCGGGGTCAACAGCGTCGAGATCGGGGGCCGCGGGTTGTTCGGGCGCAGCTTCGTCTGGGTCCAGGAGATCTCCATCATCTCGGCGATGTGGGTCTACTTCTTCGCCTACGGCCTGATCGCCAAGGACCGGGAATACATCCGCGTCGATTTCCTCGCGAACCTGATGGGACCCGGCGCCCGGGCGGCCATGGACGTGTTCGCGCGGCTGGCCACCATCGGCTTCCATGCGACCGTGCTCTGGTTCGGCATCGAGGCATGGCGGTTCTTGGGCTTGTTCCGGACCAGCATCCTCGACTGGCCGGAATCCCTGTTCGTGCTGCCGATCCTGCTCGGCGCCGCCGACATCATGATCACCGAGCTGATCCATCTCCGGTGGAGCCTCGCCGGCCGCGCGCTTCCCGCCGAGCCCAAGGGCGCCTGAGCCTTGGCGACGCTGGCGATGATCGCGATCCTGCTGGTGCTGATGCCGCTGCGCGTGCCGGTCTGCGCCGTCATGGGCATCTCGGCGATCACCGGGCTGATCATCCTCGACATGCCGGTGAGCACGCTGGTGCGCTACATGGCGACCGACGTCCGCTCGGTGCCGCTGCTGGCCATTCCCTTCTTCATCCTGGCCGGCAACCTGATGAACCACTTCGACATGACGAAGCGGATCTTCGACTTCCTCGATGCGCTGGTGGGATACTTCAACGGCGGCCTCGCCCAGGCGGCCGTGCTTACCTCGCTGGTCTTCGGCGGCATCTCGGGCTCGGCGCTCGCCACCATCGCCGGCATCGGCGTCATCACCATCCATGCCATGCGCCGCGCCGGCTACCGGCCGGAGTTCGCCGCCGGCCTGGTGGTCGCGGCCTCGCTGATGGACCCGCTGATCCCGCCCTCGATCATGTTCATCCTCTACGCCGTGCAGATGAACGTTTCCATCGCCGATCTCTTCGTCGCCGGCATCGTTCCCGGCGTGCTGCTGGGCGTGCTGCTGATGTTCAACAACGTCATCCTGTCGAAGCTGGGCATCGAAAAGTTCCCGCCGGCCGAGCCGCCTTCGTTCGATCGGCTGAAGCGCGCCTTCTTCAGCGGCCTTCCGGCGCTGCTGACGCCGATCGTCATCCTCCGCAGCATGACCACGGGCCTGGTCACGCCGACCGAGGCCAGCGTGCTGGCGGTCCTCTACACGCTGCTCTTGGGCGTGCTGCACCGGGAGATCACCTGGGCGCGGCTTCTCGCCGCCTTCGACGACACCGTGCGCGCGACCGCGCTGATCATGTTCCTGACCGCGCTCGGCAGCGTCATGGGCTTCGTCATGACCTCCGAACGCACCGCCGAGATGGTGGCGCATTGGATGGTCTCCTTCACCGACAGCAAATACGTCGTGCTGCTTTTGGTGGTGGTGGCACTGCTGATCCTCGGCATCTTCCTGGAGGCGGTGCCGGTGCTGCTGATCTCGATCCCGCTCTTCGGCCCCCTGGTCGTTGCCTATGGAGTCGACCCGGTCCATTTCGGCGTGGTGCTCACCTTCGCCATCGTGCTCGGCATCATCCATCCGCCCATCGGGCTCGGCCTTTTCGCCGTCTGCGCCATCACCAAACTGCCTATGGGGCCGGTGGTTCGCGCCACCTTGCTGTTCTACCCAGTCCTCATGGTGTGCCTGCTTCTGCTCACCTTCTTCCCGGCGCTCTCGACCTGGCTGCCGACGGTGCTGATCACGAGATGAATGCGGGAGGGGGCCGGGCCTGACCTCAGGCGCCGAGCCAGGGCAGCCGGCGGAGGCGCTCGCGGAGCCCGCGCCAGAAGCCGTCGTCGCGCACCAGCCGGAATCCGAGATTGGCGGGCGGCGTGCCGACGGCGCAGCCGCCGCTGCGGGCATCGCGGATGAAGTCGGTCATGTAGGAGCGATGGCGGCCCTCGACCACGCGGATGCCGCAGTTCGCCGTCTCCTCGCCGTCCAGGGCGACCCGGCGATAGCAGGTGTCGGTCCATTCCCAGATGTTTCCGGCGATGTCGAGCAGGCCGCGATCATTGGCGCCGAAATGCCCGACCGGCTGCGCCTTGCGGTCGGCCTCGCGCTCGCGCGCGGCTTCCTGCTCGTAGCGGGCGAGCCAGCGCTTCGCCGGATCGGCGGAGCCGGTCTCGGGCAGCGCGTCGTCGCGGAAGCGATCGCCGGCCGCATAGGCCCATTCGGCGTCGGTCGGAAGCCGGTAATGGGCTCCGGTGGTCCGGGACAGCCAGCCGGCATAGGCCTGGGCATCCCGCCAGCTCACCTGCACCACCGGACGGTCGGGTGCGGCCTGGATCGGCGGCGCCAGCGCCGGGCAGGCGCCGGCGGCGACGCAGGCCTGGTACTCGGCCGTCGTCACCTGGCGCTTCATGATCGTGAGATCGGCGATCTTCAGGCTTTCCACCGGCGCATCCACCGGGCGTCCGGCGCGGGTGAACTCGCCCGGGAGCCGATAGCTGAGAGTTCCGGCCGGAAGCCGGACGACGTCGCCGTCGGTGACGGCCGTGCCCTCGGTCGCGCCGAAGGCCACGGGGATCGCGAGCGCGGCGACGACCGCGGCAGCCTTGAGCTTGAGGGTGAGGATCATGACGCCTCTCCGGAAGGGAGAGGCGGCCCGCCTCGAGGGCGGGTCGCCGTCTCGGCCTATTTATGCGCGTGCTGAGGGTTCTTCACCGCGCCGAGCTTGCCGGGCGTGATCGGCCGGGGCGGCTGGACCTGCTTCATCAGGTCGTCGTCCCAGGTGCCTTCGACCTTGAAGTGGGCGGCCGCACCCAGCTCCACCGCCTCGATCAGGTTGTGGTTCACATAGGCATAGATGCCGGGCTGCAGGAACTTGTAGAGCGCCGCTCCGGCGGAACCGCCGCGGATGAACCAGGTCTCGAGGTCGACCTCGGGCCGGTTGGAGAATTTGCCGGTCTCCCAGACATAGTCGCCATGGCCGCCGATCAGGTGCGGACGGCTATCCCGGTTCGCCTGGGAATGGACGATCAGGACGGTCTCGCCGACCTTTGCCGTCATCGCGTTCTTGCCGGTCAGCGCGCCCACCCTGCCGTTGAAGACGACATGGGTCGGGATCAGCCCCCGCATCACCGCGAGGGTGTCGGTGTAGGATTCGCCGGGGGAGTCGTAGGACTTGTACTTGCCGGCCTCGTCCTTCGGCACATAGAGGTCATGCTCGCCGACATAGTAGATGCGGTCGTATTTGAGCGGCTTGCCGTTGCCGTTCTTCAGGCCGTCGCGGGGCAGCACCATCACCGTGCCATGCATGCCCGAGACCACATGCCAGGGGATCATCGCCCCCTCGGGCGCACAATGGTAGACGAAGGTGCCGGTGCGGGTCGCCTTCCAGCGCAACACCACCTCCTCGCCGGGGTTGATCAGGGTCAGGGCGCCGCCGCCCAGCGCGCCGGTCGCCGAATGGAAGTCGATGTTGTGCGGCAGCGAGTTGGTGTCGGGGTTGACCAGCGTCAGCTCGACGTAGTCGCCCTCGTGCACCACCATCATCGGACCGGGCATGGAGCCGTCGAAGGTCATCGCCTGGAAGGTGGTGCCCGCATCGTCGATGACGATCTGCTTCTCCTCGATCACCATCCGGAACTCTTTGATCTTCGGCCCCTGCCGGGTCGCCTGCTCATGCGCATGGACGAAGGGGGGCGCGACCAGCTCGACCTTCTCGCGGGGCAGCTTGTCGAACGCGACCTTGTCCAGCTTCGCCTTGGCGGTCTGCGCCATCGCCGGTGCGGCGAAGGCGAGGGCGCCGATGCCGGCGCCGATCAGTGCGCGTCTCCGGTTGATCATGATGTCACCTTCCAATCCCACGGTTTGTGTTGGATTGCAGTCTGACGTATCGGCGGCCAGCGTCTTTGCGCTGGCACAAACAACCGGACGATCGTCAGGGTGATTGCGTCGGAACAAAGACCGTCCCGGCGCCGTCGCTAAGCTGGCAGCATGAGCAAGGACATCCATCTCGACCTGACCTGCGACGCCGTCATGCGCCGGTGGCCGGCGACGATCCGCACCTTCCTCGACTTCGGCATGTCGTGCGTCGGCTGCCCGATCGCGGGATTCCACACCCTGATGGACGCCTGCGAGGAGCACGGGATCGAGCCGGAGCGCCTGCTGGACGCGCTGGACGGCGTGCGGAGCCGGGAGCTGTTGCTAGCCTCTCCTCGGGGGAGAGGGTGCGAGGCGGAGCCGAGCGGGTGAGGGGATATCCACCCGCGTTAGGCTCGACCGACAGCGAGAAAGCCCAGTATCTGCGGCCATAATGTGGCGGTTCCCCTCACCCGCTCGCTGACGCTCTTGAGACCCTCTCCTTGGGGGAGAGGGTGCGAGCGATAGCGAGCGGGTGAGGGGAAGCCCACCCGCGTAAGGCTCAGAAGAAAACTGGGGAAAGCCCAGTCTTAGTGGTATAGTGGTGGTGTTGTTGAGATCAATTCTGCACCGCTTCCCCTCACCCGCTCGGCTTCGCCTCGCACCCTCTCCCCCAAGGAGAGGGTCTCTAAGAGCGTCGTTTTTCTGAGGTCTCCCCAAGGAGAGGGTTCTCTTGGCGAGGACTAGGCGTCCTTGCCCTCGGCGATGCCGAAGAGTTTGTGCGGGTCGAGGAGCGCGATGCGCTGGCGGCCGCCCGAGACCAGGCCCTGCTGCTCCCAGGCGCTGAGGATGCGGCTCACCGTGTGAAGCGTCGTCCCGGTCATCTCGGCCACGTCCTGGCGGCTGATCGGGAAGTCGATCTCGATGCCCTCGGCGGTCTTGCGGCCGGACTGCTTGGCCAGCCGGAGCAGCGCATGGGCCACCCGGCGTTCGACCTGCTCGGTGGTCATCTCCATCACCCGGGTGTGCGCCTCCTGCAGCCGGCTTCCCACGGTCTGCAAGGCGCTCGTCGCCATCGTCGGGTGGCGGGCGACGAAGCGGGGCCAGGCAGCCGACGGCCAGGCCAGCACGACGCTGTCGACCACGGCGGTCGCGGTGGCGGGGTAGTGGGTCATCCCGATCGCCGGGGCGACGCCGAAGATCTCGCCCGGCGAGACGTAGCGCACCACGATCTGCTGTCCGTCGGGCGTGGCCTTGCTTGCCCGCACATGACCGTGCACCAGCACGAAGAACGCATCGGCCGGCTCGCCCTGCTCGAAGACCGCCGCGTTCTTGGGATGATGCGCCGATCGCGATTCCCGCAGCATCTCGTCGAGGTCGGAAGCGGGCATTCCGGCGAAGAGGGGAAAGGCCGCCACGGTCGTCCGGTCGATCGCGGCCATCGAGTTGAGCGCTCCTCGGTCCTGTTTTCGCCGAAATCGTCGGCGATCCGGCGGCCCAACGCAAATCCTCGATGGAGTTGCGCCGGCACAAAGAGCGCCGGGCGGACCTCCCTTATCTATCTCCTCGCAACCCGATGACGGGATTCGGTTCGTAAAGGAGAGTGACATGCGGAAGGGTTTGGTTCTGGCGGCGCTGCTGGCGACGGTCGCCTTCGGTGGAGCGGCGATGGCTGCCGAGGTCGAGGTCAAGATGCTGAACAAGGGCGCCGACGGTGCCATGGTGTTCGAGCCGGCGCTGGTCACCATCCAGCCGGGCGATATGGTGAAGTTCCTCGCCACCGACAAGGGGCACAATGCCGAGACGATCGCCGGCATGATGCCGGAAGGCGCCGAGGCCTTCGTCGGCAAGATCAACGAGGAGCTGGCGGTCACCTTCGACAAGCCGGGCGTCTACGGCATCAAGTGCAAGCCGCACTACGCCATGGGCATGGTCGGCATGATCGTGGTTGGCAAGCCGGCGAACGAGGCCGAGGCCGCCAAGGTGGTGCATCCCGGCAAGGCGAAGCAGACCTTCGCCGCGCTGTTCGGCCGCGCGGGCGCTGTGCTCGCCTCGGCGAAGTAGGGCCGGGAGGGAAAGATGGGCGCCGTGCCTCGCCTCCGGGAGTATCGAGGCCCGGCGCTGCTCTCCTACGGCTTCCGGCCCTTCTTCCTGCTGGCAGCCGTCCATGCCGCGATCGCGATCCCGCTCTGGCTGCTCGCCCTTTATAGCGTTATCCCGTTCGGCACGGCGTTCAGCCCGCGCGACTGGCACGTGCACGAGATGCTCTACGGCTACGTGCCGGCGGTGATGACCGGCTTCCTCTTGACCGCGATCCCGAACTGGACCGGCCGCCTGCCGCTTCAGGGAACGCCGCTGCTGGTCCTGGTCGCGACCTGGCTCGCCGGCCGCGTCGTGATCGCGCTCTCGGCCTGGACCGGCTGGATCGTCGCCGCCGCGGTCGACGCTTCATTCCTGTTCCTGCTGCTGGCCATGGTGATCCGCGAGGTCACCGCCGGCCGCAACTGGCGCAATCTCAAGATCGCCGTCCTCCTCGGCCTGCTGGCGCTGGGCAATCTCGGCTTTCACCTCGAAGCGGCGTTCGAAGGCACGGCGGACGTCTCGATCCGGCTCGGGCTCGCCGTGGTCGTGCTGCTGATCATGGTGGTCGGCGGGCGGCTCGTCCCAAACTTCACCCGCGGCTGGCTCGCCCGCGCGCGGCCGGGACGGCTGCCTGAGCCCTTCGGGCGCTTCGACGTCGCCTCGATCGGCGTGAGCGCCCTGGCGCTGGTCCTCTGGATCGCGTTTCCCATGGCCCCGGTCACCGGTGCCGCGCTGATTGCCGGCGGCCTGGCGCAGGCCGTGCGGCTCGCCCGCTGGGCCGGCGACCGCACGATCGGCGAGCGCCTGGTGCTGGTCCTCCACCTCGGCTACGCCTTCGTGCCCCTGGGCTTCCTTCTCCTCGGCGCCTCGGCCTTCGGCTTCGGCGCGCCCAGCGCCGGCCTGCATGCCTGGGCGTCGGGTGCGATCGGGGTCATGACCTTGGCGGTGATGACGCGCGCCAGCCTGGGCCATACCGGCCAGGCCTTGATCGCCTCGGCAGCGACCCAGGCGATCTATGCCGCCGTGGTCGTCGCGGCACTGGCCCGCATCTGCGCCGCCCTCGAGCCCGAGCGGATGGCGGTCTTGCTGACCATCGCCGGGATCGCCTGGGTGGCGGCCTTCGCCGGATTCGCCCTCGTCTACGGGCCGTTCCTCTGCCGGCCGGCGCGGACGGCGGATACGGGCTGTTGATCCGGCGGGCTGATCGTCATCGATCCCATTTTCCAATGACGTCTTATCGTGTTCGTCCGCTAGGTTGTCGCAAAGCGGCGAAAGCGGGCAGGGCATGGCGGCGCGGGTCAGGTACCGGATCGGCATCGATATCGGCGGCACTTTCACCGACCTGGCCCTGCTCGGCACCGACGGCCGGCTGATCACCCGCAAGGTCTCGTCTACGCCCGACGACTACGGCCGCGGCATCGCCGACGGCATCCTCGAGCTGCTGGGCGAGATGGGTCTGAAGCCCGGCGACATCGTCGACCTGGTGCATGCCTCCACCATCGCCACCAATGCCATCCTGGAGCAGAAGGGGGCGGCGACGGCGCTGGTGACCACGCGCGGATTCCGCGACGTGCTGGAACTCCGCCGCCTTCGCATACCCGTCCTCTACGACCTGCAATACGACAAGCCGCCGCCTCTGGTGCCGCGCCATCTTCGCTTCGAGGTCGACGAGCGCTTAGGCCCGGGCGGGCAGGTCCGCGTGCCGCTCGACATGGCCTCGGTCGCGGCGGTCGCCGATCAGGTCGCGACTACCGGCGTACAGGCGTTGGCGGTCACCTTGCTGCATTCCTACGCCAATGCCGATCACGAGCGCGCGGTCGCTGCGGGCTTGCGGGAACGGCTGCCCGGCATCTTCGTCACCTGCTCGGCCGACATCCTGCCCGAGATCCGCGAATACGAGCGCACCAGCACGACGGTGATCAACGCCTATGTCGGCCCAGTGGTGCGGAGCTATCTCGGTGCGCTGGCCGGCAAGCTGAAAGGGCTCGGTATCACCGCACCGCTCACCGTCATGCAGTCGAACGGCGGCGTGATGACGGCCGACGCGGCCGTCAGGAAGCCGGCCTATATCGTCGAGTCCGGCCCGGCCGCCGGGGTCATCGCCTGCGCGCACTTGGCCCGGCGCCTCGGCCGCGCCAACGTCATCTCCTTCGACATGGGCGGCACTACGGCCAAGGCGGCGATGATCGAAGATGGCGAGGCGGCACGCACCACCGAATACGAGGTCGGCGCCGGCATCAACCTGTCGAGCAAGCTGGTGAAGGGCGGCGGATATCCGATCAAGCTGCCCTTCATCGACGTCTCCGAGATCGGCGCCGGCGGCGGCAGCATCGTCCGCATCGACGAGTCCGGCGCCCTCAAGGTCGGACCGCAGAGCGCCGGGGCGGTGCCGGGTCCCATGTGCTACGGCCTCGGCGGCACGCGCCCGACCTTCACCGACGCGATGGTGGTGCTGGGCTATCTCAACCCCGTCGCCATCGCCGGTGGCCGGGTGAAGCTGGACGCGGCCCGTGCCCGCGCCGCGATCGAGGCCGAGGTGGCGAAGCCGCTGGGGCTCGACCTCGCCGAGGCGGCGCATGGCGTCTACACGCTGGCGGCCGCGACCATGACCCGCGCGGTCAAGGCGGTGACGACATATCGCGGCCGCGATCCCCGCGACTTCGCGCTGGTCGCCTTCGGCGGCAACGGCCCGATCGCGGCGGTCGAGATCGCGCGTGCACTCGAGATCAAGGATGTCCTGATCCCGCCGGCGCCCGGCGTGTTCAGCGCGCTCGGCCTCCTGGTCTCGGCGACCGAGCACAGCGCCGTCCGCACCTTCGTCCGCAATGTCGACGAGCTGACCTTGGCCGATGTCGAAGCCGCCGGCCGGGCGCTGGAGGCCGAGGTCATCGAGGCCTTCACCAACGAAGGGCATGATCCCAGGCGCGTCACCCTGCTGCGCTCGGCCGAGCTCCGCTATGTCGGCCAGGCCTATGAGCTGCCGGTGAGCCTGCCGTCCGGAGCGATCGACCTCGCCGCGGCGCGCACCGGCTTCCATGCCGAGCATGCCCGCACCTATGGCCACAGCTCGCCCGGAGATCCGGTCGACCTCATCAGCCTCAAGGTGATGGGACGGTTGATGCTGCTGGAGGGCGAGACCTCCTTCGACCGCTGGACGCTGGCGGCGCCGGCGACGAAGGTCGCCCCGCGCCAGGCCTATTTCGGTCGGTCGGCGGGCTGGCAGGAGACGCCGGTTCTCACCCGCGCCGATCTCGCCGGATCGCCCCGGCAGGGGCCGGTGATCGTCGAGGAATACGACTCCACCTGCGTCGTCCCGCCCGGCAGCCGGGTCGGCCTGGACGCGCTCGGCAACATCGCCGTCGAGGTGACGCCATGACCGCCCGCCGTCTCGATCCCATCACCTTCGAGGTGGTGAAGAACGCGCTTTCCTCGATCGCCGACGAGATGGCGCTGGTGATCATGCGCAGCGCCTATTCGCCGGTGGTGCGCGACTCCATGGACTATTCGACGGCGCTCTGCGACCGCCACGGCCAGATCATCGCGCAGGGGCTCACGCTCGCGGTCCAGCTCGGCGCCTTCCCCGACGGCATGCGCCACCTGCTGGCGCAATACGGCAATGACGTCCAGGACGGCGACATCTTCCTGTTCAACGATCCCTACGGCTCGGGCGGTCAGCACCTGCCCGACATCTACGTGATCAAGCCGCTGTTCCACGAGGGCCGCCTCGAAGGCTGGGCCTGCACCATGGCGCATCATTCCGACGTCGGCGGCATCGCGCCGGGATCGACGGCGATGCACGCGACCGAGATCCTGCAGGAAGGCCTCTGCCTGCCGACGCTGAAGCTCTACGACGCCGGCAAGCCCAACACGACGCTGTTCCGCATCATCGAGAAGAACACCCGACAGCCGGTGCAGGTGATGGGCGACTTGAAGGCCCAGCTCGCCGCCTGCTCGATCGGCGAGCGGGGATATCTCAGGCTGCTGGCGAAATACGGTGCCGAGGCGCTGCACCCCTATCTGGACGAGCTTCAGGACCAGGCCGAGCGGATGATGCGGGCGGTGATCCGCGACATTCCCGACGGCACCTATCGCTTCGACGACTGGATCGACGGCATCGGCGATGTGCCCGAGCCGATCCGCATCGCGGTCGCCGTCACCATCAAGGGCGACGAGGTCGACATCGACCTCGCCGGCACCTCGCCGCAGGTTCCGGCGGCGATCAACTGCCCGATCTCGATGGTCAACTCGGCCGCCTATTGCGCCATCCGCTGCATGACCTCGACCGGCATCCCGAACTGCCAGGGCTACATGCGGCCGATCAGGATCCGCGCGCCCGAGGGCACCATCGTCAACCCGCTGTCTCCGGCCGCCTGTGCCGCCCGCGGCGTCATCGGCTACCGGGTGTTCGATGCGATCCTCGGTGCGCTCGCCCAGGTGGTGCCGGACAAGGTGATGGCGGGCGGCGAGGGCGGGCCGACGCTCCTCTCCATCGGCGGCCGCCACAAGGGCAAGGCCTTCGTGCTGACCGAGGTCATGGTCGGCAACTGGGGCGCGCGTGCGACCAAGGACGGCGTCGAGGGCATCTCCAACCCCGCCGCCAATCTCTCGAACCAGCCGGTGGAACTGATCGAAGCCGAGCTGCCGCTGGAGATCACGCATTATGCGCTGGTGCCGGATTCCGGCGGCGCGGGGCGGCAGCGCGGCGGCCTCGCCTTCTCGCGCGAGTATCGCCTGACGGCGGACGACGCCGTCTTCACGCTCCGTTCCGACCGCCGCGACCACCCGCCCTACGGCATCGCCGGCGGCCTGCCCGGCAGCCCGTCGAAGAACCTGCTTACCCGCGGCGGAAAGACCGAGATCCTGCCGACCATGCCGATGAAGGCGATCACGCTGAAGAAGGGCGACGTCTTCCACCACATCTCCGCCGGCGGCGGCGGCTATGGCGATCCGTATCTGCGGGCCGCCGAGCTGGTGCTGGCCGACACCGTGGCCGGCAAGGTCACCGCCGAGGAGGCATGCTTCCGCTACGGCGTGGTGATCGAGGACGGTAAGCTCGACCAGGCGGCGACGGCACGGAAGCGATCGGCGCTCCGCACCGCAGCACAATAGGGGCCACTCATGGCGCTCTCGCTCATCCTCCGCGGCGGCACCGTCTATGACGGCACTGGCAAGGCGCCGGTCGTCGCCGACGTCGCCATCGAGGACGGCCGTATCGCCGCCATCGGCCGCATTGAGGGGAGGGCGGAGAAGGAGATCGACGCCAAGGGCCTCGCGGTCACGCCGGGCTTCATCGACATCCACAGCCACTCCGACTACACGCTGCTGCTCGATCCCCGCGCCGTCAGCGCCGTCCACCAGGGCGTGACGCTCGAGGTGATCGGCAATTGCGGCTTCGGCTGCGGCCCGATCGGCAATCCTGAGCTGGCGCCGCAGGCGATCTACGGCTTCGATGGCTCGGTGCCGCTGACCTGGAAGAGCCTGGGCGGCTACCTCGACCGCCTCTCCTCGGCGAAGCCGGCGGTGAACGTCATCACCCTGGTGCCCAATGGCCAGCTGCGGCTCTCCACCATCGGGCTCTCCGACCAGCCGGCGAATGCCGGGCAGGTGGCCCGCATGCAGGAGCTGCTGCGGGAGGGATTGTCGGAAGGCGCCATCGGCTATTCGACCGGCCTCGAATACGCGACCGAGGTCGGCTGCGGCGAAGACGAGCTGACCGCGCTCGCGGGCGTCGCCGGCAAGGCAGACGGCCTCTATGCGACGCACACCCGCGACCGCGCGGCGAAGGCGCTGGAGGCGATCGAGGAGGGCATCCGCACCGGCCGCAATGCAGGGGCCCGCACCCAGGTCTCGCATCTGGTGCCGCGCAATACCGCCGATGGCGTGTTCGAGCGCTCGATCGAGCTGGTGGAAAAGGCGAGGGCCGGCGGCCAGGACGTGCGCTTCGACATGCACACGCGCCTCTACGGCACGACGATGCTGCACACCATGCTGCCGCCCTGGGCCGGC
>CAMDFP010000082.1 GCA_945897335.1 Asaia bogorensis | reverse complement strand
TCGACCATTTCGGCATCACCGAACCGGGCGAGGCCTGGAAAGCGGTCGAGGCCGGCGACATCGAGAGGACAGGCCGCATCCCGGTCAACCCTAGCGGCGGGCTGATCGGTGCCGGTCATCCGGTCGGTGCTACCGGCGCCCGCATGCTCCTTGATGCGCAGAAGCAGGTGACCGGCACCGCCGGCGACTACCAGGTCGAGGGTGCCCGCACCTTCGCCACGCTGAACATCGGCGGTGCTGCCACCACCACGGTCGCCTTCGTCGTCGGCCGGCCGGTCTGACGGTGCAGATCGAAGGCCTTGCTGCCGTCGTCGTCGGCGGGGCCTCCGGCCTCGGCGCCGCGACGGCGCGGGCGCTCGCGGACGTCGGCGCGCGCGTCACCATCCTCGACCGCGACCCTGGGTCGGCGGCATCGGTCGCCGCCGGGTTCGACGGGATCGGGCTCGGCTGCGACGTGCGCGACGAAGCTCAGGTGATCGAGGCGCTTGCAAAGGCGCGGGCTGAGCATGGGTCCGCCCGCATCCTGGTGAATTGCGCCGGCGTCGCCAACCCGGCCAACACGCTTCGCCGCGACGGTCCGCTGTCCGCCGCCGCGTTTCGTGAGGTGATCGAGATCAACCTGGTCGGCACCTTCATCTGCCTCGCCCAGGCCGGCCAGGCGATGCGCGAGTTGGAGCCGCTGCCGACCGGCGAGCGTGGCGTGATCATCAACACCTCCTCGATCGCCGCCTTCGACGGCCAGGTCGGCCAGGCCGCTTATTCAGCCTCCAAGGGCGGCGTCGCGGCGATGACGCTCCCGATCGCGCGCGAGATCGGCCGCCATGGCATCCGCGTCGTCGCCATCGCCCCCGGCGTGTTCCGGACGCCGATGACCGAGGGACTGCCGGAGATCGCGCGGAAGATCGTGTTCAGCCACAAGCCGCCCTTTCCGGAGCGCGCCGGCCATCCGGATGAGTTCGCCCAGCTGGTGCTGTCGATCGTCACCAACCCGATGCTGAACGGCACGGTGATCCGCCTCGATGGCGGGCTCCGCATGCCGCCGCGGGACTGAAGAAAAGACAGGGGAGAAACGCATGTGGGCCAAAGACCCCGGCTGGGCCGTCCGCCACGAAAGCTGGTTCGGCGACCGCGTCGTCCGCTGCTATGCCGACCGCGCGCCCAACTTCGACGCCTTGATCCGGCGGAGCGCCGAGCGCTTTCCCGACCGCGAGGCCCTGGTCTTCGAGGACCATCGGCTCACATATCGCCAGCTCGACAAGGCTGTCAGCGACGTCGCCGCCAATCTGGCCGCCCGCGGTATCAAGCAAGGAGACCGGGTCGGGCTCTATTGCGGCAATCACGTGGCGTTCTTTCTCGGCTCCTTCGGCGCGATCCGCCTCGGCGCCGTCGTCGTCCCGATCGGCATCCGCCAGCAGGGACCCGAGATCGCCTATGCCCTCAACGACTGCCAGGCGAAAGCGCTGATCTTCGATGCGGCAGCGGCCGGGCGCCTGCCCGAGCCTTCGGTGATCCCTTCCATCGGCCCGCGTTTCTCGGTCGAAGGGACAGTTGCCGGGGCCGAGCCGTTCGAGGTCCTGCTGAAGCCGGCACCGGCGTTCACGCCGCCTGCCATCGACCAGCACGATCTCGCCTTCATCATGTACACCTCGGGCACCACTGGGCGGCCGAAAGGCGCGATGCTGGTCCATGCCAACTTCGTGCACTCGGCCAGGCATTTCGAGGTCTGCGTCGGCCATACAGAGCAGACCCGCGGTCTGCTCGCCATCCCCGGCTCGCATATCAGCGGCCTCGGCGCCATCGTCACCGAGATGCTGCATGTCGGCGGCTGCATCGTCGTCACCCGCGAGTTCAAGGTCCGCCCCTGCCTCGAGCTCATGGTGAAGGAACGCGTCAGCTTCACCGTCTTCGTGCCGACGATGTACAAGCTCTGCCTGATCGAGCCGGACTTCGACGGCTTCGACCTCAAGTCGAGCTGGCGGGTCGGCCTCTATGGCGGCGCGATCATGCCGGAGGCGACGATCGCGTTGCTGGCAGAGAAGATGCCGCAGCTCGAGCTGGTCAACGGCTATGGCGCAACCGAGACCTGCTCGCCGGCGACCGTGACCCTGCCGCACGAGGCGACGAAATTTCCGGACAGCATCGGCAAGACCGTTCCGCTGGGCGACATCCGCATCATGGACGAGAGCGGCCTCGAAGTTGCGCCGGGCGAACCGGGCGAGCTCTGGATCGCAGGACCCATGGTGGCCAAGGGCTACTGGAACAACCCGGAAGCGACAGCCGCCAACTTCATCGGCGGCTACTGGCGCTCGGGCGACATCGGCTCGAAGGACGCGAAGGGCTACATCCGCATCCACGACCGCAAGAAGGACATGATCAACCGCGCCGGCTACAAGGTCTACAGCGCCGAGGTCGAGAATGTTCTGACCTTCCATCCCGACGTGATCGAGTGCGTGGTGGTGCCGCGACCGGACACGATGATGGGCGAGCGGGTCCAGGCCTATGTGCGCTCGAACCGTGAGACCCTGACCCAGGACGAGCTTCGCGCCTTCTGCGCCGAGCGCCTGGCCGACTACAAGGTGCCCGACGTCATCCGGGTGACGGCGGAAGCGCTGCCCCGCAACAACAACGGCAAGCTGATGAAGACGGTGCTGCGCGACCAGGCGGCGGAGGACGCGCGCCGGGACGAAGCCGCCGGTATTCGCGTCGGCCGCTCGGCCGCCCGCTAAAAGGGAACTGCCATGACGACCAGCGTCGGTTTCACCGTGACCGAGCGGCTGCCGTTTGCCGACGGCAAGAGCCTCGGCGACGCCGGCGCCTATGAACGGATCGTCGGACGTGCTCACTACGCCGTCGATCCGCGCCATCCCGGCAACCGCGACATCACCGACATCGGCTATGCACCGGTGGACAAGGACGGACAGATCCGCTTCTCCGGCGACGTCATGATCCTGAAGCCGGTGGAGATGGCGCGCGGCAACGGCCGCCTCGTCTACGAATACGTGAACCGCGGCAACACCCGCCTCTTCCGCTACAACGACGCGCCGGCGACCAACGACCCGCTGACCCTGGCCGATGCCGGCAACCTGTTCCTGATGCGGCGCGGCTATGTGGCGATGTGGTCGGGCTGGCAGGGCGACCTCTACCCCGGTAACGGCCGCATGCTGCTGGATGTCCCCGTCGCCCGCGACGGCGACAAGCGGATCACCCAGCGGATCGCGACCGAGTTCGTGGTCGACGCGCCCGGCACCTACAGCCTGCCGCTCAGCGGCTACATCTCGACCCGGTCGAATCCTTCGATCTCGCTGGATACCAGAGACGCGAGGCTGACCCGCCGGCGCTACCCCGACAGTCCGCGTCAGGAGATCGCTCCCACCGCCTGGCGCTTCGCCCGCTTCGCCGGCACCGGTACGCCGAGTGCGCGCATCATCGACGAATTCAGAGGCAACGAGCAGATCATTCTGCCGTCGGCGACCGACATCTTCATCGAGGAAGGCTTCAAGGTCGGCTGGATCTACGAGCTGGAATACACCGCCTGCGATCCTCTGGTCCTCGGCCTCGGCCATGCCGCCGTCCGCGACCTCTTGAGCTTTCTTCGCAACGACTCCAGCCCGGCCAATCCTCTGGCCGAGAACGGCAAGACGGTCGAGAAGGTCTACGCTTTCGGCCGTTCCCAGACCGGACGCAGCGTCCGCGACTTCATCTACAAGGGATTCAACGCCGACACCGCGGGCCGGCGCGTCTTCGATGCGATGCATACCCATGTCGCCGGTGCCGGTCTGTTCGACTACAACCGCTTCGGCAACCTAGTGGTCTCCTCCTCGCGGCAATACGAAGACCACTACAACCCGTCCGACCGCTTCCCCTTCTCCTACGCCAAGACCACCGACCACTTCACCGGCAAGACCGATGCGATCCTGAATCGGCGAGAGACCGACCCGCTGGTTCTGCACACCCAGAGCGCAAGCGAGTACTGGGTGAGGCGCGGCTCGCTGGTCCACACCACGACCAACGGCGAGGATCTCGAGCAGCCGGAGACCGTCCGCATCTATGCCTGGCTCTCGACCCAGCATTGGAGCGACCCGATCATCAAGGAGCCGAAGCGCGGCATCCGGGCGAACTACTTCAACATCGTCCGCACGTCGATGTTCTTCCGCGGCGCTCTCGACCTGATCGACCGCTGGGCAACCGACGGCATCGCCCCGCCGCCGAGCAGGATCCCCCGTCGCTCCGACGGCACGCTGGTCACCTTCGAGGAGTGGAAGAAGAGCTTCCCCAAGATTCCCGGCATCGCGCTGCCGCGCGGGCCGAACCGGCTCGAGTATCTCGACTACGGCCCCGACGCCGACAAGGGCATCGTCAAGCGGCCACCCGGTGTCATCGACTCCAAGGGCTACACGGTTCTGGTTCCGGCGGTCGACGCCGATGGCAATGACCGCGCCGGGGTGCTGGCACCCATGGTGCGGGCGCCGCTCGGGACTTACACCGGCTGGAGCCTACGGGCTCGCCCCAATGCCGCCGGCTACATGCATCAGATGTATGGCAGCTACATCCCGCTGCCCGAGACGCCGGAGGAACGCGAGGCGACCGGCGACCCGCGAACGTCGATCCTCGAGCGCTACGGCTCGAAGGAAGGCTACATCCAGGCGATCGAGGCGGCGGCCCGGGCCCTGGTCGCCGAGGGTTTCATGCTGGAGGAGGATGTCCCGCGCGCCATGGCGGAAGCGCTAGACTGGAGCCGCCCGCTCCACGACGTCGGCCTCTGACGCCGGCGCTTCCGACAGAGAGACCTGAGTCATGCCGTCCTCCACCAAGTTCGCTATGGTCGCCACGACCGGGAACGAGCGTCATCTCCGGACGATGAAGCAGATCGGCGTCGACCATGTCGTCCACTACGCCATGGACGATTTGCCGGACTCGGTCGAAGAGCTGAAGGCGGTCCGCAACCGCTACGTCGCCTTCGGCCTCACCTGGGGCATCGCCGAGAGCGGGCCGGCGATTGATCGGATCGTGCTGGGCAAGGAGGGTTGGCAGGCGCAGACCGAGCGCTACAAGCGCATCATCCGCATCCTCGGCGACCTCGGCGTCGGCGTCGTCTGCTACAACTTCATGCCGCAGGTCAGCGAAGACGCGATGGTGATCCGCACCAGCGAGGTCCCGACCCGCGGCGGCGCGCCCACCAGCCGCTTCGCCCTTTCGGAAATCGGCCCCGGGACCTTGCCGCATGACGAGGCGGCGATCCCGCGCTCGCAGATGTGGACCAACCTGGAGCGCTTCCTGGAAGCCGTACTGCCGGTCGCCGAGGCGGCCGGGGTCAAGATGGCGATGCATCCGGACGACCCGCCGATGTCGCCGCTCTGCGGGCTGGAGAGGATCATGGACCGGGTCGAGAGCTTCGAGCGCCTGCTCGCCTTCTCCTCCAGCCCCGCCAATGCGCTGACCTTCTGCGCCGGCTGCTTCGGCGAGCTCGGCGTCGACGTGGTCGCCCTGTTCCAGCGCTTCGCCGACCGGGTTCCCTACGTGCATGTCCGCAACATCGAGGGGCCGCCGACCGACTTCATCGAGACCTTCCCCGACCAGGGCCGCATCGACCTGCCCGGCCTCATGGCTGCCATCGAGGATCGCGGCTTCGACGGCTTTGTCCGCCCCGATCATTCCCCGCTGCTGGCGACCGACGGCGACGACATGCCGGCGGGCTACGGCATCCAGGGCCACGTCTTCACCATCGGCTACCTGCGCGGCCTGCAGCAAGCGACGGCGCACCGGCCCTAGGACTAGATCGGGTCCAGCGGCCAGATCGGGCGGCGCACCTTGGCGTAAGGGAATTGAGCAAAATTCCGCGACACGATGCCGCCGGAGTCGATGTAGATGAGCTTCCGCGCCATCGGCTCGAAATCGGCGCGGAAGTGGTTCGATGCCTTGCACAAGAGAACGTTGGTCGTCTCCGGCACGACACCGAACATGCGGAACTGCTCGCGGTCGTCGATCTGGCTCTTGATCGAGGACACGATCACGCGCACGCGGCCGAGGTCGAGCAGGAAGCTGGGACCGATGGTACCGGCGGTGCCGGTCGCGTACTTGCCCTTCCGCGTATAGACGCCATCGGCCATCGCCGTGACCTTACCGGTGACCCGGAGCGGCGTTCCCCCGAAGCGCGGATCGACCTTGCCGCCGAGATCGAGGGTGACGGTGGCGCCGATCCCGGCGGCGCGGCCGATGCGGGCCGAGTCCGGATCGGCGATGCAGCCGACCACGGCATCCTCGACGTCGGACTCCAGGAGTGCCTTCAGGAAGTTGGTGCCGTCGCCATGGCCGCCGCCGCCGGGATTGTCGGTGTAGTCGCCGACCAGCAGAGGACCGGGGCCGGAGCGCGGCTCGCGCGCGATCCGGATTCCCTCGGCGATGGGCAGGAAGTCGATGGTGTAGACGCCGCGCGTGTCCCAGGCGTGCTGGACCAGCCGGTCGGCGAGCGCCTGGTGGCGTGCGTCGTCGCCATCGCCGTTGACCAGAACGGTCGGGCCGGTGAAGGGCGTGTCGGCCCAGGCGAAGCCGGCATTGACGGCGATGTCGAGGACCCCCGGCGTCTCGGCTTCGGCCTGTTTCACCTTCGCCAGCATCTCGATCATCGGCCCCCAGCCGGCGATAGTGCGCCCCTCGTCGATGCCGAACATCACCGGCGCCTGGGCGCGATGGATCTTCGGTCGAATCTCGCCCCGCAGGGTCCGCTCGAGCAGCCGGCCCGCCCGCTCCGCCGCCTCGTACATGTCGGTGTGCGGCGTCGTCCGGTAGGTGGTGATGATATCTGCGTCGCGGGCCATGCCCTCGGTCGCGTTGGCGTGGAGGTCGAGGCTGACAGCGATCGGGATCTTTCGACCGATCACCGCCCGGATCCGCGCCAACAACTCGCCCTCGGCATCGTCGAAGCTGTCGACCACCATCGCGCCGTGCAAAGGAAGCAGCACGCCGTCGACCGGCAGCGACCGCTTCAGGCTTTGGATGATGAGATCGGCGAAGTGCTCGAAGGCTTCGTCGGTGACGGTGCCGGCCGGCTGGGCGAATGCGGCAACCGGATGCACCAGGGTCCAGCCGAACTCGTCGGCAAGGTCGAAAACGGCGCCCCATTCGCCGCGGGTTCCCCGCATCGCCGTCGGGATCTCGCCGTCGCGGAGGTAGCAGGTCTCCTTGAATCGATCGAGCGTCGTCGGCGTGATGCAGAAGGTGTGCGTCTCATGCATCACCGAGGCGGTGAAGATCTTGCGCGGCACGGGGCAGCTCCTGAGGATGCGACCCGATCAAGCTGCCACGCGCGCCTGTCGCCCGCGGCCGCTCCCGCCTCTCGGTGAAACGTCCGGCATCAGTCGACGATGGCTTCGGCCTCGATCTCGACTTTGTAGTCGCCGACCAGCCGGCCGATCTCGAACAGGGTGTTGGCCGGCCATACGTCGCGGAAATAGCGGCCATGAACGCGGGACGGCCCTTCCCACTGGTCGGCGTCCTGCAGGAAGACGCGGGTCCGCACGACGTCCTGCATCGAGCCGCCGAGGGCCGCGAGGCTGGCGGCGATCTTGTCGAGAATGAAGACGGCCTGGCCGGTGGGGTCGTCCGGGCAGATCATCTTGCCGGCGCCATGCGTCGCCGTGGTGCCGCTGACCATGATCCGGTTGCCGACGCGCACGGCGCGGCAGTGGCCGGCGATCACTTCCCACTTGCTGCCCGACGACACGCGCGAACGGCCCGGCCGCCCCGGTACCGGCGTCGCCGTGTAGATCTTCGGCACGCTGCTCAGATGATGGCTGAGATCGCCCGAGGCGGTGAGGAAGGGCGGTTTCCGGTACTCGTCGCCGCAATCGCCCGGGATCGGCGCGGCGGCGGCCAGGGCCTCATCGATACGCGTCAAGTCGTCCGAGTCGAGCGTGAAGGAGAAGAGCTTCAGATTGTCGGCGCGGTGCTCGCGCTCGCCCAGCCGCGCACCGACGATGATCGCGGCCACGGCCGGCTGCTGGAGGACCCAGCGAGTGGCGACGTTCGAGATCGACACGCCGTGCTTCTTGCCGATCGCCGCCAGCGTTTCCAGGAGTCCCTGGAAGACCTGCCAGCCTCCCATGACGTCGATGAAGCGCTTGTACTTGGACTTGCTCCAATCTGGCAGATTTGCCGGTTTCGGCTGGCCGAGCCAGCGATCGGAGAGGAAGCCGCCACCCAGCGTGCCGTAGGCGAGCAGGCGCACGCCTGTCTCCTGGCAGAGAGCGCTCATTGCCCCCGAGGCCCGGCGATCCAGCAGCGAGAACGACACCTGGTTGGTCGCGACCGGGATGCCGTGCTTCACCGCCACGCGCAGATGGTCGGTGTCGAAATTGGTGACGCCGAGGTTGCGGATGAGACCCTCGGTCCGCAGGACCTCCAATCCTTCCAGGGCCTCGATGTAGTCGAGGTGATCGAAGGTCCACCAGTGGAACTGCAGCAGGTCGATGGCGTCGACCTGCATCCGCCGAAGCGAGCGTTCGACGCCGGCACGCACGACGTCCGCCGTCATCGGACCTGGGGTCGGGCACCACTTGGTGAAGGCTTGCGGCTTGCCGTTAGGGCCGGCCGCGAACCGCTTCGAGGCGATGGCGGTCAGGTAGTGGCCGGTGATCACCTCGGCGCTGCCGTAGTGGTCGGCCATGTCGAAGGTATCGAAGCCGGCGGCGGCGTAGTCCGCCATCGCCTTCGCCGAAGCCTCGGGATCGAGCGGTGTGCCGCTACGCTCCATGTCGGCCACTTGCCAGAGGCCGGTGACGATGCGGCTGATCTCGAGGCCGGGCGCCAGGACAGTCCGTTCGGGTGTCGGGTTCGTCATGTCACTTCAGGCCGCGTTCAGATTGTATTTCATGATCCGCCCGTGACGCCCGTCCCGGTCGCGTTCGAGTTCGAAGGTGTCGCCGACCGGGCCTTGCCGTTTCGCCAGCACCCGCTCGACGGAAGCCACGTCATCGGCGTCCAGGCTGAAGTCGAAGATCCTCAGATCATCGGCAAGATGATCGGCATAGCGGGCGCCGACGATGATGCCGGCGACGGTGGGACGATCGAGCATCCAGCGGCCGGCGACGGCGGCGATGTTGACGCCATGCCGGCCAGCGATCTCATTCATCGTCCGCAGCAGCTCCTGGAACAGATCCCAGCCGCCGAAGTCGTCGATGATCAGCTTGTACTTGATCAGCCCACGGTTGGTCAGCGTGCCCTCGGCCGGCTCCGGCTTGCCGAGCCAGGCATTGGTCAGGAAGCCGCCGGCCAGCGTGCCGTAGCAGAGAAGGCCGAAGCCGCTCCGTTGCGCCAGCTGCACCAACCCGTTCTCGGCGCGCGGATCGAGAAGAGAATACTGGACCTGCATGGAGACCAGGGGCACGCCGGCATCGACCATCGCTTTGGTGTGCGGCGTATCGAAGTTGGTGCCGCCGATCCGGTCGATCTTCCCGGCCTGCTGCAGGTCGCGGAGTATCAGCGCCGCATCGACGACGCCGGGAGCGGCATAGTTCCACCAGTGAAACTGCACAAGATCCAGACGCTCGGCCTTCAGGCGGCGAAGCGACCGGTCGATGATGCCTTCGACATAGGCGCGGTCGAGAGTGGGCAGCCGGTCCCAGTCGGGCACGAACTTCGTGTGCACCTTCAGCGACCGCAGCGCCTCGGCGCCGCGCTTGCGTTCCAGATTGGTACGGAACTCGCCGATCATCTCCTCGGCGCCGGTGTAGATGTCGGCGCAGTCGAAGGTGGTGACGCCGCGGTCGACGAAGACCGCCATGTCCTCGATCGCCCGCGCCCGGTCGACCGGCCCGTGGCCGCCGGCGAGTTGCCAGCCGCCGCGGAGCAGCCGGGAGATCTCATAGCCCGGCGCCAGTGCGTGACGTTCGACCGCCATTTCAGGCCTTTCCCAAACCGGCGAGCGGGACCGCCGTCACGTCGGCATGCGCGAAGCTGCGCTTCCCCGTCCGGGTGATGCGGAAACGGGTCGGGCAGTTCGGGTCCGGACATGCGACCTCGGCGTCGGTCGACATCCAGTCGTTGGCATGGGTTGGCCGCTGCTTCGCCGGCAGCAGCGGCAGCAGGGATGCCAGCGAATAGATCGAGAAGCCCTGCCCGGGAGGCAGGTGCAGCATCTCGCCTTTCAGCTCGAAATAGTCGCCGACATTCGCCCCGCAGAAGACGCGGGCATCCGGTGGCGCCACGACCTCGACCTTGAGGTCATAGAGCTCAAAGCGATCGTCCGTCACCGGATGCCCTCTCTGCAGGAAGCGGATCAGCCGTCGATCTTCTTGAACAAAGCCTGCATCTCGTCGATCGAGATGACGTGATCGGTGACGATCTCGCCGTTGACGATCTTCCAGACCAGCGCCGGGCCAGTGACGTCGCCATTGGCGTCGAACTCGATCGGGCCGGTGGCGCCGTGATACTTGATCGCCTTCCCGGCCTTGATCAGCTCGACCGCCTTCTTGAACTCGTCGGGCCCGGTTCCGACCGTGGCGCCGCCGGCGGCGTGGACCTGGCGCACCGCATCCTTGATCGACGGGCCGGTCAGGTCCTTGGCGATGTTCATGGCGAGGCCCAGCACCATCATGGCGTCGTACTGGGTGTGAACGCCGGGACCCTTGCTGTCGTACTTGTACTTTTCCTCGAACGCCTTGTTGAAGGCATCCACGGTCGGACCCGCGACCTGAGCGTTGTCCATGCCGAAGGACTCGTTCAGGAACCGACCGCCGACGCCGTCGACGAAATCCTTGACCCGCATCGAATTGTTGAGCGCGATCTTCTGCGTGCCGCCCAGCGACAGCCATTCGCGGACGATGGTCACGGCGTCCTTGGGGAAGCCGATCAGCAGCAGCGACTCCGGCTTTGCGGCCAGGGCCTTGGTCACCTCGGCGCGATAGCTCGGCTGGTTGTCGTTGTAGGGAACCTCGACGACGATCTCGCCACCCAGCTTCGGCAGCGCCAGCTTGACGAAGCGGGTCATGTCCTGACCGAAGTCGGTGTTGACGTAGATCAGCGCCGTTTTCTTCAGACCGCGGCGCGCCATCTCGGCGGCGGTCGCGACCGCCTGGGTCTTGCTGGTGGGCAGGGTACGGAAGAAGTAGCCCTGGCTGCGTCCGTCGAGGGTGAAGGGGGTCGCCGTCGAGCAGCAGCTGATCTGAACGACCTTCGACGGCCCGGTGATCGAGGCGATGATCGGGCCGGTGACGCCCGATGAGATCGTGCCGGTGAAGGCCGGCACCCGCTCGACCTCGACCAGATACTTGGCCGCGTCGACGCCGACCGTCGGCTGGCCCTGGTCGTCGCGGAGGATGAACTGCACTTGGCAGCCCTTGATGCCGCCGCCCTGGTTGATGTGCTCGACAGCGAGCTGCGCGCTCTCGGCGATCTTCTTGGTGATCGGCCCCATCGACCCGGTCAGCGGCAGCACGCCGCCGATCTTCACCGGGCAATTCGCCTGGGCCGCCGCGTCTGCGGGCGCCAGCATGACCGAGAGGGCCATGGCGGCTGAAATCGCGATACATCTTTTCATTGGACTTGAGTCTCCCTGTTGGCCGGCCGCTTTATGGACCAAGCTTAGTCATCGGCGCGACGCGAGACCACTGGAACCTCGCCGATCAGGCCGCGCGGCCGGAACAGCAGCGATGCGACCAGAAACAGGCCGATCAGGATCACCTGGATGGCGCCGCCCTGGGCCGCATAGGTCGGCGGCACCAGTTTGGAGATCAGGACGCCCGACGACGCCCAGATCGCCCAGACAGTCAGTGCTCCCAGCAGCGCCCCCTTGTTGTTGCCGCTGCCGCCGACGATCACCATGGCCCAGATCTGGAAGGTCAGGATCGGCAGGAAATCGAAGGGGCTGACGAAGCCGATGAAACTGACATAGAGCGCGCCGGCGAGGCCCATCAGGGTGGAGCCCAGCACGAAAGCCTGCAGGCGGAAGCTGCGGGCGCTCTTGCCGAGTGCGATGGCAGCGGTCTCGTCCTCGCGGATCGCCTTCAGCACCCGGCCCCAGGGCGATTTCAGGATCCGCTCCAGCGCCCAGTAGAGGGTGGCGACCACCGCTACCAGGAGGCCGAGATACCAGAGGCTGAAGCCGAGCGGCGTGTCGAACCAGCCGACCAGAGGACGCGGGATCGCCGACAGGCCCTGGGCGCCGCCGGTCAGCCCATCCCAGTTCAAGGTCACCAGCTGGATGGTCGTGGCGATGCCGAATGTGGCGATCGCCAGATAGTCGTCGCGAAGCCGGATGGTGGCGAGCCCGATCACCCAGGCCGCGAAGGCGCTGGCGGCCATGGCGCCGAATATGCCGACGATCCAGGGCAGGCCGAGATTGCCGATCAGCTCGGGCCGTGGCGCCGTGATCAGGATGGCGTGGGTGTAGGCGCCGATGGCGTAGAAACCGACGACGCCGGCGTTGAACAGGCCCGTGTAGCCCCATTGCAGGTTCAGCCCGAGCGCCATGATGCCGAGCACCAGCACGATGCAGGCGAAGAACACCAGATAGGAGAAGACGCCAATCACCGCTTCTCTCCGAACAGACCCTGCGGGCGGAAGAACAACACCAGGAGCAGGAGCAGGAATGGCATCGCCGGCTTGTAGCCGGGGCTGATCACCAGGACGGACAGGTTCTCGGCGAGGCCGACCAGCAAGCCGCCCAGCACCGCGCCGATCAAGGAGCCGGTGCCGCCGAGGATCGTGGCGGCGAACAGGGCGAGGAGCAGGCTGAAGCCCATCTCCGGATGGAGCTGCGGCGACAGGCCCAGAAAGACGCCGGCCATTGCCGCGAGGGTGCCGGAGAGGATCCAGGTCCAGCGGACTACGCCCTCGACCTCGATTCCGCAGGCCCGCGCCAGGAACGGGCTTTCCGCCATCGCCCGCATCGCCATGCCGGTGCGGCTGTAAGTCAGATAGAGGTGCAGCGCGACGACGATCAGGACCGTCAGTCCGAGGATGAAGATCTGGTCGGGCAGCATGCGCACGCCCGGCAGCACCTCGATCGCGATCTGCAGCTCGCGCGTATAGAAATGCGTGCCGTGCCCCCAGATCAGCACGATGACGTGGCGCATCACCAAGGCCGAGCCGAAGGCAGCGAACACCAGTGACATCGGATGCGCGCCGCTTCGCCGGAGCCGGCGGAAGACCAGGAGATCGACCAGCCAGGCGAGGCCGCCGGTGAGGAGAGCGGCCAGCGCCATCGCCGCCATCAGCTGCCAGCCGAACGACAGCTCCGCCGTCGGCGTCCCCGGCCCGGCGAAGGCGACGAACACCAGCGCCAGATAGGCGCCCCAGGTCAGCAGCTCGGAGTGGGCGAAGTTGGCGAATTTCAGGATCTGCAGGCTGAAGGATATGCCGATCGCCCCCAGCGCTATGATCGCACCGGTCAGGATGCCGTCGGCGAGCGCCTGCGCCAGCATCACTGCACCACGCGCCGGGCGCCGAGAAAGGCCTCGGCCAGGGTGGCGTCGGCCAGAAGATCGGCCGCCCTGCCGTCGGCCCGGTTGCGCCCCTCGGCCAGCACGCAGCCACGGTCCGAAATCGCCAGCGCCGCTCGTGCGTTCTGCTCGACCATCAGGATCGCGACGCCGGCCGTCGCTAGCCGCCGGAGTTCGGCGAACACCTCGCCGACCACCTTAGGCGCGAGCCCGGCGGTCGGCTCGTCGAGCACGAGCACGGCAGGATCGGTCATCAGGGCGCGGGCGATCGCCAACATCTGGCGCTGTCCACCCGAAAGCACCCGCGCCCGCTGCCGGCGCTTGGCCGCCAGCTCCGGGAACATGGCATAGGCACGCTCCAGGCGCGGGCGAATGTCGCTGCGCACCGTGTGGGCACCGACCACCAGGTTCTCGTGGATGGTCAGCGAGGCGAAAATATTGGCGGTCTGCGGGACGAAGGCGAGGCCTTCGCCGACCAGCGCATGCGCCGGCCGGCCGGTGATGTCGCGGCCTTCCAGCGTCACCTGCCCGCTATCGGTATGGAGGAGACCGACCAGCGCCTTCACGAAGGTGGACTTGCCGGCGCCGTTGGGCCCGATGATGGTGACGATCTCGCCGGGCGCGATCTCGGCGGAGATGCCGTGCACGATCGGCAGGCCGGGCACATAGCCCGCCACGACGTCACGGGCGACCAGGATGGGCGCGGTCATGCCGCCACCCCTCCCAGATACGCGTCGATCACGTCGGGGTGGCGCTGGATCTCGTCGGCGCTGCCCTGGAGGATCACCCGGCCCGCGGCCATCACCACGATCGGCTGGCAGAGGCGCATCACCAGATCCATGTTGTGCTCGATGATCAGGAAGGTGACGCCCCGCGCATGCAGCGCCTGGATCTTCTCGATCAGCGTTTCCATCAGCGTCGGATTGACGCCGGCGGCAGGTTCGTCGAGCAGGATCAGCTTGGGATCGATCATCAGCACGCGGGCCAGCTCCAGCAGCTTCTGCTGCCCGCCCGACAGGGTACCGGCCATGTGATCGAGATGGCCGCCGAGACCGCAGAAGGTCAGGACCTCGACCGCCCGCTCGCGCCCGGCCTTCTCCTCGCAGGCGACCAGTCCCGGCTGCCACCAGTTGGTCCAGAAGCGCTCGCCGGTCTGGCGCAACGGCACCAGCATGACGTTTTCGAGCACGGTCATGCGCGGGAACGGCCGCGGGATCTGGAAGGTCCGCGCCAGGCCGTGCTGGAAGATGCGGTCGGGCGAGAGTCCATCGATCCGCTCGCCCGCGAACACGATCTCGCCGGCGTCGGGCTTGAGCGAGCCGGCGATCAGGTTGAACAGGGTGGTCTTGCCGGCGCCGTTGGGGCCGATCACACCGGTGATCCGGTTCGAGGCGATAGTGAGATCGACCCCGGCAACGGCCTTGAGATTGCCGAAGGCTTTGACGACCCCCCTGAGCTCAAGCACGCCTGACCCCGATGTCCATTCGATTCCGGTGGGGCGAAGTCAAGCACAGAGCCAGTTTCGGCAATAGGGGGATTGCCCACCGCTCCCAAGGTCCAGTTTGGCGTCACCGAATGGGAGCGACCGCCATGGACCTCATGGCGCCGCCCGTTCCATCGTCAGGACGATCTTGCCGACGGCGCTGCGGGTGCCGAGCATCGTCAGCGCGTCGGCGGCCTTGGACATCGGAAGCGTCAGGCTGATATGCGGCTTGAGCTTGCCTGCGGCATGCCAGGCGAACAGCTGAGCGAAGTTGGCGGCATTCGTCTCGGGATAGCGACTGCGGAAGCCACCGAGGCTGACGCCGACGATGGAACATCCCTTCAGCAGCGCCAGGTTCACCGGCGCCTTCGGGATGGTCC
Source organism: Asaia bogorensis (assembly GCA_945897335.1). Taxonomy (GTDB): domain Bacteria; phylum Pseudomonadota; class Alphaproteobacteria; order SHVZ01; family SHVZ01; genus SHVZ01. The sequence goes on along the minus strand of CAMDFP010000082.1, from coordinate 1,286 downwards.
CCGACGCGAAGCCGATGACGAGCACGCGGCCTTCCCAGGCGGTGGACCGCAGCGCTTCCTCGAAGAGATCGCCGCCGACGGGGTCGTAGACGACATCGACGCCCTTCGACCCGACAAGCTCCTTCAGGCGCTCGCGCAGCGAGCTCTGCTTGTAGTCGATCAGATCGGATGCGCCGGCGGCGCGCGCCAGCGCGAGCTTCTCGGCCGAGCTCGCGGCAGCGATGACGCGCGCACCCATCGCGGCACCGATCTCGACCGCCGTCAGGCCGACACCCCCGCCGGCACCGAGGACCAGCAGGGTTTCGCCGGGCTTGAGGTCGGCGCGCTGCTTCAGCGCGTGCATGCTCGTGCCATAGGTCATCGCGAAACCGGCCGCGGTCACCGGATCCATCGAGTCCGGACGGCGGGTGAGATACTCGGCCCGTGCGACCGCCTGCTCGGCGAACCCACCGAAACCGATGACGCCGAGCACCGCATCGCCGACCTTGAGCGAAGTCACCCCCTCACCCACGGCATCGACGATGCCGGTGATCTCCGCACCCGGCGAGAACGGTAGAGCGGGCTTGTGCTGATATTTGCCCTGAATGATCAGGGTATCGGGAAAATTGACGCCCGCCGCCTCGACCGCGACGCGGACCTCGCCGGCGCCGGGTATGGGCGAGCTGCGCTCCTCGACAACCAGCGCTTCCGGCGGACCATAGTTGTTGCAGATCACCGCCCGCATAGTGCCTCCGCCATGGAATGACGCAGCCGCATCACCCGCGACCCGTGGCAGCCGCTGGACCGCTGACATCTGGGAGATCCGCATCCCCTCAAGAGCTTGAAAAGGACTGGCGGTGGATGCAGTCTCCATCGCGTCCTGCTCTAATACCAAATTCCCTGATACCTGCCAAAAAACAGGGAAAACTCGCTTGAATCGACCCCATTTCCGCCGCCTGGGGCGGGAAATCGTCCGTAGATTCGGCCATTTCCGATAGGCCCGGTCACGCGCGGCTGTCGAAAAACAGGGAATTTTCTTTCCCAGATCCGGTTTCGATCAGTGAGTTTTGCAGCCTGCCGCCGTCCCAGGCGTCCTAAGCGATCGAAATCTCTTCGAAGCCGGCCGGCAGGGTTTCCGTGCGTACATCAGTGAGCCGCTCATTGACCAGCCCCCGTCGAGTGGTCCAGTTGGAATGTTAGTTTGGAACTAGCGTCGGCGCCAGTGGGAGCGCGCCCGGCGTAGCTGGCCCAGATTGCGAAGGCGGGCGCGCAGGGATGAAGACCTCCGGTGCCGGTGGGCGATATCC
>CAMDFP010000081.1 GCA_945897335.1 Asaia bogorensis | reverse complement strand
CGCCGGCCCCGAAGCGACGACAGCCTAGGTCAGGACTTGCTGATGTTCCAGAACACCAGCACCGAACCCTTCACCACGCCCTGGACGTTCTTCCGCCAGACGAAGGGCGGGTCGAACTGGCCAAGGAGGGCGACCGGCTGCATCTCCTGCAGGCGCTGGTGCAGCGGCACGAGCGCCGCCTTGCGGGCTGCATCGTCCGGCGCCTTCAGGAATGCGTCGCGCAGCTTCTCGGACTCCGCGTCGCAGGCCCATCCGGCCCAGTTGTTGCCGCCGCAGGCCATGTTGGTGGCGATGTTGGTCAGCGGCGAGTGCATGGTGGTGCCGGTGAACCAGGTGGTGAACATGTTCCAGCCGCCCTGTTCGACCGGATCCTTTTTGCTCATGCGGCTGACCACGGTTCCCCAGTCGGAGACGATCATGTCGACGTTGACGCCCGCTTCCTTGAAGTTGGCGGCGGCGACTTGCGCCATCGCGCCGATCTGCGGCAGCTCGTTGGTGGTAATCAGCGTCAGCTTCTCGCCCTTGTAGCCGGCCTCGGCCAGGAGCTGCTTCGCCTTCGCGATGTCCTTCTTCTTATACGGCTCAGAGCCGGCTTCCGTGCCCCATGGTCCGTCGCAGACGTAATAGGAATTGCAGACCTTCCACCATTTCTGATCGCCGTAGGCCGCGGCCATGAAGTCGCGCTGGTCGAAGAGATAGGCGAGCGCCTGGCGGGCCTTCACGTTGTTGAAGGGCGGCAGGAGCGAATTGACGCGAAGTCCGCCGTAGTTGCCGAAGGGCGGCAGCTTGTCGATGACGATGTCCTTGTTGTTGACGATCGGGCCCAGCTGGTCGGTCGCCGGGGAATCCCAGAGATCGACTTCGCCCTTGGTCAGCGCCGCGGCCACCGTTCCGGCATCGGGAATGATGTGCCACTCGACGCGGTCGACCTTGGCGACCTTGCCTCCGGCGAGCCCGTCCACCGGCTCCGCGCGCGGAATGTAGTCTGGGTTCTTCTTGAAGGCGACGAAGGCGCCGGGCTTCCACTCGTCGCGATTGAGGATGAACGGGCCGGAGCCGATGCCGGTCGCGATCGCGGTCATCGGGTCGGTCTTCGCATCAGCCTCGCGGAAGATGACCGGCATCTGGCCGCCGGCCGAACCCAGAGAGAACTCGACGAAGCCGTACGGCTCTTTCAGCTTGAGGGTAAAGGTGCGGTCGTCGACGCCGGACCAGCCTGCCGTGTAGGTGGCGAGGCGCTGGCCGATGACGTCGCGCTTCGCCCAGCGCTCGATCGAGGCGATCACGTCCTTGGACGTGACCGGCGTGCCGTCGTGGAACTTGAGGCCAGGACGAAGCGTGAAGGTCCAGGACAGCTTGTCGGCCGACGCGGCCCAGTTCTCGACCATCTGTGGCTTGGGGCCGAGCTTGTAGTCCCACGCGAACAGTGTGTCCTGGACCATCAGCGCGAAAATCTTGGTGACTTGAATGGAGGCGACATGGCTGTCTAGGATCTTGACGTCGGCCTGTGGCACGACGCGCAGGACATTGTTCTGGGCCTCTGCCGGTGCCGCCGCTGAGACGGCGAGCACGGCCGCGGCGAAGACCGATCCTAAGAGTCTCTCCCGTTTCATGAGGTGGCTCCTCTGTATCATCGTGGGACCGTCGCAGTTCGCCTGCCGGCCGTTTTCCGAACCGCGCGAAGTGTGGCTGATCGGGAACGATCCGCGCAAGAGGCGGAACGAATGGAGAACATGGATCCCGCTCGGCAAGGGTCATGTCGGTGGCGCGCAACCCGCCTCTCATCCGTGCGCAATTGATCAGTCCTCCCAAGGCGCTATCGCGAGACATCTGGAAAATCAGGGGGCTGAGCGGACTCGAGGCGGTCGGGACGTGCGGGAAAAGGACCTCATGGACGGCATGTCGAGCATTCCGGAACTCACTCGCGGCAGGGCTGGTGATCGCGCCCCTGCTGTTTTCGACGCTCTGGAAGACCTGCTTCGTCCGCGACGACGAGCCCGGCTTCGATCCGGCGCCGCTGCTGTCGCTCCATGTCGAGACTCTGATCCGGGGGCTCGCATGAAACACCTGATTTGCGCCGCGCTCCTCCTCGCGCTCGCCGCCTGCGACGAGAAGCCGAAGGAGCCCGTCTATCTGGGCTATGTCGAAGGCGAGCGCATCACCGTCGCCGCGCCCGAGAGCGGTTGGATCGAGGAAGTCTACGTCGGTGAAGGCGATGCCGTCGTCGCCGGGCAGAAACTGTTCCGTCTGGAAGCCCGTCGCGAAGCCGCCCAGCGCGATGCCGCCAAAGCGCGCCTCGACCAGTCTGCGGCCGAGCTTGCCGACCTCCTGACGGGCAAGCGGGCCGACGAGATCAGAGCTGTCGAAGCACAGGTCGCGCAGGCCGAGGCCAATCTCGGCCTCGCCCAGCGCGAGCGTGTCCGCCAGCAGGAGCTGTCCAACTCGCCGGCCGCGAATCCGCAGCGGCTAGACCAAGCGCGGTCCAATTTCGAGGCCGAGCGTGCGCGCCTCGCCGAGCTGCAGGCCCAGCTCCGGGTCGCGCGACTGCCTGCGCGTGAAGACCAGATCGCCGCCGCCCGCGCCCAGATGGAAGCCTCCGCTGCGGCGCTGACCGAGGCGGAGGTCCGGCTCGGCGACCGCACGATTGCGGCCCGCGCCGGCGGACAGGTCGAGCGGCTGGTGCGCCGCACCGGCGATCTCGCGCCGGCGGGCGGCGCCGTCGTGACGTTGGTGCCGCCGGAAGGAATCCATGTCCGGATCTACGCGCCCGAGGCGGACCTGGCCTCGCTCCGCATCGGCAGCCGCCTCGCCGTCTCCTGCGACGGCTGCGCCCGGGCGCTGACGGCCGAGGTTTCCTTCGTCGCCGGCGAGGCCGAGTTCACCCCGCCGGTGATCTACGCCGTCGAGAGCCGGAAGAAGCTGGTCTATCTGGTGAAGGCCCGCCCCTCCGCGCCCGGCCTTAAGCCCGGCCAGCCGATCGAAGCCAGGCCGATACCGTGAATGCGCCGCTCGCGATCGATGTCGAAGGCCTGACGAAACGTTTCGGCAATCGTACCGTCGTCGACGGCATCGCGCTCAAGGTGCCGGCGGGCGAGGTCTGGGGCTTCCTCGGCCCCAACGGCAGCGGCAAGACCACGACCATCCGCATGCTCTGCGGATTGCTGAAGCCCGATGGCGGTCGCGGCACCTGCCTCGGCCTCGATATCCTGACCGAGGCCGCGGCGATCAAGCTCCAGGTCGGCTACATGACCCAGCGCTTCAGCTTCTACGAAGACCTGACGATCGAGGAGAACCTGGACTTCGTCGCCCGGCTCTACGCGCTGCCCGACCGCCGCCGCCGCGTGCAGGAGACGATGGAAACGGTCGGACTCGCCGGCCGGAAGAGCCAGCTGGCCGGCTCGCTGTCCGGCGGCTGGAAGCAGCGCCTGGCACTCGCCGCCTGCATGATGCACACGCCGAAGCTTCTGCTGCTGGACGAGCCGACCGCCGGTGTCGATCCGCAGGCCCGGCGCGAGTTCTGGGAGCAGATCCACGCGCTCGCCCGCGACGGCGTCACCGTTCTGGTCTCCACCCACTACATGGACGAGGCCGAGCGTTGCGACCGCATCGCCTACATCGCCTATGGCAAGCTGCTGGCGGTCGGCACCGTCGCCGAGGTGGTGGCCGGCGCCCGTCTTTCGACCTGGATCGCGACCGGCCCCGGCCGCGACGATATCGCCCGCAAGCTCTCGGGCGTGCCGGGCATCGGCACAGCCGTGTTCGGTCCCTCGCTGCATGTGAGCGCCGCCGATGGCGAGGTGTTGCGGCGCGCCATCCAGCCTTTCCTCGATGATCCACGACTGACCTGGCGCGAGTCGACGCCGAGCCTGGAGGACGTGTTCATCCACCTGATCGCCGACGCGCCGAGGCCCTAGATGCTGGCAGCGCTCGGCCGGGTGATCGCCGTCACGCTGAAGGAACTGATCCAGCTCCGCCGCGACCGGCTGACCTTCGGTATGATTCTCGGCATCCCGGTGATGCAGCTACTGCTCTTCGGCTATGCCATCAACGCCGATCCGAAGCGGCTGCCGACCGCCTTGCTCTCCCGCGATCCCGGCCAGATCGAGCGCAGCATCGCCGGCGCGCTCGAACGCTCCGGGTATTTCCATATCGTCGCCCTCATCGCGAGCGAGCGCGAGGCAGAGAGATTGGTGGCCGAGGGCGAGGTCGCCTTCATCGTCACCATCCCCGACGGCTTCACGCGCGATCTCCTGAAGGGCGAGCGCCCGCAGCTCCTGGTCGAGGCCGATGCGACCGACCCGGCGGCGACCTCGAACGCGTTTGCAGCGCTCTCGCAGCTCCCCCGCTCGGCGCTGCTCCATGATCTGCCGGGTCTGGTCGCGCCGCCGGCGTTCGACGTGCTGGTCCACCGTCGCTACAACCCGGAGGGGCTCACCGCCTACAACATCGTGCCGGGTCTGCTCGGCGTCATCCTGACCATGACGATGATCCTGATGACCTCGCTTGCAGTGACGCGCGAGACCGAGCGCGGCACCATGGAGAACCTGCTGGCGATGCCGGTGAAGCCGGGCGAGGTGATGCTGGGCAAGGTGCTGCCCTACATCGCCATCGGCTATGTGCAGGTGGCGGTCGTGCTGATCGCCGCGCGCTTCCTGTTCCAAGTGCCGATGCTGGGGTCGATCGGCCTGCTCACGCTGGCGCTGCTCGCATTCCTCGGCGCCAACCTCGCGGTCGGACTGACCTTCTCGGCGGTGGCGAGAAACCAGCTGCAGGCGATGCAGATGACGTTCTTCTTCTTCCTGCCCTCGATGCTGCTCTCGGGCTTCATGTTCCCGTTCCGCGGCATGCCCGGCTGGGCGCAGGCGATCGGCGAGGTTCTGCCGCTGACCCATTTCCTCCGGATCGTCCGCGGCATCCTTCTCAAAGGGAATGGCTGGATCGAGATCTGGCCCGAGGTCTGGCCGCTTCTGGCCTTCGCCGGCGTCGCCTGGACGATCGCTATTTTGCGCTATCGCCGGACGCTGGATTGATCTCGGCGGCTCCGTCGCCGCCTTCGAAATGCCCGACCAGCCGTGAGAGCAGATCGAGGAACGTCTCCCGCTCCTCGGGCGTGAACGCCGCCAGCAGCGTGCTCGAGGTCCCGGACGACTTCTGCAGCACCTGGCGAAGCATGGACTCGCCGTCCGGGGTGAGCGCCAGCACGCGGCGCCGCCGGTCCGACTCGCCGACGTCGCGGGCGACGAATCCACGGCTCTCCAGCGTGGCGACGACGGTGCCGGTGGTCGAGCGGTCGAGGCGTAGAAGTTTTGCCAATGTCACCTGGTCGATGCGGGGATAGCGCTTGAGGATGTAGAGGACGCCGAACTGGGTGTTGGTGAGGCCGAGCTCGCCGGCATGGGCCTGGAACACCGAGATGGTGATCTGGTGCGCGCGCCGGATCATGAAGCCGGGCCGGCCGTAGAGATCGGCCAGGCGCTCGGGCGCGGTCGTCAGCGGGTCCTCGTCGAGATCGGTCGTCGCCATGGCCGGAACCTAGCCGAGGATCATGCCGGTTGCATCCCCTCGCGTTACGCGGCGAACTCAGCGAAGGATCAGCAGGACCACGCTGCCGGCGACCAGCAGGATGCCGGCGGTCTCGCCGGCCGTCGCCCGCTCGCGGAAGAAGAGATGCGAGGCGAGGAAGGTGAACACCAGCTCGACCTGACCGAGCGCCCGCACCAGTGCCGCGTTCTCCAGCGTCATGCCGTAGAACCAGCCGGCCGATCCCAGCACCGACATGAACCCGACCGGCATCGTCTGCGGCCAGAGGCGGAGGACCTCGACGATCTGCCTCCGGTCGCGGATCGCGAGATATGTCCCCATCATCGCCGCCTGCATGGTGGTGATGGAGGCCAGCGTGACGGCGGCCCGCTCCCACTCGTCGCCGCCGGGCAGCGCCAGCGACGAGGCGCGGATGGCGACGGCGCAGATGCCGAACAGCGTGCCGGAGCCGAGTCCGACCAGCGCCGCCTTCCGCGTGCCGGCATCCTGCCAGGAGCCGGCACCGGCCGCCGCTGCCCGCGACATGACGACGATGCCGACGAAGCCAAGCACGATGGCGCCCCAGCTCCAGAAATCCAGGTGCTCGCCGAGGATGAGGGCGGCCAGCAGCGCCGCCTGCACGGTCTCGGTCTTGGAATAGGTCGTGCCGACGACGAAGCTGCGATAGGTGAAGGCCCGGATCAGCAGCGAGGTCGCGGCGATCTGCGTCAGCCCGCCGAGGGCGCCGTAGATCAGCGACCCAGCATTCGGCATAGGCAGGTCGTGGCCGAAGCCGCGGGCGAGGACCACCACCAGCACGATCGCGACCGGCGCGCCGTAGACGTAGCGGATGAAGTTGGCACCCTCGGCCGAAAGCGACTTGGTCAGGCGTTTCTGCAATGCCGTCCTCAGGCATTGGATGAACGCCGCCGCGATCGTCACCGGTATCCAGAGATCCGCCATCAGCCGCTCCTAGGGGAGGGGCTGCAGACTAACCTCTCGGTTCGCCGGGTGAGAGCGAAACTTCGTCCGTCAGCGGGTCAGCAGGTTCCGGAGACCTCCGAGCGGATTCTGCGGCGCCGGCTGCTGTCCCGCCGGCGAGCCCTGCGACGGCTGCGAGGCCGCACCCGGCAGCGGAATCCCGGGGATCGCCGGAATCCCGCCCTTGAGGGCATCGAGCGCCTTCGCCGGGTCGATCTTGATCAGCGCCGCCAGGTCCGGCTGGTAGCTGAGGTCGTGCCACGGGCCCTTCACGTTGACGGGCACCATCAGGCCGGCCGCCTGCATCTGTCCGCCCTGGCCTTCGGTGGTCATCGCCACCTTGGGCTCGACCCGGTAGTCGACCGTCTTCTTCGGCAGGTCGACCGTTCCCTTGCCCTCGACTCTGAGCAGCGGCGACTTCATCGAGAGGTCGTTGTTGCGGAGGATGCCCTGAGCGATGGAGTAGGTGCCGCCGAGCTCGGAGAAGTCGGTCTTCTGCGTCTCCTTGGCCGTGGGATCGGTGAAGGCGGTGGTGATGTTGCGGACCATCGCGCCGAGGTTGATGCCCTTGATGGCGCCGTCGGTGAAGGCGAACTTGCCCTGGCCGCCGAGCGCCGAGACCATTTCCTTCTGCGAACGCCCCTTCGTCGTGATCTGGGCCTCGGTGGCGAAGGTGCCGGACAGGCGCTCGAAATCGGCCGCCACCTTCAGCAGCGGCTCGGCTTGCACGCCCGACAGCGTCACGCGCGCGTCGACGGCCGGCATCGGGCCTGAGCCGTCGAGGGTGACCTTGGCCTGGCCCGAGCCCTGGTAGAGCGCGAGTTCGGAAAGGTCTAGCGCGAGCTTGCCGTCCTTGAGCTGGGCCTTGATCACGCCCCTGCCGATCTCGATCTTACGGACGACGAGTCCGCCGACGGTCAGGTCGAGGTCGGCATTGGCAGCGCGGAGGCCGGTGAGGTCGATCGGGTCTTCGCTCCAGCCCTGCGGAGCCTGGCCGGCGGGGGCCGCGGCACCGCTCCTTTGCGCCGGGGCCTCGGGCGGGAGGTAGGGGTTCACGTCGAGCTTCTCGAGGGCGAGCTTGGCCTGGAGGTGCGGCTTGGCGCCGGAGGTGTCGACGGCGACATCGCCGGTGCCCTTGATCTGGTCGAGCGAGACCTTGGCGCCTGTGAACGAGGTCTTCGGTCCCTGGCGGTCGAGCTTGCCGGAGATGGAGAGCGCCCCCATCGTGTTGGGCCTGGCGTCGATGGGCTTGCCGACCCAGGTGGCGAGCTCCTTGACCGAGGGGATCGCCAGGTCGACGTCGCCCTGGGCGCGGCCGGCGCCGGAGGTCGTCACCTGGCCCTTGAAGCCGATCTTCACCGGGTCGCCGCCGAGCAGCAGCGAGATGCCGGCCGGTTGCCCCGCCATGAAGGCGCGCGGCTTGTCGACGTCGAGCTTCACCGTCAGCGGCTTGCCGTGCCAGGTGGCGCCGCCGTCGAACTTCATCGGGCGGTCGAGGTCGGGCAGCTCGACGGTGGCGTTGATCGCCGTCAGCTCCTCCTTCTCGCCGGTGCGGGCGTCGATATAGGTGAGGCGGCCGTCCTTCAGCTTCACTTCGCCGAGTCGGATGTCGCCGGCGGCGGAGCTGCCGGTGGCTTGTGGCGCCGCGCCGGGAGTTGCGGGCCGCGTTTCGAAGACCCAGTTGGCGCGGCCCTGCTTGTCGATCTCGAGCACGATCACCGGCTCTTCGAGGATGAAGCTCTCGACCTCGAGCGAGCCCTTGAGGAGAGGCATCAGCTTGACCGCGACCTTCAGGCTCTTCAGCCGCGCCATCTCCGGCGTCGAGGCGCCGGCGGCATTGGCGAAGCTGACGTCCTTGGCCTCGATCGCCACCGCCGGGAACAGCGACAGCTTCATGTCGCCCTTGATCGCGAGGTCGCGCCCGGTGGCGGCCTTGGCCTGGGCCTCGATTTGAGTCTTGTAGACCGAGACCGGGACGAAGAAGGGCAGCGCGACCACGCCCGCGACGAGGACGACGACCAGGGCCGCGACGGCGATCAGGAGCTTCTTCATGGAGGCTCTCCTCTCAAGCGAATTTGAGGCCGGCGGCGGCGAGTGCCGCGCGGGCCTCCAGGTTGACGGCGAATTGGGTCGGGAAGAAGGCGCGGGCCGGCGCCCAGTAGCGGAGCCCGATGGTGACGTCGATGGCGGAGAAGGCCTGCACGCCGACCTCGGGCGCCGGTTCCTTCACCACCTGGGGCACTCGCGTCAGCGCCTCCTTGACCACCCGGATCGCCTCGGCCACGTCCTGATCGGGGGCGATCCTGAGGGTCGACTCGACGACGCGATTGCCGCGTGAGTTGACCAGGATCTCGCCGACGATCTGGCGGTTCGGCACCATGATCCGCTCGCCGGCGACACTGATGAGGAAAGTCGAGGCCAGCGTGATGTCCTCGACCACGCCGGAAACGCCTCTGACCGTGACGGTGTCGCCGATGGCGAACGGCCGGGTCAGGATCAGGGTCAGGCCGGCGCCGTAGTTGGAGAGCGGACCCTGGATCGCCATGGTCGCGCCGAAGGCGCCGGCGCCCAGAAGCGCGATCAGGGGCGCGATGGAAATGCCGAAGTTGCCGAGCGTGGCGATGATGACCAGCGCCAGGATGAGGATACGGACGACATTGCCGGCGAAGCCGCTGATCGTGGCGTCCAGGTTGTTCCTGAGGCCGAGGCGAACGACGAGGCCGGCGACCCAGCCGGCGAGCTTGAAGCCGACGAAAAAGAAGATGACCGCGCCCAGGATCTGGAAGCTGTAGGTGACCAGGAACGCGGTCGCGATATCGACCCACTTGTTAAGCGTGGCGATCTGGTGATCCATGAACGAGGGCCGCTCCGGCGCTACGGTAAGCAGATACGCCGATTGTGGGCGCCGGTTCCCTGAGGGTCCAGGGCAAAGCTCGTTCGCGGATCACGCAACGACAAGGTGTCGTCTTGTCTGGTCGCGCCGAGATTCAGATATCCGGCCAAAGGTCGCCCGGATTGTCGCGGCTGTAGCCGGAAGGGATGAACATGCGGATCATGGCCTGCTCGGCCATATGCCGGATCACTGGGGACTCCGCGCCCTCCACCTTTCCCGCATAGGTCACGGCCGAAAGGATCGGGTGGTTGCGGTTGCAGAAAGCGACCAGGGCGGTGAGGTAGCCACTGGGTGCCGCCTTGGCGACCGGCCGCGAGGGGTCGCAGACCTCGAACGAGGTGATGCCCGGTGCGGGCGAGAACTGGACGACCAGACGGACATCGCGCTGGGCCGCCAGCGCCCGGTCGGTGGTGAAACTCGCCCGGAAGCCGACGCTGGTCTCGCTTGCGGCGGCGGCGAAGGACCGGGCGACGTCACCGGTGAACGGGTTGTCGCGCACCTCCAGCAGGACCGGGCCGGCGGCGGCCGCTTCCTGGAGGTTGGCGCGGGCGGTCTCGGTCGACTGCGGATACTCGTAAGTGACGACCCGCACCATCCCGGCGCAGCCGGCAAGGCTTGTGAGAGCGAGGAGGCAGGCCAGAGTGGACAGACGGCTGTGGCGCATGGGGATTCCCGGGAAGGTCGGACTCTCGACCCTCATGGTACCAGCCGTCGCAACGGATTGCTGCCGCCGTCCGGTTCGCGGACGAACATCCTGAGCATGGCCTGCTGGGCGAGATCCCGGAGGATCGGCGAATCCGGCCGGTCGGGGAGGGGTGCTGTCGCCGCCAGGGAGAGAATCGGCCGGTTCTGATGACAGAACGCGACCAGGGCGGTGACGCGGCCGTCCGACGACCGTTGCCCGGCGCTCTGCCCCGGACCGCAGACGGCGGCGGAGGTGACTCCGGGGGCCGGATCGAACTGCACCACCATCTTGTACTCGGGCCTGGCCGCTTCCGACCGGAACGGCGTGAAGCGCGTGAGGAAGCCGACGCTGGTCCGGCTCGCGGCCTCGGCCATTGGCGCCGCCACATCGCCCGCGAGCGGGCTGTCCCTGACCTCGAGCAGCACCGGTCCGGCGGCTCCGGCATCGCGGAGATAGCCGTTCGCCACCGTGGGGGAATGGGGATAGGCGTGGGTCACGGTGCTGACGCTGTCGGCGCAGCCGCCGAGCGTGCCCAGCGCGAGGATCGAGGCGACAAGTCGGAACTTCATGATCGACCTCCCGGCGACGGTGTCTCTCGACACGTAGTCGCCAGGAAGGCTCCGGCCAAGACCCGCGCCGGCGACCTACATCACGAGTCCGCCATCGACGATGTAGGCTTGGCCGGTGGCAAAGGAGGCCTCGTCAGAGGCCAGGAACACGGCCAGCGCCGCCATCTCCTCGGCGGTGCCGAGACGGCCCATCGGCTGGCGGGCAATAAAGGCCTTCCGCGCCGCGACGGCATCCGCATTGGCGTTGATGCGCTCGTCCAGCGACGGGGTCTGCACCGTGCCCGGACAGATCGCCGAGCAGCGGATGCCCTTGCCGACGAAGTCGGCGGCGACCGATTTGGTGAGCCCGATCACGGCGGCCTTGCTGGTGCCGTAGATGAAACGGTTCGGGATGCCTTTCACCGACGAGGCGACGGAGGCCATGTTGATGATTGCGCCGCCGCCCTTGGCCAGCATGCCCGGCAGGAACGCCCGGATCATCCGATACATGGAGCGGACGTTGAGGGTCATGGCGAAGTCGAAGTCCGCCTCCGAGCATTCCAGGATCGAGCCGTTGTGGACGATGCCGGCGACGTTGAAGAGAACATCGGCGGTTCCGACCGCCTTGCCATAGGCTTCCACCGCTGCCGGGTTCGTCACGTCGAGCGCCTGGCAGGTGACGTTCGGCAGCTTGGCGAGGTCGGCCAGCTTCTTCTCGTCGATGTCGGAGGCGTGGACGCGGGCGCCCTCGCGCTGGAAGGCCTCGACGGAGGACCGGCCCATACCCTGGCCGGCGGCGGTGACGACGCAGATCTTGCCCTGAAGGCGGCCGCTCATGGAATGACGTCTCCGATTGGAAAGGGTACGTAGGGGTGCGCTACACTAGGGAGAGGCCGCCCGGCCGCCAAGACCTTCCCGATCGGGGACGAAAGATGGCGCGTTACATGGTTCTCGACCTGGCAGGTGCGGTCGCCCGCGCCCGCCTCGACGACGAGCGCGCGCCCGTCACCTGCCAGATCCTGTGGGACAGCATCCTGCCCTATGCCGGCGATGCGCTGGGAGCCCGGCAGTCCGGCACCAATGCGGGCTTCCTGTTCGACCCCCGCATCGTGATCCCGACCGAGAACGCGACCTGCCTGCTGCAGCAGGGCGACGTCGTGTTCATCCACTACAATCAACGCGAACGCCACGGGAATCCCGATCCGGTCAGCGAGGTCATCTGGTGCTATGGCCGCTACAACGGGGCGGTGGCGCCGGGGAAGCAGGAGCCGATCGTGGGGAACGTCTTCGCCGAGCTTCTGCCGGGTTCGGAAGCGTTCTATGCCATGAGCGAGCGCCTGTTCACCGAGGGGGCCAAGCCCGTGAAAGTCACCGGAGAGATCGCCTGATGGCCCGTTTCCTCATCTTCACACTGGGCGGCGCCAGCGCGCGGGCACGGCTGATCGAGGATCTGGCGCCGGAGACCTGCCGGCTGGTGTGGAACCAGCTTCCCGCCAGCGGGCCTTGCGGGCACGTGATGCTGGGCGGCACTTCCTGTGCGCTCAACCTTGATCCCGGGCTCGTCGCGCCCGAGGAGAACGCCGCCGGGCTGATTCAGAAGGGCGACGTGATGTTCATCCACTACAATGCCCGGGAACGCCACGGTTTCCCCGCTGCCGAAAGCAAGATCTACTGGGCCTATGACCGTTATTGCATGCTGCGGACGCCCGGCAAGATGACGCCCGAGTATCCGAACGTCTTCGCCGAGTTCGTCGGCGACACGAGAGACTTCTTCAAGCGGTGTGAGGACACGTTCCTCGGCGGCCAGAAGCCGCTGACCATCGCGCCGCTCCAGGAATAGAGGATCAAAGAGATGACCCAGCCGACCCTGACCATCCGGCTCAACCCGACCGACACCGTCGTCGTCGCCCGCGCCGATATCCTGAAGGGCACCGCGATCCCGGGCGAGGGCGTCACCACCCAGGGCCACATCCCGGCCGGCCACAAGGTCGCGACCGCTGCGGTCGCCGAGGGCCAGCCGGTGCGCCGCTACGGCCAGATCATCGGCTTCGCCAGTCGGCCGATCGCCGCCGGCGATCACGTGCACACGCACAACTGCGCCTTCCAGATGTTCGAGCGGCAATACGAGTTCTGCGTCGAATCCAAGCCGACGCCCTATGCGACCGGCGCCGCCCAGGCGACGTTCCAGGGGATCAAGCGGAAGGACGGGCGGGTCGGCACGCGCAACTACATCGGCATCCTGACCTCGGTGAACTGCTCGGCCCATGTGGCGAAGATGACGGCGAGGAAGGCCGAGGCGCTGCTGGAAGGCTATCCCAACGTCGATGGCGTGGTGGCGCTGACTCACGGGCTCGGCTGCGGCATGGCGGCCGAGGGCGACGGCATGGACGTGCTTCGCCGCACGCTGGCGGGCTATGCGCTGCATGCCAATTTCGGCGGCATCCTGATCATGGGCCTGGGCTGCGAGTCGAACCAGATCGGTGGCCTCATGCGCGCCCACAGCCTCGAGGCCGGGCCCTTCCTCCACACCATGACCATCCAGGAGTCCGGCGGATCGGTCGCGACCATGAACAAGGCGCTGGCGGCGATCCGCGAGATGCTGCCGGTGGTCAACGACTTGAAGCGCGAGACCGTGCCGGCGAGCCACATCACCATCGGACTGCAATGCGGCGGCTCCGACGGTTATTCCGGCATCTCGGCCAACCCGGCTCTGGGCGCCGCCTCCGACCTGCTGGTCGCCCATGGCGGCTCGGTGATCCTGTCGGAGACGCCGGAGACCTATGGCGCCGAGCATGTGCTGGTGCGGCGCGCTGCCAGCCGCGAGGTCGGCCAGAAGCTGGTCGACCTGATGCGCTGGTGGGAGGACTACACGGCGAAGAACAAGGGCTCGATGGACAACAACCCGTCCCCCGGCAACAAGGCGGGGGGGCTCACCACCATCCTGGAAAAGGCGCTGGGAGCGGCGACCAAGGGCGGCACCACCAACCTGGTCGACGTACTGCAATATGCCGAGCCGCTGAAGAACCGCGGTTTCAACTTCATGGATTCGCCCGGCTACGATCCGGTCTCGGCGACGGGGCAGGTGGCGTCCGGCGCCAACATGATCTGCTTCACCACCGGCCGCGGTTCTGTGTTCGGCTGCAAGCCGGCGCCGTCCCTCAAGCTTGCCACCAACTCCATGCTGTTCAAGCGCATGCCCGACGACATGGACATCAACTGCGGCACCATCATCGAGGGCTCGGAGACGGTCCAGGCCTGCGGCGAGCGCATCCTCAAGCTGATCCTGGACACGGCGTCCGGCAAGAAGTCGAAGAGCGAGGAGATGGGCTTCGGGGAGGACGAGTTCCAACCCTGGTCGATCGGCGCGGTGATGTAGGAACGAGCCAGCACAGATGACGTCCAAGCCCCCCGTTCTCCTGAACCGTCCCGTCTCCTATGCCGGCACCATGAAGAAGCTCGACGAGCTTTTCACCGTGCACAAGCTCTGGCTCGCCGACGACAAGCTGGCTTTCGCGAAGAGGATCGCGCCCGAGATCCGCGCCGCTTTCTCCAGCGGCCACGACCCGTTCGCGCCGGAGATCCTGGACGCGCTGCCGAACCTGAAGCTGGTCGCCTGCTTCGGGGTCGGCGTCGACGGCGCCGGCGTGCCGGAGCTGACGCGCCGCGGCATCGCCGTCACCAACACCCCGGACGTGCTGACCGAGGAGGTGGCGGATTTCGGCATGGCCCTCCTGCTCGCCACCGTCCGCCAGATCGTCAAGGGCGACCGCCACGTGCGCTCGGGCGAGTGGGTGAAGCGCGGCAACATGGAGATGACGTGGTCGCTGACCGGCGGCAAGACCATCGGCATCGTCGGCCTCGGCCGCATCGGCAAGGCGATCGCCAAGCGCTGTGTCGCCTTCAGCCTCAACGTCGGCTATCACGGGCGCAGCGAGCAGCAGGACGTCCCGTACCGCTACTATGCGGATCCCGTGGCACTCGCCCGGGACTCCGACTTCCTCATGATCGTCACGCCGGGCGGCCCGGGTACCCGGCATCTGGTGAACGCCGAGGTGATCGAGGCGCTGGGGCCGAACGGCATCCTCATCAACGTCGCCCGCGGGTCGGTGGTCGACCAGGCGGCCCTGGTCGCGGCTCTCAAATCGGGCAAGGTCGCCGCCGCCGGCCTCGACGTCTTCGAGGTCGAGCCGTGCACGCCCGACGGCCTCGTCGACATGCCGGACAACGTCGTGCTGCAGCCGCACCAGGCCTCCGCCACCCACGAGACCCGCGGCGCCATGGGCGACCTGATGATCGCCAACGTCCAGGCGTTCCTGGCGGGTAAACCGCTCCTGACGCAAGTGAACGGCTGAAAGGGCCCTCTATCCGGAGGCTCTCATGGTCTTGTCGTCGGTCCTGCGCTCGGCAATCGTCGCCCTGTTCGTCGCCGCCGCGACGCCTTCGCCGGCCTCTGCCGCCGATGCCTGCCCGCCGACCGGCCCCTGCACGCTGCAGCCGACGCGGGCCGGGAATTGCAAGGCGGGTTCGTCGACCGATACGGGCCTCCTGCATCTTCAGCTGAAATTCGGGGCGCCCAAGGCGCAGGCCTGCGCCGTCGTCGATACCGGCTCGACGGGTATCGTGCTGTCGGCGAAGTACTTGGTGGGGGCGAACGTCGTGCGCGCGTCGCGCCAGCCTCCGACCCCGAGCTACAGCAGCAGCGGCAACACCTATTCTGGGTTCTGGGCAACCGCCTCGAACCTGACCATCTCGGATACCCAGGGCGGGTCGCGCACCATCCCGCAGATCGACCTGTTCTGTGCGACGAACAGCTCGGCCAATGCCGCGGCAGGCCGGTGCGCCTGTGACGCCGCGTCCGCCACGCCCTGCCCCGGAGTCGCCATGATGGGCGTCGGCTTCGGCGCGGTTCCGTACTACACCCCGGACTACAACGCCTTCTTGCAGATCGCGTCCGCCGCGGCGGCGAGCAGCCCGGGCACCTGCACGGGCTATGCGGTCGAGAACGGCGCCCGGCAGATCAGGATCGGCCTTTCCGCCAATGAGCCGGGCTATGCGATGGCCAAGCTTCCGCCCGCCTCCGGGGCGGCCGCGCCTGGAACCTGCACCCCGCCTTCGGGTTGGTCCTGGGACTGGGACCGGCCGCCCGCGACCGCGACGGCCAGCACCGCGAATGCCAACTTCACGCAGCAGACCAAGCTGCTGATCGACAGCGGCATCGTCTACATGATCCTGTCGAATCGTGAGACACGGCCGGCAGGTTTCCAGCCGAAGCCGGCCACCCAGTTCGTCCCGGGCGTGAACGTCCGGGTCACGCTGCTGGGGGTCTCGGGGACGGCGCTCGACTATGCCGTTACCACCGTCTCCGGCAAGGCGTCGTCGCCGGCGCCATCCTATGTCCGCTGGGGAACCCCCGGGGCCGCGTACAGCGGAATCATCAACACCGGCAACCAGATTCTGATCGGCTGGGACTATCTCTACGACTACAGCCGCGGCCTCAACGGCTTCCGCAAACGCGGGGGATGAAGGCGGCGGCTCAGGCCGCCTTCACCATGTCCGCGTCGATGAAGGCCTTGATGATCTCGTCGATGTTGGTGTCGGCCTTGAAGCCCAGCCGCTTTGCCTTCTCCCAGCCGACGGTGCCGGGCCAGGTGGCGACGATCTTCTGAATCATCGGGTCCGGCACCCAGTCGGTGCGGGAGACCGGCTCGGGCCTGGCGATTTTCTCGATCGCCTTCACGATCTCGTCGATCGAGTAGGTGATGGCCGGGAGGTTGCGCGACCGCCAAGGCCCCCAGGCCTCGCGCGGTAGTTCATGCACATGGAAGAAGGCGTCCCTGAAGCGGATCGCGGACGATCGAGGAGGCGAAGGTCGAGGCCGCCTTGTTGGGCTTGCCGGGGCGGACGAAGATCGTCGGCAGCTTGAGCGAGCGGCCGTCGATGAAGCCCTTTCGCGAGTAATCGTTGATCAGCAGCTCGCCGATCGTCTTCTGCACGCCGTAGCTGGTCTGCGGCGTCTGCGGGGTCGCATCGTCGATCGACTTGTTGAACTCGCCGCCAT
>CAMDFP010000080.1 GCA_945897335.1 Asaia bogorensis | reverse complement strand
CCATGTCTATCACCAGTATGTCGTCCGCCACCGCCTCCGCGACGGGCTCCGCCAGCGCCTGAAGGCGATGGGGGTCGCGACCAATGTTCACTACCCCATGCCCGTCCATCTGCAGCCGGCCTATGCCGGCCGCATCGCTCTTGGCCCCAAGGGCTGCAAGGCTACCGAGGCGTTGGCGTCCGAGATCCTCAGCCTGCCGATGTTCCCCGAGCTCAGCGACGAGCAGGCGAAACGAGTGGTCCAGGCTATCCATTCCTGCATCCAGCTTCTCCACTAGTCGGCTGGTCACTCAATAGTTTTCAAATATCTGCGGCGATTGGATCTTTTCGCCGTTTTGTCGAGCTGAACATCATCCTAAATACTTAAATATCTATATTTTGTAGATGCACGCTCCTATACTGGGCGTGCGGCCGAGCAATTGCCGCATTCACAAGAATTTCATGTGACCGATGCCGGGGCCGATCGGCGCCCAAGCCGCATGCAGCGGCTGCAGCGGTCATTCAATCGAAACAGAGATCGGTAGGGAGATCATCATGGACTTTTTGAAGAACCTCGGCGCCAAGTGGCGCGCGAACAGGTCGCTCGTCTACGTCTTCGCCCTCGGCATGCTGGTCGGCCCCTTCGTCTCCAGCTATTTCGGCATCCAGGTGACCAGCAGGACGGCGCGGGCCGAGCTTCACAACGGCATCATCGACCTGCAGGCCTCGCTCTGCGATGCCCGCGCCCGCGTGGAAAACAAGGAGCCGGGCAAGCTCGACTGGAATGCGAGGCGCGACCTCGCCGCCAAGTTCGCCACCATGCCAGGCAAGGACAAGCCGGATTCAGAGGTCGAGAGCCTCTGCTCCAACAAGCTCGCGGGCTGATACCGACCTGAAGGCACGCCCTTCCCGGTGGGGAGGGGCGTTTCCGGCGATGGCGATCCTACCGCCCGCCACGCGATGGAGTGGAAGGGCTTCGGCGAGCCGAAGCCGGTGGTCGACGCCTATCGCCAGTCGCTCGGGGAGACGTTGAATCCGTTGATCGAGGAGGGGTATGCGATCGAGCGCCTGCTCGAACCCCGGCCGTCGGAGGATCTGAGGCGCTTGCATCCGGACAGTTATGGCAAGCTGGCCGAGCGCCCGGCCTTCCTCTGTTTCCGGGCGAGGAAGCCCTAGTTCCGTCGCGCGTGGACCAGGATGCCGGCGATCATGGTCTCACCGAGTGCCTTGCAGGCTTCGAGCCGGTGCAGGCCCTCGACCAGGACGAAGCGCTTGCCGTCGGCACGCACCATGATCGGCGTGAGCTGGCCGGAGGCCAGCATGCTCTCGGCGATCTGGTCGACCTTCGCCTGATCCAGCGTCGTCCGCCGCTTGGTCGGCACGTAGATGTCGCCGACCGGAAACTTCTGGACCTTCAGCAGCTCCGCCATTCACGCCTCGCCTGCAAAAGCGCATCCTAGCACCGGCTGGGCCGGCTCCTTGAAGGGCTCCTTCAGGCCTTCCAGTAGAGAAGTCCGATGCCGCCGGTGATCATGACGACGGCCGCGATCTGCTGGAGGCCGAGCGGCTCGTCCCAGAGAAGATGAGCCGCGACGACGACGATGACGTAGCTTGCCGAGACGCTCGGGTAGGCTACCGACAGCGGCACCCCTCGAAGGGCCAGCGTGTAGCAGATGCCGGCGATGCCGTAGCAGCCGAGACCGGCGATGGTGGAGAGGCGGAGGAACTGCTCGACGACGCCGCCGGCGTCCGACCCGCTCTTCAGCAGGAACTGGCCGATGACGCCGAGAACGATGCCGAGCCCGAGCAGCAGGTAATGCGTCATGCCGGATCGGCCTCGGCGATGACGCGTCCTTCGGGATCGCGCTTGAAGATCTTGCGGACGATCGCCTGGGGCTTCCGGTTGAGGGTGAGATAGATGCGGCCGAGATACTCCCCGAAGATGCCGAGGATCATCAGCTGCATGCCGGAGAGGAAGAGCACGGCCGCCATCAGCGAGCCCCAGCCGGGCGGCGTGTCACGGCGGATCATCGCCTCGATGAAGACGAAGATGACGCCAAGCAGTCCGATGCCGGCCAGCACCATGCCGGCGACGGTGGCGAGCCTGAGCGGCATCACCGAGAAGTTGACGAACATGTTGAGCCAGAGCCGCACCAGCCGCCGGAGCGTGTAGTTGCTGCGCCCGATGGCGCGCGGCAGGTGCTGGACCTTGAGCCGTCCGATGTCGCGGGTGATCTGCAGGATCAGGCCGTCGATGTAGGGGAAGGGGCCGTGGTAGTCGAGGATGCGCTCGACCAGGAAGGCGCTCATGCAGCGGAAGCTGGAAAGGTAGAGGTCCTTCGGCTTGTCGAGGAGCTGGGTCGCGCACCAGTTGGTGAACTGGCTGCCGAGATTGCGCCAGCCGGCGTGCTGCTTTTCGTCGTAGTAGGTGTAGACGACCTCGTACTTGTTCTCCTGGGCATAGTTCAGGAGGCGGACGACCTCGGACGGCGGGTTCTGCAGGTCGTCGTCCATGTTGATGACCCACTGGCCGCGCGCATGGCGGAGGCCGGTCATCACCGCGTTGTGCTCGCCGTAGTTCCGGGCGTGGTCGACCAGGGTCACCGGGATCTTGGCGGTCTTCACCAGTTCGACACAGACGTCCCGGCTGTTGTCGGGGCTGCCGTCGTTGACCAGCACGATCTCGTGCCCGCCTGGGATGTCGAGCGCCTCCAGCGCCTGGACGAGTTCGCCGACTGAGGCGGCGCCGTTGTAGACCGGGACGACGATCGAGAGGGTATAGGGCCGATTATCCATCCTTCACTCCGACCGCCAGCACCGAGCCACCGAAAGGAAGCGGGATGCCGCGCGAGGTGAGCCGGCTCTCCAGCAGCACCGCCTGGCTGAAGATCGCCTCGACCGGTCCGGGCATCAGCCGGACGTCGCCCGTGTCGCCGCCGGGGAAGAGGAGTCGTCGCGCCACCATCAGGGGAAACAGGATGGTGTTCCAATGCGTCGTAAAGATGGCGCGGAATCCGGCTGCGCCGAGAAGGCGGGCGACGCCGCTCCGGGTATAGCGGCGGGGCTGGTGGACGCGTCGGTCATGGTCGGAGCGGAGCCACGCATAGGCCGGCAGGTTGACGACGACGACGCCGCCGGGGGCGAGACAGCGGCGGGCCTCGGCCAGCGCGCGCGCCTCGTCGACGCTCTGTTGCGCTATCACATCGGCCGAGACCACGGCGGCGAAGGCGCCGGCGGCGAAAGGCAGGTCGTTGACGCTCCCGACCACCACCAGATGGCCGCTCTTGGTCCGGGCATAGCGGGCCGCAACCTCCGCATAGTCGAGACCGACGGGCTTGCCGGCGAGCCGCTTCAGCAGCCCCCCGGTGCCGCAGCCGGCGTCGAGCACCGGCGCCTCGGACCGTGCATGGCGAGCGAGCTGGCCGAGCAGGTTGGCGTGGAGGCCGCGATACCACCACATCCGCTCCTCGACCGCGTGCATCTTGTCGTATTCGGCGGGGTCCACAGGTGTCAGCCTTTGCGGTCGGGGTCGCCTGGATCGTCCTTGCCCTTCATCCCGTCCTTGAAGCGGGAGATCGACTTGCCGATGTCGCCCATCACGTCCGGAATCTTGCCGGAGCTGAACAGCACCACGACGATGAGAAGGACGATCAGCAGCTCGAGCGGGCCGATCATCCTGTCTACCTCAGTCTCTGGTTCATGTCGGAAAGGAAGCCGTTGGCCGGCAGGCCCCACTTCTCCTGAAGGGCGAGAAGGTGGCCGGAGCGATGCCAGTCGGTGACGATGTTGGAGATCAGTTGGCCGAAGGGGGCGTCGCGTTCGGCAAGAGGCACGCCGATCGCCCAGGGCCTGGGCTCGTCCGTCACCAGCGCCAGCGTATGGCCGGCCCAGCGGGTCTTCTGCGAGAGGGTGCCGGCCAGCGTCGCCTCGTCGAAGACCCAGCCGACGCAGCGGCGATCGAGCACGGCCGCCTCGACCTCCGGGCTGGTGGTATAGGGGGCGATGGTTGCGCCGTAGCGCTCGGCGACCCGGTTGTAGGCGCTGTTGCGGAGGCCGCAGACCTGCCGGTTTGCGAGGTCGCGCCAGGTCTTGAGACCCACCTCGGCCGAGGCCAGCACGGCGACTCCCGAGGCGTAATAGGGCGGCTCGATCAGGCCTATCTCGCTCCGCCGCTCCTCGGTCACAGGCATCGAGGCGAGAATCAGGTCGATCCGGCTCTGGCGAAGCCAGGGGATCCGATTGGCGGCGGCCACCGGCACCAGGCGCGGCTTGACCCCCAGGAACTCGGCGATCGAGTGCGCCAGGTCGATCTCGAGGCCGGCCACGCGCCCGTCATCCTCGACATAGCCGTAGGGCCGAAAGGTGTTGGTGACGCCGATGGCGACCTCGCCCCGCTCGGCGACGCGTTCCAGGGTCTGGGCAGGCGCCGAAACGAGGGGGATGGCCGCCAGCAGAGGCAGGAGGAGTGCGGATCTGATGGCCCGGACAAACATGCGCCGGACGCTACAGGCAGGGTCGGCCCCTTGCAACACGGCCCTGCTTCGCACGGAGCGGCCTTCCGGCCTATGCTTTCTCCCGGCAACCGGGAGGAACTCGATGTCGAAGCCTTTCGCCTCGCAGGCGGACCTCGTCGAGAAGAAGGCGACCTTCGCCGAGCTGGCGAAAGGGGTCTACGCCTATACGACCGAGGGTGACCCCAACACCGGCATCATCGTCGGCCCCGACGGGGTCATGGTGATCGATGCCCGGGCCACGCCGGTCCTGGCGCGCGAGTTGATGGAGGTGATCCGCACGGTCACCGACAAGCCGGTGACCCATGTCCTGCTGACCCATTATCACGCGGTCCGGGTGATGGGCGCCTCGGCCTATGGCGCGCATACGATCATCGCCAGCCGGAAGACCCGCGACCTGATCCGCGAGCGCGGCGCCCAGGACTTCAAGAGCGAGGTCGATCGTTTCCCCCGGCTCTTTCGCGCCGTCGAGACGGTGCCGGGCCTGACCTGGCCGACCGTCACCTTCGAGGACGAGATGACCCTCTGGTTCGGCGAGCGCGAGATCCGCATCTGGCATCCCGGCGCCGGCCACACCGCCGGCGACACCGTGGCCTGGCTGCCGAAGGAAAAGGTTCTGTTCTCGGGCGACCTGGTCGAGGAGGGGGCGACACCCTATTGCGGCGACGCCCATCTCGGCGAATGGCCGCGGACGCTGGAGAAGATCGCGGCGCTGGCCCCAAGGAAGCTGGTGCCCGGCCGGGGCGAGGCGATGACGACGCCGAAATCCTCGCTCCGGGCGATCGAGGCGACCCGCGGCTTCATCCGCGACATGACTGCCGAGGTCAGGAAGGGCGTGCGGGCCAAGAGGTCGTTGAAGCAGGTATTCGATGCCACCCATGCCCGCCTGAAACCGGCCTATGGCGGCTGGGTGATTTTCGACCATTGCCTACCCTTCAACGTCAGCCGGGCCTATGACGAGGCGACGGGTGTCTCGCATCCGCGGATCTGGACTGCCAAGAGAGACAAGGAGATGTGGGTCGATCTTCAGAAATAGAATGAAAATATGGTTGCGGAGTTTTACATCCGGAGTAACCGTTCCTTAAGGAAATCAGGGCATGTTTCGGCGGGACAGGGACGTTACCCGGAGTTGCCGTCATGCACGAAGCCACCGCCAAGCTCATCTCGCTTCCGAACCGCCTCAAGGATCGCGTCGCCAATGGCGCCGAAGGTCTCAGTTTCGAAGAGATCCTGGCCAAGTCGGCGGCGATCGTGTCCAGCCTCAGGGGCGAATGGCGGATCGGTGCCCTCCATGACGTCGCCGAGCTGACCAAGCTCGCGACCCAGATGCATGCCGATCTCCTGGCGATGGGCCCGTTGCTGCCGGCCTTCTTCTCGCTCTCTCACGGCATCCAGGGCCAGGCCGGCACCTTCGGCTACGCCGCGGTCAGCGACGTTGCCGCCGAACTTTGCGGCTATCTCGCCGACCTCGACGCGGAAGCCGGCAACCTCGGCGATCCCCGCCGCCACCTCGCGGTCTTCGATACGCACCTGGCCCGGCTCCGCTTCCTTCTTATCAACGACGTCAAGGATGCAGCGGTGGATCTCCGCCAGGCGGGCTGAACGCGCCTCCCTTGTTGCCTCCGGGGCCTGCCGCTAGGGTTTGAGCTGCGTGCGGGTGGCCGGACCGGAACCGCTCGTCACCCGGAGCGGCCCGTTCATGATGAAATGGATCGACATCGTGTCGCCGAGCCTGCGCAAGCTCCACCAGACTTGGTTGGGCTTCCGCGGCACGCGCCTCGTGGCCCATCTCAACGGCTACAACCGCTTCGTCGGCCACGCCCCGAGGCGAACGATGCGTTCAACGCTCTCTGCCGGGGCAATCCGCTGGAAGGGGGACGGGCCGAGGAGCTTCTCGCAATCGCCCCCGAGGTCTGGTCCGCGGCTATCGCGGATGCCTCCGGCGAGGCCGTGATCCACACGGGAACCGACGGGCAGCGCCTGCGCGTCGTCCAGGAGCCGGGAGGCTTGATCCTGGTCGCCGACCCCGAGGGCGAACCCGCTTAAGGTTCCTTGCGCGCGGCGGCGATCAGCCGCCTCAAGGTCTCGGCATCGCCGATCTCGGCCGCGAGCAGCAGGATCAGGCGGGCATCGGCGCGGCGGCTCGCCTCTTCGTCGAGACCGCGATGCAGCTCGATCAGCGCCTCGTAGACGTCATCCGGCCGCTCGATACCCCTGGTCATGCGATCGCTCCCTGCGCGCGAGAGAGGGCGGCGGCGAGGCCTTCTCGTGTCGGATGCCGCCAGCGGGCGGCAACATGCTGGTCCGGGCGGATCAGGTAGACGGTACCCGGAGCGGCATCGTATCGCCCGGCCGCGAGACCCGTGACCGGCAGGTGGACAGACGGAAGCGAGGTCGGGATGTCGGCGTCGAACCCGAGCAGCGTAAATCCGTCGCCACCGAGGCGGGGAAGCAGCCAGCCGCCGTCGAGCGGCGCGTCCGGAGCGACCGCGCCCGGGATCGACTGGCCGGTGAAGTCATCGACGTCGGCCGTGCTGAGCGGGGATGCCTGGTAGACGCTGGGGGTCGACAGGCGGCCCGAGTTGATCAGGCTTCGGGCGAATGCATGATCGCCGGCCAGCGACAGCGCCGCCTCGCGGAACCGCCGGCTCGCCCCTGTCTTCGGCGTAATGAAGTCGGTCGAGCGGGTGGAGTTGAGGATGTTTTCGTCCGCTGCCGGCCCGCGCTCGGCATCGTAGCTGTCGAGCAGTCGTTCCGGGCTCGCGCACTTCAGCACGGCGGCGAGCTTCCAGGCGAGGTTGTCGGCGTCCTGGATGCCGCTGTTGCCGCCGCGCGCACCGAAGGGTGAGACCGTGTGCGCGGCGTCGCCGAGGAAGATCACCCGGCCATGGCGGAAGCGCTCCAGCCGCCGGCAGTGGAAGGTGTAGACGCTGACCCAGTCGAGCTCGAACGGCCGTTCCGGCCCGAGCATGGCGCGAAGACGCGGGATCACTCGTTCGGGCTTTCTCTCCTCGACCGGATCGGCGTCGGGACCGAGCTGGAGGTCGATCCGCCAGATGTCGTCGGCTTGGCGGTGGAGAAGGGCGGAGCCGCCGGGATGGAAGGGCGGATCGAACCAGAACCATCGCTCGGCCGGGAAGCCGGCGCTCATGCGGACATCGGCGATGAGGAAGCGGTCGTCGAACACCTGGCCCTTGAAATCGAGGCCCATCAGCCGGCGGATCTGGCTGCGGGCGCCGTCGCAGGCGAGCAGCCAGTCGGCCTTGATCGTGCAAGGTCCTGCGGGCGTCTCGACCGCTAGCGTCGGTTCTTCACGGACGTCGAGGCCGACAACCCGGTGTTTCCACAGGAGCTCGACGCCGAGAGCCTCCGCGCGGTCCACCAGCATCTGCTCGACGAGATTCTGCTGCAGATTGACGAAAGCGGGGAAGGCATGGCCCGTCTCGGCCTGCAGGTTGAACTCATAGACCTGCCGGTCGCGATGGAAGACCCGTCCGGTGTTCCAGGTGACGCCGCGCGCCACCATGGGGCCGGCGACGCCGAGGCGATCGAAGATCTCCAGGCTGCGCTTGGCCCAGCAGATGGCACGGCTGCCGGTGGAGACGGTGTCGTCCTCGTCGACCAGGGTAACGTCGAGACCCTTCAGCCGGAGGTCGATGGCGAGCGTGAGGCCGACGGGCCCGGCGCCGACGACCACGACCTTGCGGTGGGCACGTGACGCGCCGAGCGGGCGGAAGGGGAAGTGTATCGGAGGCATGCTGGTGCAGTTGCTGGTAGCATCGAAGGATCTCATCAATACCGACGCCGGTACAGGGAGCGGATCGGGCTCGCCGACGCTAGGCCCCTGAGGAAAGGAACATCGGACCATGAGCAATTCGATACCCGACGCCGCCGATCGCCGGAACGTGCTGGTCGGCGGGGCCGCCTTGCTGGCGGGCGCGATCGCGACCCGCGATGTCGCCGCGCAGACCTCGACGCCGGGTCCCGACTACGCGGTGTTCAGCGAGCTCTCGCCCGAATCAAAGCTGTGCAAGGCGGGTTTCAACACGCGCGTCTTCACCGACACCGACGTGCGCAAGGGGAACTCGATCCAGTGCGACATGGCGACTGGTGTGGTCACGCTCGCGCCCGGCCTCTACCACATCACCGGCATGTCGATCGCACCCTATTTCAGCCCCAACGAGCCGCCCGAGATGACCACGATCCGGTCTCCGGCATCGGCCGGATATTGCCGGCTGCGCACCTATGATCCGAACTTCGTCTTGCCCCCCGGCATGCGCGGCATCGAGAACGGCGACCCCAGCATCATCTGCGTCGGCAGCCCGGCGTCCGCCAACCTGACGCCGAGCCTCATCGACACCTATTTCGAGCCCGCCAGGACGACACAGATCATCCTGGAGCATCAGTCCGGATCGAATCCGAGCCAGATCTATCTCAGGGTCTTCAGCGAGAATTCCAAGTGGCACGTGATGGCCAGGCTCGCCATCCGCCGGATCTGAACCCGCAGAGGCGCAGCTAGCGCCGGATCGGCGTGATCTCGCTCCAGTAGGACCAGTCCCAGCCGCAGTCGCCGCGGCAGTCGGTCTCCAGCACGATCCGCTCGGTGCCGGCGGGGAGCGGCACGGAGGCCTTCTGCCCCACCCGGTCCGCCTCGACCTTCAGCGGATCGAGGCAGCGCTCCCAGAGCGCCGTCTTGCCCTCGGCATCGAGGATGCGGAAGCACACGCCATTGGTCGTGTTGCCGCCGCTCCAGCTTCCCGGCATCAGGCCGAAGCCGACCTCAAGAGCGCCGGCGACGGCGACATCGAGAGGCAGGCGGCGCGGGGCGTGTACGAAGAGGCCTTCGTCGATGATCATGAGGCCGGGGCCGGGCGCCCCCGACGTCGCGATGATGGCCTCGAATGTCCGCTGGCGGTCGAAGGAGATCGCCTGCTCGGCGGTGAGAGCCCAGTTGCGCCCAGCCACCAGCCTGGTGCGATCGATCCGCTGCACGGTGTAGGAGATCGTCGGCTCATAGGTGAACTTGCCGCCGAAGCCGGCGAAGACACGCAGGGATTTGACCCGCTGCATGTTCTCGGCCGAGGTGCCCTCGGCGAGGCGGACGAAGTCCCGGTTCGTGCGCACGACCGGAGACACGATGAATCCCTCGCGGGCGATGGCCGGGATCAGCCGGAAGATCTGCTCGGTTCCCTGGGTCGTGGTGACGCCGAGATAGAGGAATGACGGCTTCAGCAGCAGGTCGGCGATGCGGCCGAGCAGGGTCGGCTTCACGTCGAGAGAGAGGAAGACCGGATCGGGCCCGAACTCGATCGGGAGCGGGGCGCCGAGCTCGCCATCGCCGCCTACCGGCGAACCCAGGAGGTCGCCGAGCGGTGCTGCACGGCGGCGAAGCAGCACGTCGTTGTTGCCCATCCTCTCGGGCGCATAGGCCGCGAGGAAGACTGGCCAGGACGCTCCTTCGGCGAGGCCGGGGAATCGCTCGTCGATCGCGGACGCTTCGAAAAGGACGTAACGGGGGCCGTTCGCACCGGCGAAGAAGGCCCGGTTGCGATGGATCAGAGCCCGCGTATAGGTCGTGTATTCCTGGATCGTAGGCCGCGGCTGGTAGGCGAGCCCGTTGGCGATCAGGCTCGCCTGGATGGAGGCGATGCTGTCGATCGTCCCCTCGATCTCTTCGATCGGGCTCTCTCTCGCCAATTCCGTGAGCGCTTCCTCGCGCCGGCTCAGCCGGGTCTCGAGCCATGCCCCCGGATCGCGGAGCGCGTCCGCAGTCCTTGCAAGCTCCTCCGGAACCGCGACCAGATGGTCCGTGAGCGTCTTTGCCAGGGGAAAGCGCATCCCCGGGTCGGTTGCGAGCTTGGCGTGGGAGAAAAGACCTGCGCCGACCACGACCGCGGCAAGGGTCGCCGCGGCGATGCGCCCGATCCTTTGGGGAGGAAGGCGGCTGAGGCCAAAGGCGCACACAGCGAGCGCCAAACCCGAGAGCGCGGTGAGGACATGGAGGTCGTGCCTGACGAAGCCGATCTTCAGCGTGATCCAGACGAAAAGCAGGGTCGCCAGCGTCTGAGCCGCCGAGTTCCAGCCGAACTCGCCGCCGTCGCTGACGCGCCGCCGCTCGCTCGCCGCCAGCGCCATGAACGCGGCGGCGGCCAGCGCGGCATAGATGGCGGCGTCCGCCAATGGCCCGGCGATCGCCATCGCCGCCGAATAGCCGGACGAGGTCTCGAGGCTTCCCTTGAAATAGGCGAGGAAGTTGCTGCCCGCAGGCGCCACGAGAACAAAGGACAGGTAGTAGGTGGCGGCGTAGGCGATCGTCGCGACCGGAAACGCGCGTAGCCGCAGCCGGTTGAGATCGACCAGGAGAAAGAGCGCGACCGAGAGCGGGAACAAGGAGAACTTGATGAGCGTCGACAGCGCCGAGGCGACCGCACCCGCGATCGTCATGATGACGGCGCCCGGTCCCGTCGGACGGCCGAGGACGACCAGCGCGACCAGGAACGGCGTCAGCATCACCTGGACGTCGCGGGCGACGATGAAGAAGAGCGCGGGCAGCAGTAGGAGGTGGAAGAAGAGCGAGCCCGACCGGGCGGCCAGAGTTGTAAGCGCCAGCGCCTGCAGGGTCACCAGGCCGTAGACCACGAGCAGGACGGCCGCGTAGGTCGCGGGGTTGAACAGGCGCGTGTAGATGTCGCTGAGCGGGCCGCCGGTGAAGACGATGTCGGTGCCGAAGCGGTACCGGCCGGACGCCGCTTCGCTCAGGACCAGGATCCAGGGTTCGGGCGAGACATCGACGAGCAGCAGCGGACGCCACTGGCCGAGCAGCATGAGGAAGACGACAACGCCGTAGAGGATCTGCACGGGCAGGGCGCGAGGAGGGGGGATGAAGGTCGCCTTCCGGGACATCATCGTGCGAGGCCGAGGGCGTGCCCGGGACCGCTGGCCTAGGTAAAAGCCTTGAAGGTGATCATCGTGAAGGTGTCCTTGACGCCGCCGAGGCGCTGCACCTTCTCGGTGACGAAGTGCCCGATGTCGTCCTCGTCCGGCAGGTAGCACTTCATCAGAAGATCGTACTGGCCGGAGATCGAATAGACCTCGGACACCTTGTCGATGTTGAGGATGGCCTCGTCAGCGACCTGATAGGCCTTCCCCAACTCGCATTTGACCATGACGAAGATCGTCTTCATGGCCGCAACCGTGCCACGGATCAGCCGCGGACGCTACCGGCCGCCTTGACGGTGCGGAGCAGGAACGCCGGCACGTGATCGCCGAGGCCGACGACCGGCGTGCGGTCCTCGCGGTCCTCGTGACGGCCCCTCTCGTCGCGGCGAGGCGGCCGCTGGCGGAAGGGCGTGACATTGGCGACGGGAGCGGCGGACGGGATGGGCGCGGCGGCGTCCAGCGGGATCGGTGCGTCCTCGGCCTCGGCTTCAACCTCGGCGCGGACGCGCGCCCGCGGCGCGGCGCGGGGACGCGGCTCGGCCTTCGGCCGGGGCTCGCGCTTCGGCGCTTCTTCCTTAGGCCCGGCGTCCTTCGGCGCAGCACCACGGCGGCGGCGGCGGCCGTCGTCGGCGGAAAGCTCACCGCCGGAATGGCCTTCGACCTGGATCCGCGGAATCTCGCGGCCGAGCAGCCGGTCGATCGCCGCGACGAACTTGCCGTCCTCGGGCGTCGCCAGGGTGTAGGCGGTGCCGGAACGTCCGGCACGGCCGGTGCGGCCGATGCGGTGGATGTAGTCCTCGGCGTGGATCGGCACGTCGAAGTTGAAGACGTGCGACATGTCGTCGATGTCGAGGCCGCGGGCGGCGACGTCGGAGCAGACCAGCAGGGTGATCTCGCCCGCCTTGAACTTGTCCAGCGTCTCGGTACGTACGCTCTGGTGCATGTCGCCATGCAGCGAGCCGGCATTGAAGCCGTGGCGTGCCAGCGACTTGTGCAGCACGCTGACGTCGCGTTTGCGATTGCAGAAGATCAGCGCGTTCTTCACCGGCTCGCGGCGCAGCAGCGCGCGCAGAGCCTCACGCTTGGCCTCGGCGGCGGGAACGATGATCAGCCCCTGGGTGACGCTTTCGGCCGCCGGCTTCGAGGCGGGCGCGACTGAAATCTGCTTCGGGTTGATCAGGAAGGTCTCGGTCAGGCGCCGGATTTCCGGCGGCATGGTGGCCGAGAAGAAAAGGGTCTGGCGGATCTTGGGCAGGAAGCCGACGATCTTCTCGATATCGGGAATGAAGCCCATGTCGAGCATGCGGTCGGCTTCGTCGATGACCAGCAGTTTGACGTCGTTCAGCAACACCTTGCCGCGCTCGAACTGGTCCATCAGGCGGCCGGGGGTGGCGATCAGCACGTCGACGCCGCGATCCAGGATCTGCTCCTGGTCGGAGAAGCTGACGCCGCCGATCAGCAGCGCCTTGGTGAGCTTGGTGTACTTGCCGTAGGTATCGAAGTTCTCCGCCACCTGGGCGGCGAGTTCACGGGTCGGCTCCAAGATCAGCGAGCGCGGCATCCGCGCCTTCGCCCGCCCCGCTGAAAGGATGTCGATCATCGGCAGCGTGAAGGAGGCCGTCTTGCCGGTGCCGGTCTGGGCGATGCCCAGAACGTCCCGGCCCATCAGCACATACGGGATGGCCTGGGCCTGGATCGGGGTGGGGGTCGTGTAGCCGGCGTCGGTGACGGCCTTGAGGACCTGCTCGCTCAGGCCGAGATCCGAAAAAGACATCGCTATTTTGCTTCTTTCAATCGTTTCGAAGTTGCGCTGTAGATTGTGGATAAACCCCGAAATGTCAAACGCGGGGGCGTGACAAGTCACCGATTTCCCGAACGCGTGGCGGATCGGTCCCTGTTTGGATAGGTTGCAGTATGCTCATAGAACGTGACCGTTCCATGCTTCTGGTCGTCGACGTCCAGGAGCGACTTATGCCTGCGATCGCTCAGATGCGGTCGGTTCTTGGAAGAATCTTGCTTCTGATGAAGGCGGCGAAGCGGCTCGGCGTCCCGATGCTGGCGACCGAGCACTGGCCCGAGAACATCGGACCCATCGCCACAGCGGTCAAAGCCCAGCTCGGCGGGGCCGAGATCTTTGTTAAGCGGCATTTCGACGCAACGGCGGAGCAGGGCTTCGTCCAGCGCCTGGACAAGGGCCGCCCGCAGGTCGTGGTCTGCGGCACCGAGGCCCATGTCTGCGTGCTCCAGACCGCGCTCGGCCTGCTCGCGGCCGGGATGGCGCCGGTGGTGGTGGCCGACGGGGTCGGCTCTCGTGAGCCCGCCGACAGGGAGATCGCGCTCAACCGCTTCCGCGATGCCGGCGTGGTCGTCGCCTCGGCCGAGATGGTGGTGTTCGAGTGGCTGCAGCAGGCGGGCACGCCGGAATTCCGCGACCTCATCACCCTGATCAAGTGATGGCGGGCCGGCCGCCGCTGCTCCTGCTGCCAGGCCTGCTTTGTGACGAGGCGCTGTGGGCGCCGCAAATCGACGCGCTTGCAGAGCAGGCGGACATGCGGGTCGCCGACCTGACCCGGGACGACTCCGTGAAGGCGATGGCAAAGCGGGCCCTCGACGCCGCGCCCGGGCGCTTCGCCCTCGCCGGCCTCTCGATGGGAGGTTACGTCGCACTCGAGATCGTGGCGACGGCGCCCGAGCGGGTCGAACGCTTGGCGCTGCTCGACACTTCGGGCCGGGCCGATACGCCCGAGCAGCTCCGTCGGCGTCAGGGCCTGATCGCGCTCGCCGGCCGGGGCGAGTTCAAGGGGGTGACGCCGCGCCTGCTGCCGATGCTGATCCATCCGGCCCGGATCCAGGACCAGGCGCTGACCGGGATCGTCACGGGCATGGCCGAGCGCGTCGGCAAGGATGCCTTCCTCCGCCAGCAGCAGGCGATCATGGGTCGACCCGACCGCCGGCCATTGCTGTCGAAGATCCAGGTTCCGACGCTGGTCCTCTGCGGCAGCGAGGACGCGCTGACGCCGGTCGAGCTCAGTCGCGAGATGGCGGCTGGGATCGCCAACAGCCGGCTCACCCTCGTGCCCGACTGTGGCCATCTCTCCACCCTGGAGCGACCGGAGTCGGTGAACGTGGCGCTTCGGCGCTGGCTTGCCGAAGAAGCTTAGCGCGCCTTCATCTCGCGCTTCGCCTCGTCGAAGGTGCTGGCGAGCGTGGCGGCAAGATCCCGGGTCTGGGCGCCCGACTTGAGCGCAGCTTCCAGGGCTTCGGCGGCACGGGCGACCCGGGCGGCGCCGGAACTGCGGGCAGCGCCCTTGATCGAATGCGCAAGTTCCTTTGCCTCATCGGTGTTGCTCTCGAGCGCGGTCGCCAGATCGACCAAGTTCTGCGCGACCGTGCGGGCGAAGAGGTCGATCAGGTTCTGGCGCTCCTCGCTCGAATCTTCGAACAGCTCGTCCAGGATCTCGCGGTCGAAGATCGGAACATCCGTTAACGCCGGTATCGCTACCGCAGGCGCGGCCGCCGCGCCCAATGTCCATTTGCGCAAGACCGAGGATAGCTGGGCCAGGGCCGCGGGCTTGGCGATGTAGTCGTCCATGCCGGCCGCGAGGCACTTCTCGGCCTCGCCCTGGAGCGCGTTCGCGGTAAGCGCCACGATCGGCACGTGCCGGCCGCTCTTCTTCTCCGCCTCGCGGAGAGCCTGGGTCAGCGCGAAGCCATCCATCACCGGCATGTGACAGTCGGTGAGCACCAGCGCGTGGCGGCCTGGGTCATAGGCATCGAGCGCGGTGCGGCCGTCGGGGAAGATCTCGTGGCGGTAGCCCAGCTTCTTCAGCTGTTTGGCGATCACGGCGCGGTTGGTCGGGTTGTCCTCTGCGACCAGGATCAGGGCATCGGGCGGCGGTGACTCGATCCGCTCGGCCTTGGCCTGGATTTCCTTGTCGAGGGCAGGGACCAGGGCCGAGAGCAGCAACGAGCGCCGGATCGGCTTGGTCAGGTAGGCGGAGAAGCCCTGGGCCAGTGCATCGCGGCGATGCTCAGGCTCGTCGAAGGCGGTCAGGAGGACGAGCCGGGTCTGGGAAAGGGCCTCGGCCCCCCGGATGTCGCGGGCGAGCGCCCAGCCGTCCCGGTCGGGAAGGCGGATGTCGAGGATCGCCGCCTGGTAGGGCGTGCCCGCCGTGGCGGCACGTTGCAGCTCCTTCATCGCGTCGACGGCGTTGGAGGCGACGCCGGTCTCGGCTCCCGCCTCGGTCGCATAGCGGCGGACCAGATCCAACACCATGTCGCTGTCGTCGACCACCAGGAGGCGCTGGCCCTGGAGCGGCCGGCGGGTGGGCGCCGGCTTGGCGGGACGGCGGGCGAGGCGGATGGTGAAGGCGAAGGTCGAGCCCTTGCCGGGCTCGCTCACTACGCCGATCTCGCCACCCATCAGTTCGACCAGCCGCTTGGAGATCGAGAGGCCGAGGCCGGTGCCGCCAAAGCGCCTCGTGGTCGAGCTGTCTGCCTGCATGAACGGCTGGAACAGGCGGTCGATCTGCTCGTCGTCGAGGCCGATGCCCGTGTCCCGGACCTCGAAGCGCAGCGTCACCGAGGACTCGTCCTCGCTCGCTATCCTGGCCGAGACCGAGACCTCGCCTTGCTGGGTGAACTTGATGGCGTTGCCGACCAGGTTGAACAACACCTGCCGAAGGCGGACGGCATCGCCGGCGAGCGGGTCGGGAACCGCCGGGTCGACGAAGGTGAGAACGGCGATCTCCTTCCGCCGGGCTTCGGCCGCCAAGGTCTCGGCGACACCTTCGACCACCTGCAGCGGCGAGAGCTCGATCTGCTCGATCTCGATCTTGCCGGCCTCGATCTTCGAGAAGTCGAGGATGTCGTCGATGATCTTGAGCAGCGAGTTGGCGGACTCGCGGACGACCCCCACCATCTCCGACTGTTCGGCATCGAGCCTTGTCGCCTTCAGGAGTTCGATCATGCCCAGCACGCCGTTCATCGGCGTCCGGATCTCGTGGCTCATGGCGGCGAGGAACTGCGACTTGGCCTGGTTGGCGTGTTCGGCGTCCTGGCGGGCCCTGACCGCCTGGCGTTCGGAATCCTTTTGCTTGCTGATGTCGACGATCACCACCATGCGTCCGCCTTCGGGAAGCGCGGCGACGACCTGGAGCATCATCACCGGGGGAATGCGGAACGCAATCTCGCGTGGAGCGAAATCGTCGCCGAAGATCCGCTTCACCCAGATGGCGGTGAAATCGGAAAGCGACATCGACTGCAGCTCGGGATACTTTTTGTAGATGTGCCGGCAAAGCTGATCGAGGTTGGTCGAAGCCTCATAGAAAGACTCGTCGGTACCGGTAAGCTCGCAGAACTTGCGGTTCCAGTAGCGGAGATTGGCTTCGCGGTCGAAGACGACGACGCCGATCGGCAGATGATTGAGAATGGCCCGGAGTTGCGCTTGGATCGCCTCGGCGCGGCTGCCCGCCTCGAGTGCTTCGCGCTGGGCATTCTTCTGCTGGGTGATGTCGACGATGACGTTGACGGCGCCGCCTGCCCGCAACGGGGCGATGATGTACTGGATATCGTAGCGGGGCGTCATGAACGCGACCTCGCGAACCGAAGGCCCGTCGATGAAGATCCGCT
>CAMDFP010000079.1 GCA_945897335.1 Asaia bogorensis | reverse complement strand
CCATGGCGACGCGCTGGCGCTGGCCGCCGGAAAGCTGGCCCGGCTTGCGGTCGAGGAACTCCTGGAGCCCGACGGTGCGGGCGACGGCGGCGACCTTCTCGCGCCGTTCGGCCCGCGCCATGCCGGCGACCTTCAGCGCGTAGCCGATGTTCTCGGCGACGGTCATGTGCGGATAGAGCGCGTAGTTCTGGAACACCATGGCGCAGCCGCGCTCGCGCGGCTCCAGCTCGTTGACGACGCGGTCGGAGATGCGGATCTCGCCCTGGCTGATCTCCTCCAGGCCCGCGATCATGCGGAGCAGGGTCGACTTGCCGCAGCCGGACGGACCCAGGATGACGACGAAGGCGCCGTCGGCGACGTCGAGATCGACGCCGTGCACGACCTCCTGCTTGCCGTAGCTCTTGCGGACCTTGCGGATCGAGATGTCGGCCATGCGGGGTCTCCTACTTGTCGTTGGCGACGAGGCCGCGCACGAACCAGCGCTGCATGAACACCACCACCAGCAGCGGCGGGATCATGACCATCAGGGTTCCGGCCATGGCGATGTTCCAGACCGGCGGTGCGCCGAACAGCGGGCCGGGGACGAGCCGCTGGAGCTGCATCACCGCGGTGCCGTAGTTGGGATGATCGGTGATGATCAGCAGCGGCCAGAGGTACTGGTTCCAGGCATAGACGAACATGATGGTGGCGAGCGCCGCCATGTTGGTCTTGGACAAGGGGATCAGGATCTCGAAGTAGAAGCGGAGCGCGCCGGCGCCGTCCATCTTCGCCGCCTCGGCCAGCTCGTCGGGGATCGTCAGGAAGAACTGGCGGTAGAGGAAGGTGCCCGTCGCGGTCGCGACCAGCGGCAGGATCAGGCCGGTATAGGAGTTGAGCAGGTTCCATTCCGGCAGCGCGACGCGGATGCCGAGGATCAGCTCGAGGAGCGAGGTGATTCCGATCACGTCGAGGATTGACTGGAAGGGCCTGAGCGCGTTGGCGGCGACGGCGTAGGTCGGAACGATGCGGACTTCGAGAGGCAGCATCAGGGTGACGAAGATCATCCAGAAGAAGACCATCCGGAGGCGATAGTTGAAGTAGACGATGGAGAAGGCGGAGAGGGACGCGATCAGCACCTTGCCGGTGGTGACGCCGATGGCGACGATCAGGCTGTTCAGCAGCTTCGGCCCGAAGCCCGACTTGACCCAGGCGGTCGACCAGTTCTCCCACATGTGGCTGCCGGGCCAGAGCGGCATCGGCACTTGGTTGACCGTCGGCAGGTCGTGGGTCGATGCAACGAACACGATGTAGATCGGCAGCAGGGAGAGAAGAAGGCCCGAGGCCAGGATCAGATGCGTGATCGTGTTCAGGACCGGGGTGCGCTCGATCATGCGTAATGGATCCTGCGCTCGACGTATTTGAACTGGACGAAGGTGAGCGCCATCACCAGCAGCATGAGGACGATCGATTGCGCCGCGGCCAGCGAGTAGTCCTTCCCCATGAAGCCGTCGGCGTAGATCTTGTAGACCATCAGGTCGGTGGCGCGGGCCGGGCCGCCGCCGGTGGTGATGTCGACGATGCCGAAGGAGTCGACGAAGCTCTCGGTCAGGTTGATGATGACCAGGAAGAAGAACGTCGGCGCCAGCAGCGGAAGCTGGATGTCGATCATGCGCCGGAGCACGCCGGCCCCGTCCATGGCGCCGGCCTCGACCATGGTGCGCGGGATCGACTGGAGCCCGGCCAGGAAGAAGATGAAATTGTAGGCGACCATCTTCCAGGCGTTGGCGAGCACGATCAGGATCATCGCGTCGACGCCGTCGAAGGCCGGGTTCCACAGGCCCGGGAACACCCGGTTGATCGCCGAGACGAATCCCGCGTCCGGCGCGAAAATAAATCGGAAGGCGAGGCCCACCGCCGGCGCCGCCACCGCATAGGGCCAGAAGAAGGCGAAGCGGTGCGCCTTGTAGCCGGCGAGCTGGCGGTCGCAGAACAGCGCCATCAGGAGCGCCATGCCGAGCGACAGGCTGGTCGAGGCGGCGGCGAAGATGAAGGAGACGCGGACCGACGACCAGTATTTCGGGTCGGTGAATACGGTCTCGAAATTCTGCATGCCGACCCACTGGTTGGATCCGCCGAAGGGCGGCTCCAGCGTGAAGGCCCACCAGAGCGCCTCGCCCGCCGGCCAGTAGAAGAAGACCAGCACCAGGAGGAGCTGCGGCGCGATCAGCGCCGCCGCCAGCCACAGGTTCTTGAAGGTCGCGCGCTTGTGCATGGGACGGGATTTCCCGGACGCCCCTGCGGGCGCCCGGGAAGACTCCGTTCTCGTCTTCTTACGGCAGCTTCTTGCCGGTGAAGGTCTGCTCGAAGCGGCGCAGGATCTGGTTCGAGCGCGCCGCCGCCTCGTCGAGCGCCACCTGGATCTCCTTCTTGCCGGTGAAGGCGGCCTCGAGCTCCGAGCGGATCTCGGCGCGGATCGAGGTGAAGTTGCCGAGACGGATGCCGCGGGTCACCGGCGTGATCTCCGAGGCGGTGAGCTGGGCCATCGCGACCTCGCGGCCCTTGTAGGGCGCCTTGGCGTAGAAGCCCTTGTCGACGAGATACTTGAAGCCGGACTTGGTGATCGGGATGTAGCCGGTCACCGTCGACCACCACTCCTCGCTCTCCGGCGTCAGCAGGAAGGTGAGGTAGGCGGCCGCGCCCTCGTATTCGGCCTTGGTCTTGCCGTCCATGACCCACATCGAGGCGCCGCCGATCAGCGAGTTCTTACGCTGGGTGCCCTCGTAGACCGGCAGCATGGCGACGTCCCACTCGAGGCCGGGTTTGGCGGTCGAGCCGACCACGCCGTGATTGGCGACCGAGGTCAGCATCGAGGCGCAGCTGCCGTCGGCGAAGGCCTGGTTGATGGTCTTGCCGGTCTGCGCGGTGTTGATCTTGGCAAGGCCGTCGTCGAGCCAGCGCTTGTAGGTCTTCACATGGTCGACGAACCTGGTCTTGTTGAAGACCATCTCGGTGTTGAGGCCGTCATAGCCGTTGTTCTGGGTCGCGACCGGGATGCCGTGGGTGGCCGAGAACTGTTCCAGCCACTGCCAGGTGTCGAAGTCGAAGGTGAAGGCACAGGTATGGCCCGCCGCCTTCAGCGCGCGCAGGTCCTTCTCCATCTCCTCGAAGGTCTTCGGCGCCTCGGTCTTGCCGATCTTCGCCCAGTCGGCCTTGT
This sequence comes from Asaia bogorensis, assembly GCA_945897335.1. GTDB lineage: Bacteria > Pseudomonadota > Alphaproteobacteria > SHVZ01 > SHVZ01 > SHVZ01. The sequence continues at coordinate 14,198 of CAMDFP010000079.1, read as the reverse complement.
TCCAGTACATCAGCGCGGAGGAGGAGTTGAACGGGAACGACCACATCTCGCCCTTCGAGGTGGCGTAGTAGCTGGCGATGCCCGGCACGTAGTTGGCCCACTCGATCCCGACCTTGTATTCGCGGGCGAAGTCGACCGCCGGCTTGACCGCGCCGGAGAGCATGAAGTTGACGGTGCCGGCATCGTAGATCTGCACCAGGGTCGGGTGCTTCTTGGCGCGGTATGCGGCGATGGTGCTCTGCTCGGCCTTGTCGTAGCCGCCCTGGCCGACGCAGACGGCCTCGTACATGGTCTGCGCCTTGTTGAAGCGCTTGCAGGTCTCTTCGGTCAGCTCGCCGAGCTGGCCGGTGAGCCCGTACCACATCTCGAACTTGACCGGGCCCTGGGCCGCGGCCGGAAACGCGCTCGCGGCCGCGATCAGCAGCGTCGCGGCGGTCGTCGAAAGGAATCGCATGGGTCGGCTCCCTGTTCGGAGGAGGTCGACGCTGAAGACGCGCCGATCCGGAGCGGCAGGGAAGCAGCCCAAGATGAAAACCACCCCACGGCGGGATGATGGTTAGATGACAAGCTTTCGACAGGTCGCTTAAGCGCAGGGGCCTTCCAAGGCGGCAAGGTTTTCCTCGGTGTCCTTGCTGAACCGCTGGGATTCCTCGCCCGCCGGCCACGCCCGCTCACGCTCGGCCCAGGCGTCGTAGCGGGCGAAGGCGAGGGCGGCGAAGACCGGGCAGCGGTCGCGGGCGGACGTGCCGATCGCGGCGAGGAGCCGCTGGCGGGCCGCCGCCATCGTCGGGCCCGCCGCCGGCTCGGGCTCCGGCAGGTGCCCGGACTTGGCCGCCTCGGCCTTTCGGGCGAAGCGCTCGGCCTCCAGGATGGTGACCCCCTGGCGGCCGAGGAAGATCGCGTGCCGGCGTTCCTCGCGGGCCAGGGTGCCGAGGAAGTCCGGCTGGTCCAGCTTCGCCGGGCGGACAGTCGCCAGGGTCGGCGCGCATCCGGCCAGCAGCAGAAGAAGGGTGAGCAGAAGTGGAAGGCTGCGCCTTCGTGCCCCCTCTCTCGGCGCAGCCGGGGGAGGGTTGGGGTGGGGGCCGAGCGCAGCGAGGTCGGTTGCGGCTGCAGATCCGGCGCCCCTCGCTACGCTCGGCCCCCACCCTGCCTTCCCCCGGCTACGCCGGGAGAGGGTTCCGAAAACGAAGTCGCGTCTCACAGGCCCGGCATGGTGAAGCCGTGGGTGCCGATGTCGGCGACCAGCTTCGCCTTCATGTCGTCGGCCATGGTCACCAGCGGCGGGCGCACCTGGCCCCAGCTCGCATCCTTGCGGAAATGCCCGATGACGGCCTTCAAGGCCGGGATCATCGGGTATTTCTGCATGGTGTTGCGGAAGGACGTCACCTTCTCCTGGATGCCGTCGGCTTCGGCCGTCCGCCAGGTCTCGAAGACGCGGCGGATCTGGGAGGGCGCGATGTTGCCGGTGGCGGTGATGCAGCCGACGCCACCGCCGCGAAGGCAGGCGAGCAGGCCCGCCTCCGATCCCGCGAAGGTGCCGAATCCCGGGAAGGCGTCCAGGATCGACTTCAGGTTGGCGGCGTCGCCGGAGGAGTCCTTGATGCCGACGACGGTCTCCGGATAGGCCTTGATCAGCCGCTCGATCAGCTTCAAGGAGATGCCGACCTGGGCCACCGGGGGGATGTGATAGAGGTAGAGCTTCAGCGCCTTCGACCCCACGCGCTGCACCACCTCCGAGAAGAACGCGAAGAGGCCGTCGTCGCTGACGCCCTTGTAGTAGAAGGGCGGCAGCATCAGCACGCCGCCGCAGCCGCGGGCGACCGCATGCTTGGTCGCCGCCACCGCATCGGGCAGCGCGCACCCGCCGGTGCCCGGCATCATCTTCGCGCCCGGAATACCGGCCTCGACCAGCCGATCGAGCAGGTCGTTGCGCTCGCCCAAGGACATCGAGTTGGCCTCGCTGTTGGTGCCGAACACCGCCAGCGCGTCGCATTTCTGCGAGAGCAACCACTTGTTGTGCGCGATGTAGCGTTCGACGTCGACCGAGAGGTCGGCGCGGAACGGCGTGACCACGGGGGCCATCACGCCCTCAAAGGGCTGGGCCTTGCTTTGCGATGCGAGCGTCTGGGCAGCGGTCACGGGAGAGAACCTCGATGGACGGGATGGGAAGGCCGCATCATGCCCGCCGCGCCCTGAGGGAGACAAGCGCCGGCTTCAGAACCGGTAGCCGATCGTCAGCATGCCGGAGAGCTGGTCGGCTGAGCCCTTGTCGGCGACGATCGGGCTGTCGGCGGCGTCGCCGAGCAGACGGCTGTAGCCGGCCCGGCCGATCAGGAGCCAGTTTTCGGTCAATGCGTAGGACAGCGAGGCCGACAGGCCGACATCCTTGAAGCCGCCGCCGGCCTCGTGCCGGCGGAGCCCGCTGCGGGCCGACTGCGCGGCGGAGATGCCGAAGACGTTTTGCATATGGGTCTCGTCGGCCCAGGTCGCATGCGCGCGAAGCGTGGTGCGCCAGCGCGGCGAGAGCGCCTGGCGCCAGCCGATCCCGGCATCGACCAGCACGCCCTCGTGCCCGCCGGCGACGTCCTTGGCCACCTGCAGGTCGGCGAGCCAGGGGCCGGCGGAATAGCGGGCGAAGCCGCCGAGCTCGATCGCGGCGTCGATATCGCCGAGACCGCGCAGCGCCTCGTTGTCGCCCTCGTCGCGACCGAAGCCGTAGCGGATCAGCGGCCCGATCTTGAGCCCGTCGCCGGGCCGCGGTCCGTTGACGGAGACGAGGTTGGCGCCGAGCGTGGTGCCGCGGAAGAAGACCGTGTCCTTGTAGCTGGCGTCGACATAAGGCAGCGCCCGGACCTTATGGTCGTCGGATCCCTCGTAATCGGGGACATAGGCGGCCGCCGCCCCGATGGTCATCGCCCAGTCCCGTTGCGGCGGCGTCTGAGCGGTGGCCGGGAAGGCGAGAACGACGGCGAGAAGCAGTGAGGCGGCGCGGATCATGAGCATCGGGTCCTTGGAAGCGAGGCTACATCTGCATACGTCGCCGCCTCGCCGCCGGACCAGTGTTATTTCAGGGACCGCGACTCGTGCCCTCCCCCGGCTTCGCCGGGAGAGGGAGTATGAGCTTCAACCCTTCGTGAGCGTCACGCCGTTCAGGCGCACGATGCCGTCGGGATAGGCGACGAAGCCCTTGAGGCCGGCGTTGAAGGCGTAGAGCCAGGTGCCGTGCCAGAGATAGAGGATCGGGCGGTCTTCCAGGATCTGGCGGATCGCCGGGTCGTAGCTCTTCTTGCGGACGGCCGGGTCGACCGAGAGCTGGGCTTCCTGCAGCAGCTTCTCGACGCCGTCGTTGCAGTAGCGGCCGTCGTTGCCGGCCGACTTGCAGGCCAGCAGGTTCGAGATGTTGCCGTCGGGGTCGATGCGGCCGGACCATCCCACATAGTCGGCGTCGAAATTGCCGTTCCGCGCCTGCTCCAGCATGGTGACGAACTCGATCAGCTGCAGCTTGATGTCGATGCCGGCTTCCTTGGCCATGGCCTGGATCACCTCCATCGCCTGCTTGGCGATGTCGGTGTTGGGGGTGAGCATGGTGAAGCCGGGATTGGCGACGCCCGACTCCTTCACCAGGGCCCGCGCCTTGGCGAGGTCGCGTTTTTGCACCGGCAGGTCGGCGACATAGAACGGGCTCGACGGCGGCAGCGGCTGGTTGCCCGGCGTGAAGATGCCGCCCGAGACCACCTGCACCAGGGTCTCGCGGTCGATGGCGTAGTCGAGCGCGGCGCGAAGGCGCTTGTCGGCGCCGAAGGGGCCTTTGGATTTCTCGCCATTGGCGATGTTGAAGGTGAGGCCCTGATAACCCAGGCTGGTGGCCGAGGCGAAGCCGAGAGCCTTGTTCGCCTTCACCTGTTCGACGTCGTTCGGCGACATGCGCTCGATCAGGTCGAGCTGGCCCGAGCGCAGATTGGCGACCCGCACGGTGGTGTCCGGCACCGGCAGGAAGACCAGGCGCCCGGCCGGGAACTTGTCCTTGTCGCGATATCCCTCGAACCGCTCCATGACGATGCGGTCCTGGGCGACGCGCTCGACGAACTTGTAGGGTCCGGCGCAGACCGGCTTCGAGCCGAACTGGTCGTTGCCGATGGCGGCGACCGCCTTCGGCGAGTGAATGATGCCGGCGCGGTCGGCGAACTGGGCCAGCAGCGGCGAGAACGCCTGCTTCATCTCGATGCGGACGGTCTTCGGGTCCTTGACCTCGACCGCCTGGATCGCCGCGATCTCGGACTTCCGCCGGCTGTCGGGAAGGGTGAGCGCACGGTCGAGCGAGAACTTCACCGAAGCCGCGTCGACCTTTTCGCCGTCATGGAACAGCGCGTCCTCGCGCAAGGTCAGCGTGATGACGCGGCCGCCCTCGGAGGCGACCCAGCTGGTCGCCAGCATCGGCACGATGTTGGCCTTGGTGTCGATGTCGACCAGCTTGTCGCAGAGCGCCTGCATCACCAGGCGGCCGACGAAGGTCCAGTTCTTGGCGCCGTCGAGGATGTCGGGGTCTTCCTGCAGCCCGATGCGGAGCTGCTGGGCCGAGGCGGGCAGGCTGAGCGGCAGGGCTGAGAGGGCGGCGAGTGCGATCGCGGCGGCGAGTCGCTTCATGTGCGGTCCTCCGGGGGCGGGTGAAGGGCGAAGCCTAAGCCGCCGGAGGGGCCGCGGGCAAATTGATAGGGCGGCCTACGATCGCGGGGCGCGCGTTTCCCTGAGGCGGCCGGTCGGATGATCCACTAAACTCCCGCGATGGCATGGGACGCTGCGGATCCGAAGAAGCAGGCGAAGGCGCAGGCGCTCTTCGACGGCCATGAGTCCTTCGTCGCCGGCAAGCCCGGCGGCAAGCGGCTCGTCGCCAAGGAAGCCGACTTCACCAAGCTGGATTTCTTCGGCCTCGATCTCCGCGAATGCGTACTGGCCGGCAGCAACTTCCAGGACAGCCGCTTCATCGACACCGATTTCAGCATGGCGGACCTATTCTGCGTCAACGCCAACGACACCGACTTCACCCGCTCCAAGTTCGACCGCGCCGATCTCCGCGGCGCCAATCTGCTGAGGGCCAAGCTGGTGCGGGCGATGCTGCCCAAGGCCGATCTCCGCGCCGGCGAGATCGTCAAATGGGACGACGGGAAGAAGTCGGTCGTCATGCAAAGGGCCATGCTGCGCGAAGCGCGCCTCGACAATGCGAACGCCGTGGAGGCCGACGTCAGCGAGGCCGACATGTCGCGGAGCAAGCTCGTCGGCGCCAATTTCAGCCGCGCCCAGATGCACGCGGTCAACCTGTCGGGTGCCGACCTGACGGAGGCGATCTTAGTCGGCGCCAAGCTGAAGGACGCCGTGCTGAACGGCGCCGACGTCAAGGGCACCGATCTCTCCAACGCCGATCTTCGTGGCGCTCTGCTGCGCAACGTCGACCTCACCACCGCCATCACCACCGGGGCGGACCTCACCGGTGCCGTCTATCGCCAGGGCAATGCCGCGCTGCCGCCCCGGATCGCGCAGCTTCTCGCCAACCACAGCGCCTGGATCACCTCCAACGGCGTCGAGGGCATCCGCGCGGTCTTCGACGGCATGGATCTGCAGGGCGTCGACTTGAGCGCCAGCGACCTGAGCGGCGCGTCGTTCCGGAAGACCAATCTCTCTCGCGCGACGCTGGCGGAAGCGTGGCTCACGCTCTGCGACTTCGCGGAAGCGAAGCTGGAAGGAGCGGTCCTGGACATGGCGACCCTCGGCGGCTCGAACCTGCAGAAGGCCGACCTGTCGAACGCCAAGCTTCGGGGCGCCAAGATGGCGCCGATCGAGCTCCGGTCCCCGGACGGGAAATCGACCGGGCGGATCTGGCCGACCTCGCTCGAAGGGGCGAATCTCAGCGGCGCCGACGTCCGGGGCGCCGATCTCCGCGGCGCCAAGCTGGGCGGCGCCGACATCGCCGGCGCCAATCTCAGCGCGGTCGATCTCCGGAACGCGATCACCGCCGGCTGCAACCTGGAAGCAGCGATCCTGGCCGGCGCCCGGCTGACCAACTGAACGCGGCCCTCCCCGGCCTTGCTGGCCCACCCGGCCGTCGCTATGTTCGGGGCCCGGCGCGGGTGTAGTTCAATGGTAGAACGGCAGCTTCCCAAGCTGCATACGAGGGTTCGATTCCCTTCACCCGCTCCAGTTTCCCCGCCCCGATCTAGCGCCAAGCCCGAGTTCGGCCCGGCAGCTGCCGTGGGTCGCGCGGTGGCACGAATCTCGTGAACACCGTCTCTGCCGCCCGCGCTTCCACGATGCGGAGCGCGTTCGGCAGTATCCCCTCGACCCACGGCGCGTGCCAGGGGCTCTCCGAGCCGAGCAGGTTCTGCATGTCGATGCAGGGATGCACGGCCTTCCCTCCGAGAGCCCGGTGCGGAAGCGGACTCACATCGTCGTTGCGTGGAAGGTGGTGGCGGTCTGCTTCGGCACGCCGCTCGCCTTGTAGGCGGCGGTGAGCTTGGTCTTCTCCGCCGCCATCCGCGCACCGAGCTCGTCCATGTCGAGGCCGGCGTCACGGGCCCTGGCGAAGAGCCCTTCCGAGCGCTTCTCCTCTTCCTTGACGTGGTGCTCGATCATCTCGGAGAGGACGGTGACCTTGGCGTCGTAAAAGCTGTCCTCGGGGCTGGCGGCCTGGATCTCGGTGATCAGCACCTTGGCGCCGTCATGCTCGACATAGGCCTCGTCGAGCAGGTCCTCGTCGTCGATCTTGCCGCGGCAGGCCGGATAGAAGATGTCTTCCTCGATCTTGGTATGGACGGTCAGCTCCATGCAGATCTGATCGGCGAGGGTCTTCTTCCTCGCCTTGTCCGTCGCCTTCTCGAAGCTTTCGAAAAGGTCTTCGACCTTGCGGTGGTCGGCCTTGAGCAGTGCGATCGCGTCGAGCTGTGTGGTGGGCATGGCGGGCTCCTGTGGTTGCCGTGCCCAACGCGGCTACGCCCCCGATCGTTGCCGGCCGTCGCGCACCTCCGGTCAACGGATCGGGGTACCGCGCTATACTTTGCGGTAATTAGGTAGAGGCGCATTTTTGAAGTCGTCGTCCGGCCTTTGCTTCGGTTCTTCAGACTTACCGTCGCTTCTTAAGAAAAGCCGGCTCGCATTGCGGAACGAATACAGGAATTCCCGGTTACCCCCACCATCAACCACCGCAGTCGCCGCGCCTAAAGCGCGCAGCAAGGGACGAGCAGCATGACCTCTCAATACGGAACGACGCCTCAGACCGGCGGCAGCACCACGGTCCTCAAGGACAAGGTCGCCTCGGCCGTCGGCGCGATGAAGGAACAGATCTCTTCGGTCGCCGCCGCGGCGAAGGACGAGGCGAATGTCCTCATCGAGCCGATGAAGGACAAGGCCCTGGAGATGGCCGAGGAGCAGAGGAAGACCGGCGCCGTCGAGGTCGGCCGCGTCGCCAAGGCCGTGCACGCGGTGGCGGGCGAGATCGAGAAGGAGATCCCGCAGGCCGCCGGCTATATCCGCAGCGCCGCCGAAGGGCTGGAGCAGGCCTCGAGCGCGATCCAGAACCGCAGCGTCGGCGAGCTCGTCGACTTCGTCGAGGACTTCGCCCGGCGCAACCCCGCCGCCTTCTTCGGCACCTCGGTCCTCGCCGGCTTCGTGCTCTCGCGCTTCCTCAAGAGCACGGGCGAGCGCCGGTCGGCACGGGGGGCCTGAGATGAACGGCACGCGCGGCATTTCGGACATCTTCGCCGACATCGTCGATTCTCTCGGCACGTTGGTGAGGAAGGAGATGCAGCTCGCCCGCACCGAGGTGTCCGACAAGATCGGCGAAATGGGCAGCGCGCTCGCGGTCATAGCCGTTGGCGGCGTCCTGGCACTGGCGGCCCTGATCTTCCTGCTTCAGGCACTGGTCGAAGTGTTGATCCGCTCAGGCCTCAGCCCGGCGGTCTCGAACCTGATCGTTGCCGGCGTCGTCGGCATCGTCGGCGCCATCGTGGTTTCCACCGGCATCAGTCGCCTTCGCGCCCGCAGCCTGGTGCCTGAACGGACGATCGAGTCGCTCAACCGCGACGCAGCCGTCGCCAAGTCACAGATGCATCTTTCACCCAAGCATTCCGAGAGCACCCCATGACCGCACGTTCAGCCGCACGGATCGAACATGAAGCCGACGCCACTCGGGAGCGGATCTCCGAGCTGCTTGAAGAGCTGCGGGAGCGGATCTCCCCCGGCGTGATCGTCGACGAGGTCCTTGGCTACTCCGCCAACGGCCACGGCATCGGCGGCGCCGGCAAGGAGTTCGTGCAGACGTTGAGCGACCAGGCTCGCCGTAATCCGCTGGCCTGCGCGGTCATCGGCGTCGGCGTCGCCTGGCTGATGATGTCCGACCGGCGCATGGCCACAGCGTCTCTCCCGGCCTATAGCGGCAATGGCGAGTCATTGGGCACCGTCAAGACGGCCATCCATGCCGTGGGCGACAAGGCCGACGCCGCCATCGGCGCTACGCGCCGGGCGGCCACGTCGGTTGCCTCCGGCGTCGATGCCGCGACCTCCGGCATCAGCTCGGCTGCATCCAGCGTTAGCAATGCCGCATCGGACGCCGCGTCCACCCTCAGCGGCGCCGCCTCCAGCCTCAAGGACGCGGCTGCGGGCGCCTACGAGACGGGGCAGCATCTCGCCCACGACATGAAGGACAAGGTCGTGTCGCTGGAGGAGAAGGCTGTCGACCTGGCGCGCCAGGGCGGCCAGCGCATCGCCGAGGCCGGCTCGAAAGCCGGCCACATGACCTGGGACCTGTTGAACGACCAGCCGCTGGTCACGGCCGGCATCGGTCTCGCCGTCGGTGCCGCGATCGGCGCCCTGCTGCCCTCGACCGCGACCGAGGACGAGTATCTCGGCAAGTACAGCGACGACCTGAAGGACCAGGCCCAGGGCATGGCCAAGGAGCAGGTCGAGAAGGTGAAGGCCCAGGTCGAGAGCGTGAAGGTCGTCGCCGAACGTGCCTACGACGCCGCTAAGGATGACGTGCAGAAGCTCGCCGCCGAGGCCAAGGACGGCATGACCAAGGAAGGTCTGACCAAGGACGTTGCCTCCAGCGATATCGCGCCCAAAGACAAGGACACGACTTCCAAGTCCGGCATTTCGAAGGACGCGATCTCCAAGGACTCCCCGTCGCCGTACGGGGCCTCGACCTACGGATCGCCCAAGGCTGATCTGCAGAAGGCCGGCACGCACAAGAGCGGCCAGGGCAAGGTCGGGAACGACACCAGCGACGTCGACTCGAAAGACGGCAGCGGCATCGGCAAGTTCGGAAACGACATCGCCCGTTAGCACGCTGCGTCGGCGCCTAGAGGCGCCAGTCGAGAACGGCGACGGTCGATCGGGCCGTCGCCGTTTTCCGTTTCCGGGCGGGCCTCCGACGCCTGGCCTTCTCTCCGAGGACGATCCGGGCCGGCGCGTGATCGCTGGCGCCTTCGCGGCCGCGCACGGCCTTGTCGACGCCGGCCTCGGCCAGCCGCGGCGCCAGCTCCCCGCTCGGCAGCAGGTGATCGATGCGGAGCCCTGCGTCGCGTGCCCAGCGGTTCCGCTTGTAGTCCCAGAACGTATAGATCGTCTCGTCGGGATGGCGCGCGCGGATTGCGTCGACCCAGCCCTGGTCCCGAAGCCGGCGATAGGCGGCGCGGCTTTCCGGCTGCAGCAGCGCATCCTCGTCCCAGGACTTCGTCGGATAGATGTCCTTGTCCGTCGGCACCACGTTGAAGTCGCCGGCCAGCACCACCGGCACCCTGGCGGCGTAGAGCGAGGCGGCATGTGCGATCAGGCGATCGAACCAGGCGAGCTTTTAGGCGAATTTCGGGCCGGGCTGCGGGTTGCCGTTCGGCAGGTAGAGGGAGGCGACGAGGATGCCGTCGACGGCAGCCTCGATTTAGCGGGCATGAGTATCGTCGTCATCGCCCGGGAGGCCGGTCCGCGTCAGCACCGGATCGACGCCCTTGGCCAGGATGGCGACGCCGCTCCAGGTCTGCTGTCCCTGCCACACCGCGCCATAGCCGGCGTCGCCAAGCGCTCGTGCGGGAAAGAGGGCCTGCGGCGCCTTCAGCTCCTGGAGGCAGACGATGTCGGGGGCGGCTTCCTTCAGCCGCGCCAGCAGGTTGGGAAGCCGGCGGACGACGCCGTTGATGTTGAAGGTGGCGATCTTCATGTCTTCGCCGGCGCGCCGTCGCGCTCGGTGCCGCCCTCGGGTGTGCGGATCGGCGCGTGTTTCCGGCTGCCGCGGCGGTTGGCATAGACCTGGGTGAATTCGGCGCCCAGGAGGAAGATCTGAGAGGAGTAGTAGGTCCAGAGCAGCACGATGAGCAGCGCACCGGCGGCGCCATAGGCCGATGCGACTGCGCTCGAGCCGAGATACCAGCCGATCAGCGACTTGCCGATGGTGAACAAGACCGAGGTGATGATGGCGCCGGCGATGACGTCGCGCCATTCCAGGCGCCGGTCGGGCAGGATCTTGTAGATGGCGGCGAACAGCACCGCGATCAGCGTGAACGAGATGATGGCGTTCAGGGCTGAGAGGATGACCGTTCCGAAGGGGATGACCGCATTGACGTAGTCGCCGAGCGCGGTGATCGCCGCACTCGCCGCCAGCGACACGATCATCAGGAATCCCAGCGCCGCGACCAATCCCAGGCTGACGGCTCTCGCCCGGATCAGCCGCGACATCGTGGTGCCGCGGGGCTCGGCCTTCCAGATGGCGTTCAGCGCCGTCTGCATCTCTCCGAACACACCGGAGGCGGTGACCACCAGCATGACGACGCCGATGATGGTCGCGAGCACTCCGGTGGTCGCCTCCCCGGCGCTCTTGATCGCCGTCTGCAGCAGGTCGGCGCTCTCCTTGCCCATCAGCGCCTGGAACTGGCCGGAGAGCGCGTTCATCGCCGCCTCCTCGCCGAAGGCGAACCCGACGATGGCGACCAGGATGAGCATCAGCGGCGCGAGAGAGGTGACGGCGTAGAACGCCATCGAAGCGCCCCGGCTGAGCGCGTCGTCGGCGATGAAGGAGGTGACGGTCTCCTTCAGCAAGATCCACGTGGTGCCGACCATGATCGCTCCAAGCCGTTGCCCGCCGGCACGGGAGGCCCGGCACGACACTCTTGAACGCTCGAACGAGCCCTGTGGTTCACCGGCGGGCGGTTCTCGGTCGGACCGTCGATCGATCCCGGGCGCGCCGTCCCGTCCAGCGGTCGAAACGCTTGACCGCTCATCTTCGCTCGCATTCGATGTGCGCGGCCTCGAACAGGCCAGCCGTCATGCGATCGCGCGCGGGCGCTCCACGTCTTCCGATCGGGAGGGTAAAGGCCATGCACGTCAGCGCGGACTCGGCGCCTCTCCCTGAGGCGGCGATCGGGCTCGGCGCGAGCTGGCGCTGATCGCCCCGGGCGACCCCTATGCCCCGTCGTACCCGCACACCGATCCCGCCGCGTCACGGCCTTCGCCGACTGCGCGAGGCCAAAGGGCTGACCCGCGAGGATCTGGCAGCCCTCACCGGTTTCTCCGCCAGCCGCATCGTCAAGCTGGAGCGGAACGAGGCGCGGCTTCGGGTCGAGGACCTGGCGATCTTCGCCCGCGCGCTGGATTGCCGGCCGGAGGACCTGGTCGCGGCCGAAGGGCCGGCGGCAGAACCGGTATCCCGGGCGCCGATCGTCGACGTCTCGGAGCTCGACGACCTCGACCGCGTCGCCGCCCAGGCGCCGCATGGCAGCGTGCCCCTCGACGAGCCGGTGGCCCGTGCCGTCGCCGTGCCGATGCTGGATGACAGCCTCGACCGCATCGCCCCGCTCGGCAGCCTGCTCGTGCTCGACCGTGACGACCGCCAGCTCGCCGACGGCGAGGTTTATCTGGTGCGCCATGGCGGCCGCTTCCTCTGCCGGCGCTGGCAGGCCGTACCGCCGATGCTGATGCCCGATTCGGTCGAAAGCGGGCATCCGGCGATCCCCAGCGATGTCCAACCGGAGGTATATGGCCGTCTTATCGCCGTGATACGTAAAGTATAATCCGCGATCGCTGCGGAACGTCTGTCGGCACCGCTCCCGCCGCCCTAGGGTTGAATCCGGGGAACCATTGGGGAGTGCTGACCATGCCGACGCCGATTGAGACCGCCTTCGACCTGTTGCCGGGCCGCGACGACCTTCTGATGCGCCTGTCCGCCCTCGAGGCCATGTGCCTCGCTCGCGGCATACGCCTCAGCTTTCATGCCGATATGCACGAGTTCAAGAGCGTCATGGGCAGGATCGACGACAAATACGCCCATGTGAGCCCGCTGCTCGACTGCGACACCGCCGACCTCGCCCATGCGCGCTGGATCCTCGGGCGCGATGCCCGGGGCGAGGTGGTGTCGACCCAGGCCTTCCGCTTCTACCCGGACGACGGTACCGACGCGCTCGAGCGCTGGACTTCGCTCCGCATGTTCTACGACCGTCCGGAGATGGCTCCCGAAGACGAGAGCTGCATCCTTGCCGGACGCGCCGTCGAGGCCAATCGCGGCATCCGTGCCTGGATTCATTCCGGCGGAACCTGGGTCCGGAAGGACCACCGGGGTCCGGACGCTCACGGCATGCATCTCTCGGAGGTGCTGCCCCGGATCTCCCGCCAGATCGGCATGGCGATGTTTCCGGCCGCGACCGCCGTCCAGGCCGGATGCACGCCGCGCCTGGCCGAAGCAGGCGTGGCGCTCCGCTACGGCTACCGGCGGCTGTGCCCGATCCTCCGCCATGCGCGAGGCGGGCAGGTCGAGGAATTCATCTTCCTGTGGATGACCCGCGAGGAGATGCACGAGGACGCACGCGCGTTCCACCTCAAGCTGAGCCGGATCGGCGCGCCCAAGGTCGCCCGCAAGCAGGCGGCCTAAAGCAGCTCCGAGGCGACGACGATCCGCGTCGTCTTCTGGTTGACCGGCATCGGCAGCACCAGGCGCCTGAAGGGCGCCCGGAGCGGCCGGCCGGAGGCGTCGAGGCGGGGGATGTCGACCAGCTCGGCCAGCGGGCGGTCGGCACCCATCGCCGCGTGCCAGCCCTCGGCTGCGATCCGCACGGTCGGCGTGTCGCCGAAGGCCCAGGGCGAGACCCCGATCAGAGCCGCCCGGGCCCGGGCGGCGGCGAAGGCGAGGCCGGCGCCGAGATAGCGGAACGTGAAGTCGCCGCTGCGGGCATCGTGGTCGACGACCAGGATGTGGCGGTCGAGCCCGCGCGACTGCAGACGCGCCAGGAAATGGATCGAGTCGGTCGCCCGGGCCTGCCGCCAGAGGTCGAGGTAGCGCCCGAGCGACGACGGCTCCTTGAGCAGCGCCCCGGGATCCAGCCGCAATCTGCGCCCGGACGGGACGCCGGTGGGGCTCGGAAGTGACATAGGGGGCATTGTAGAGCAATGTTCTATCAAGGGAAAAAAATCTATTTACCGGTTTCCGGTAAAAATATTAACCTCAGGTCGTCAAAGAGAAAGGGACTCCCCATAAAGCGCCCCCAGAAAATCAAGGACACGCCGCTCCGGGTTGCGGTGGACATCCTGGATAACGGCCACGCGCCGAAATTCCGCTTCGGCGACCGGGTTTATTGCGATCCGGAAGCGCGTCCGCGAAAGGGCGACGATGTGCTGATCGTGCTGCGTATCGGCTATCCCAAGGCGGCGACGCTGGCGCGGGTCAACCGGAAGACGTATCTGGTCGAGCGCGGCAATGACCGCATCCTGATTCCGCGCGCCAGCTTCATCCACCTTCATCCGATCCGGGGCGTCGAGCCGATGCAGCCCGAGGCGCAGGGCGACTGATCGACCTCCCGGCCATGACATTCACCTGGCGCCCGATGCTCGCGGAAGACCTGCCGGAGGTCTCGCGGATCGGCCGTGTCGTCCATCCGGGCTTTCCCGAAAGCGACGCGGTGTTCGAGGAGCGTCTCAGGCTCTTCCCGCAGGGCTGCCGCGTCGCCGAGGGGGTAGACGGCGCCCTCGTCGGCTATGCGGTCTCCCATCCGGGCCGGCTCTTCGATCCCCCGGCGCTGGACACACTTCTCCATCGCCTGCCGGAGGAGGCGAGCTGCCTTTACCTGCATGACGTGGCGCTTCTGGAAGCGGTCCGCGGCGCCGGCCTCGGCCGCGCCATCGTGGTGGATCTCTCGGCGCTCGCGAGGCACATCGGCTCGTATTGCCTCGCCCTC
>CAMDFP010000078.1 GCA_945897335.1 Asaia bogorensis | reverse complement strand
AGTAAGAGGCGCCTCGTGTTCCCTCCCCCCGCGGAGCGTGGGGGAGGGGTAGGGTGGGGGGCTGGTCTCGGTCGACCGCCACCATGACCCTCGTCCGTTTCGCGCCGAGCCCGACCGGGCGGCTGCATGTCGGCAACATCCGCACCGCGCTGGTGAACTGGCTGTTCGCGCGCCAGCAGGGCGGCCGCTTCCTGCTGCGTCTGGATGACACCGACACCGAGCGCTCGACGCCCGAGTTCGCCCGCGGGATCGAGGAGGACATGACCTGGCTCGGGCTTCGCTGGGATGTCTTCGACCGCCAGTCGGCCCGCCTGCACCGCTATGACGAGGCGGCCGCGCGGCTGAAGGCGTCAGGCCGCCTCTATCCCTGCTTCGAGACGCCGGAGGAGCTGTCGCTGAAGCGGAAGGCGCAGGTCAACGCCGGCAAGCCGCCGGTCTATGACCGCGCCGCGCTGCGCCTGTCGGATGCGGAAAAGGAGGATCTCGCGAAGACCATCGTGCCCCATTGGCGCTTCATGCTGGAGCCGGGCCGCATCGACTGGGACGACAAGGTCCGAGGCCACGTGCACTTCGAGGCGGCCAACCTCTCCGATCCGGTCCTCCTCAGGGCCGACGGCCGGCCGATCTACACGCTGGCCACTGTGGTCGACGACATCGACCTGGCGGTCACCGACGTCATCCGGGGCGAGGACCACGTCGCCAACACCGCGATCCAGATCCAGCTGTTTCAGGCGCTGGGCGCCCCGGTGCCGGGCTTCGGACACACGACGCTGATCGCGGATGCGGCCGGCGAGGGCCTGTCGAAGCGGCTCGGCAGCCTCTCCATCGCCAGCCTCCGCGAGGACGGCATCGAGGCGATGACGATCAACAGCTTGCTCGCCCATCTCGGCACCTCGGAGGCGGTCGAGCCGTATCTGTCGCTGGACGTTCTGGTGAAGCATTTCGATCTCGGCCATTTCGGCCGGGCGACGCCGAAATTCGATCCGGACGAGCTGCCGCGCCTCAACCACCGGCTGATCCAGCATCTCGCCTTCGCCGACGTGAAGGACCGCCTGCCCGCAGGCGCCGACGAGCCCTTCTGGCTGGCGGTGCGCTCCAACCTGACCCGCGTAACCGAGGCCGCCGAATGGTGGGGCGTCGTCCGCGGTCCGATCCGCCCCGACATCGCCGATCCGCTGTTCACCGAGGCGGCCGCGGCGCTGCTGCCGCTGGAGCCGTGGAGCGAGGCCACCTGGCCCGCCTGGACCAAATCGGTCGCGGCTGCGACCAACCGCAAGGGCAAGGATCTCTATCAGCCGCTCCGGCTCGCGCTGACTGCCCGGCCGCATGGACCCGAACTCAAGTCTCTGCTAGTCCTCCTCGGCCGCGAGCGGGCGCTCGCGAGATTGCTGGGCAAGGAGGCGTAAGGCGTCATGGGTCTCAAGCTGCACAACACGCTCTGGCGGAAGAAAGAGGAATTCAAACCCCTCGATCCGAACCATGTGCGCATGTATGTGTGTGGCCCCACCGTCTATGATTTCTCGCACATCGGCAACGCGCGCCCGGTCATCGTCTTCGACGTGCTCTACCGGCTGCTGAAGCGCGTCTATCCGAAGGTGACCTACGTCCGCAACGTCACCGACATCGATGACAAGATCAACGACCGGGCCAAGGCGAATGGCGAGCCGATCCGCGCGCTCACCGAGCGCACGCTGAAGCAGTACCGCGAGGACATGGGCGCGCTGCTCACCTTCCCGCCGGACCACGAGCCGCGGGCGACCGAAGTCATCGCCCCGATCATCGCCATCGCGCAGCGGCTGATCGACAAGGGGCACGCCTACGCCGCGGAAGGGCATGTGCTGTTCAATGTCCCCTCGATGCCGGACTACGGCAAGCTGTCGGGGCGCAACCGCGACGAGATGGTGGCCGGCGCCCGTGTCGACGTCGCGCCCTACAAGCGCGATCCCGCCGACTTCGTCCTGTGGAAGCCGTCACGCGAAGACCAGCCGGGCTGGGAGAGCCCATGGGGTCGTGGCCGCCCGGGCTGGCACATCGAGTGCGTTGCGATGGCGACGGAGCTGCTGGGCGAGAAGTTCGACATCCACGGCGGCGGGCTCGACCTGATCTTCCCGCACCATGAGAACGAGATCGCCCAGAGCTGCTGCGCCTTCCCGGGCACCTGGCCGATGGCGAACTACTGGATGCACAACGGCATGCTGAACTTCAGTTCGGAGAAGATGTCGAAGTCGCTCGGCAATTTCCGCACCGTGAACGAGCTGCTGCGCGACGCGCCCGGCGAGGCGCTGCGCTACTACATGCTGACCGGCCACTACCGCCAGCCGCTGGAATGGACCAACGAGGGCCTGAAGGAAGCGCGGAGCGGGCTCGACCGACTGTATCAGGCGCTCCAGGGCCAGGACGGGCCGATGGCGAACGCGTTGCCGGGTGCGGTTCTCGCAGCGTTGGAGGACGATCTCAACACGCCGCTCGCGATCTCGCATCTGCACGAGCTCGCGACCGAGCTGAACAAGGCGACGGACGCCGCGGAGAAGCAGCGTTTGGCGGGCGAGCTGAAGGCGGCGGGCGACATCATGGGCCTGCTTCAGCAGGATCCGGTCGCCTGGTTCCGCTGGCAGCCGGCGGGAAGCGACAGCCTGGGCGAGGCCGAGATCGCCGGGATGATCCAGCGGCGCCTCGCCGCCCGGAAGGCCCGGAACTTCGCCGAAGCCGACCGCATCCGCGACGAGCTGAAAGCACAGGGCGTCGTCCTCGAAGACTCCGCGCAAGGGACCACATGGAAGCGCGCGAGCTGACCACCCTTCGGAACCCTCCCTCGCCGAAGGCGGGGGAGGGCAGGGTGGGGGCCGAGCGCAGCGAGATGTCTTCGAGTTACGCTCCGGCCGGTTCCTGGCTACGCTCGGCCCCCACCCCATCCCTCCCCCTCGCGTTTCGCGAGGGAGGGGGTACGAGACGAGCGCTGCGCTGATGGCCATCCTCTTCAAATCGGACCCTGAAGATGTCGCCGCCTGGACCGGCGCGCTGGAGCGGTTGCTGCCAGACGTCGAGCTGCGCGTCTGGCCGAAGGTCGGCAACCCGGCAGACATCGATTTCTGCGTCGGCTGGGCCTTTCCGTCGGGATCGCTGAAGAAGCTGCCGAACCTGCGCGGGCTGCAATCGCTCGGCGCCGGAGTCGATCACGTCTTCCGCGACACCGAGCTGCCGGAGACCCTGCCGATCTCGCGCATCGTCGATCCGTCGATGACCGAGGACATGACCCAGTGGGTCGTGATGAACGTGCTGCGCTTCCACAAGCAGGACCTCGACTATCGCCGCCTCCAGACCGAGGCGCGCTGGCACGAGCTGCCGCCGCCCTCCTGGGCGCGGCGCCGGGTCGGCATGATGGGCATGGGTGAGCTCGGCGGTCATGCGCTGGCGCGGCTCAAGCTGTTCGGATTCCCGCTCGCCGGGTGGAGCCGGACCCAGAAGCGGATCGAGGGCGTCGAGACCTTCCATGGCGATGACGGGCTGAAACCCTTCCTCGCCCGTACCGACATCCTGGTCGTGCTGCTGCCGCTGACTCCGGCGACCGAAGACCTGCTGAACAGGAAGCGCCTCTCCTGGCTGCCGAAGGGGGCCTTCATCATCAATGCCGGGCGGGGCCGCCTCCTGGTCGACGAGGACTTGGTCGCGCTGCTCGACTCGGGCCATCTCGGCGGTGCCGCCCTCGACGTCTTTCGCGAGGAGCCGCTGCCGGCACCCCATCCGTTCTGGAAGAACCCGAAGGTGGTGATCAGCCCGCATGTCTCGGCGCTGACGCGGGCCGAGACCGCCGCGCCGCAGATCGTCGAGAACTACCGGCGTGCGGTGACTGGCCGGCCGTTGCTGCATCCGGTGAATCGCGATCGCCGTTATTGACGGTAGGGCGGCCGCGCGCTCTTTGATCGCGATAGGAAGACCGTCATTCTACCGGGCTATGCTCCATCGCAATGTCTCAACGTAACCTCAGCGCCCTGTTCCGCCCCGCCTCGATCGCGCTCATCGGCGCCAGCGAACGGCCGGGAACTGTTGGCGCCGTCCTCGCCCAGAACCTGCTCAGGGCCGGCTTCGGCGGCCCGGTCTTCCCGGTCAATCCCAGCCGGCGCTCGGTCGATGGGGTCTGGACCTATCCCGACATCGCCAGCCTGCCGGCGACGCCCGATCTCGCCGTGATCGCGACGCCGCCACCGACCGTGCCCGGCCTGATCGCCGAGCTCGGCCGGCGCGGGACGCGAGCGGCGGTGGTCATAACCGCCGGCTTTGGCGAGGGCGGGGATGCCGCCGGCAAGGCGCTCCGCCAGGCAACGCTGGATGCCGCCCAGCCGCATCTCCTCCGGATCGTCGGTCCCAACTGCGTCGGCGTGCAGGTGCCCGGCATCCATCTCGACGCCAGCTTCGCCCGCGGTTTCGCCGATGCGGGCGACCTCGCCTTCGTCGTCCAGTCCGGTGCGGTCGCCACCTCGGTTCTCGACTGGGCCAAGGCGCGCTCCATCGGCTTCTCCGCCGTGGTCTCTCTCGGTGACATGATCGACGTCGATTTCGGCGATCTTCTCAATCATTTCGCTGCCGACACCGAGACCCGCGCGATCCTGCTCTATGTCGAGGCGGTGACCTCGCCCCGGAAGTTCATGAGCGCGGCGCGTGCCGCCGCACGCATCAAGCCTGTGGTCGTGGTCAAGGCCGGCCGCCATGCCGAAGGAGCCAGGGCCGCCGCCTCGCACACCGGCGCGCTCGCCGGATCGGATGCCGTCTACGACGCCGCCTTCCGGCGCGCCGGCATGCTGCGCGTGCTCGATCTCGAGGAGCTGTTCGCCGCGGTCGAGACGCTGAGCCGCGTCAAGCCCTTCGACGGCGACCGGCTCGCCATCCTCTCCAACGGCGGCGGCGTCGGCGTGCTGGCGACCGACGCGCTGATCGATCACGGCGGGCATCTCGCCAACCTCGCGCCCGAGACCGTTGCCGGGCTCGACCGGGTGCTGCCGCCGACCTGGTCCAAGGGCAATCCGGTCGACATCATCGGCGACGCCCAGGGCAAGCGTTACGCCGATGCGCTGGCGGTGCTTCTGGCCGACCCCGGCACCGATGCGGTGCTAGTCCTCAACTGCCCGACCGCCATCGCCTCCGGTCTCGAAGCGGCGGAGGCGGTGGTGAGCACGGTCGCGGCGTCGGGCAAGGGCCGGGTGGTGCTGACCAGCTGGCTCGGCGACCAGGCGGCGGTCGAGGCCCGCAAGCTTTTCCACCGGAGCGCCATCCCGACCTTCGACACGCCCGAACAGGCGATCCGCGGCTTCGCCCATGCGCTCCGCTACCGGCAGGGCCAGCGCCTGCTGATGGAAGTCCCACCCTCGATTCCGGAATTCGCAGTGGATGCGGCCAAGGCTCGCGGCGCGATCGAGGCGGCCCTGGCGGAAGACCGGGAATGGCTGGACGAGCTGGCGGCGAAGGTCGTGCTCGACGCCTATGGCATCCCGACCGTGCCGACCCGGATCGCCAAGGATCCCGACGAGGCGGAGCGGCTCGCTGCCGACTTCGCCCGGCCGGTGGCGCTCAAGATCCTGTCGCCGGACATCACGCACAAGTCCGATGTCGGCGGCGTCGTCCTCGATCTCGAAGGTGTGGACGCGACCCGCCAAGCGGCGGAGACGATGCTGGAGCGCGTGCGTCGTGTGCAGCCGACGGCCCGGATCTCGGGCTTCACCGTGCAGCCGATGGAGCGTCGGCCCGACGCGCTGGAGACCATCGTCGGTATCGCCGAGGACACGCTGTTCGGGCCGGTCATCCTGTTCGGACATGGCGGAACCGCGGTCGAGGCGATCGACGACAAGTCGCTGGCGCTGCCGCCGCTGAATCTCCGCCTCGCGCATGAGTTGATTCAGCGCACCCGCATTGCCAAGCTGCTGGCTGGGTACCGCGACAAGCCGCCGGCGGATCTCGACGCGCTGGCGCTTACCCTGGTCAGGGTGGCGCAGCTGGCCTCCGACCTGGCCGAGGTGGTCGAACTCGACATCAACCCGCTATTGGTCGACGCGCACGGCGTGATCGCGCTGGATGCGCGCATCCGCGTCCGGCGTTCGACCGTCCCGGCCGAATCGCGGCTGGCGATCCGGCCCTATCCGCGCGAGCTGGAGAGCGTCGTCGAAGCGGCGGGCGTGACCATTCGCATCCGCCCGATCCGGCCCGAGGACGAGCCTGCGCTTCACGCCTTCTTTGGCAGGCTGTCGCCCGAGGACGTGCGCACGCGGTTCCTGCAGCCGCTGAAGCGCCTGCCGCAGTCGCTGGCGGCGCGGCTGACCCAGATCGACTACGACCGCGAGATGGCCCTGGTCGCCTTCGATGCCGGCGGAAGCGAGATCCTCGGCGTCGCCCGGCTGTCGGCCGATCCGGACAATGCCCGGGCGGAGTTCGCGATCGTCGTCCGCACCGATCGTCAGGGGCTCGGCCTCGGCTTGCTGCTGCTGACCCGCATCCTGGGATATGGCTGGGACCGTGGCATCGGGCGCATCATCGGCGACGTGCTGGCCGAGAACGAGCGGATGCTGGACCTCTGCCGTTCGCTGGGCGCCGAGGTACGACAGCATCCCGACGAATCGACGCTGCTCCGGGTCATCTTCCGGCGGCCGGGCTGAACCTGAGCTTGAGCGCCAGCAGCGTCGCGGTCAGGCTGCCCCCGACGATGTGCCCGAAGATCGAGGCCCAGGCGTCAAGCAGCAGGACGTAGGCGAAGCCGAAGCCGTAGGAGACGAGCTGGAGCAGCAGCCACGCGGTCGACAGGTCGCCGGCGCTGCGGGTCCGCCAGGTCTTGGCGAGCTGCGGCACCAACGAGGCCAGCCCGATCAGCACAGCCACCAGGCCGACCATCTCGGTCGTCAGTTTGTCCATGGATTGCCGCTTCCCCCCGGCGTTATGGTTAGCCCCGGCGCTCGACCGGCGCCTCTCGTTATGTTACGGATTTATGTCATGCGTCGTGCGCTTCGTATCGCCCTCACCTTCGCGCTCGCCGTTGTCGCGGTGTCCCCGGCTCGCGCGCAAGAGGAGATTCGCGGTCGTGCGAAAGTCCTGTCGTCCGACACTCTCGAAGTCTCCGGAAAGCGCTACCGCCTCTTCGGCATCATCGGGCCGGCCAAGGACCAGAAGTGCAAGGCCGGCGCGCTTCCCTGGCTCTGCGGCAACGCCGCCTACAACCACCTGGTCGAGCTGGTGGAAGGGAAGCTGGTGACGTGCGTCGACAAGGGCATCAGCGACGACAGGAAGCCGGTCGCGCTCTGCAAGGCGGAAGGCCGGGACCTGGGATACACCCAGGTGCGGGCCGGCTGGGCCAACGCCGACCGCAAGTCCGATGCCGGATACGAGAATGCGGAGATGGCTGCGCGCGGCTCCAAGATCGGGTTCTGGAAAGGCACTCAGTGAGATTTGCTGCGGCTTCTGCCGCATGAGCGTCGCCACCAAGCTCGACCCCCTGATCATCGGCCTGATTCTGTTCTCGGCGGTGATCCATGCGAGCTGGAACGCTCTGGTCAAGTCCGACAGCGACCGGCTGGTCACCTTCGCGGTGGTGATGGGCACCGGCTCGGTGATCGGCCTCCTTTTCGCGCCGTTCGTCGAGATCCCGCGCGCCGAAGCCTGGCCCTGGCTCCTCGCCTCGGTCGCGATCCACGGCTTCTACTATTACTTCCTGCTCCAGGCCTATGCGCATGGCGACCTCAGCTTCGTCTATCCGATCGCGCGCGGGCTCGGACCGCTGCTAGTCGCGGTCTTCTCCGGCACGCTGCTTTCCGAGCACCTCACCTTCCGCGAGGCGATCGGCGTCGTGCTCGTCTCCGTCGGTATCGCTGCCGTCGCCTTCGGCCATGGGCTGCCCCGCGGTCTCGACATCCGCGCGGCCATCTTTGCGGTCCTGACCGGGCTCACCATCGCCGGCTATACGGTGGTCGACGGCACCGGTGCCCGCGTCTCCGGGGATCCGCTCGCCTACATCGTCTGGCTCAACATCTGCGAAGGCCCGTGGGTGATGGTGGTGGCGCTCTTCCAGCGGCGCGGCCGCGTCGTCAGTCATCTCCGGCTCCATTGGTGGCGTGGAGCCGTCGGCGGCATCATCGCCACCGTCGGCTACGGCATCGCCATCTGGGCTTTGAGCCTCGGCGCCATGGCTCATGTGGCTGCGATCCGAGAGACCTCGGTTCTCTTCGCCACCCTGATCGGCAACTTCCTGCTCGGCGAGACCTTCGGGCGGCGGCGAATCTTCGCCGCCGGCCTCGTCGTCGCCGGCCTTCTCACCATGAACCTCAAATTCGGATGATTTCGATGACCGATCTCGACCAGCGCGAGCTTGCCCTTCTCGCCATCGCCCGCGAGGCCGGCGAGCATGCCCGCCGCCGCTTCCTCGACCGCTCCAGCTTCACCGTCAAGTTCAAGGGGCCGCAGGACTTCATCACCGAGGCCGATGGCGAGGTCGAGAACCTGATCCTGGGCCGGCTCAGGGCGGCTTTCCCCGAGGACACGCATCTCGGCGAGGAGACCGGCGGCAAGCCGGGCCGTCGCGCCTGGGTGATCGACCCGATCGACGGCACATCGAACTTCGCCCGCGGCATTGCGCATTGGTGCGTGTCGATCGCCTATGTCGAAGACGGGACGATCCGCCTCGGTGCCATCTACCAGCCGATGAGCCGCGAGATGTTCTCGGCCCGCGAGGGCAAGGGCGCGACGCTCGACGGCGTGCCGATGAAGGTGACGGCGACCGCCCGCATCGACGAGGCGGCGATCGAGCTCGGCTGGTCGAAGCGCCGGCCGAACAAGGACTACACCGACACCGGGCTCCGCCTGCTCGAGGCCGGCGCCAGCTTCCGGCGCTGTGCGTCGGGCGCTCTCGGCCTGGCGGCGGTCGCGGCCGGGCGCACCGACGCCTATTTCGAGCGCCACATCAATTCCTGGGACTGCCTCGCCGGCATCCTGATGGTGAACGAGGCCGGCGGCTGGACCAACGACTTCCTGGCCGGCGAAGGGATGCTGAAGGGCAATCCTATCCTCGCCACCAACCTGCCGCTGAAGGACGCGATCCAGAAACTGGTCGAACTCTAGCGGCGCTGACGCGGTCCTAGCCGAACAGCTTGTCGATGTCGGCCTGGGAGACGGAGTCGGCGGTGCCCACCTCGGCGGGACCGTGGAGGTCGAGGCCGCCGTCGTGCTTCTCCAGCGAGGGGGGCAGCGGCAGGGTGGCGAGTTCGGCCTCGCCCCATATCGCCATCATGTTGTTGACGCGTTCCTCGATGAAGGCCAGCGTCTTCACCACCTTGTTGATGCGCTGCCCGGTCAGGTCCTGGAAGTTGCAGGATTCGTAGATGCGGACGACATGGTCGGCGATGTCGTTGAGGCGGTCGGACTGATAGCTATCGGTCACGTGGCTGCGGAGCTCGGCGATCGTCTCGTCGATGTGCTCGGCCGCCGCCATGATGTTGTTGGTCGCGTCCTCGGTGGAGGCGACCACGGCCTCCAGCTGGGCCGAGGCCTGGTTGAGCTTGTCGTCGGAGGCGAGCGGATGGCGAAGGGCCGCGATCTCGGCCTTGGTGGTGCGGATGCGGCCCGCGATGTCGCTGACCTCGGTGCGGATGCGCTCGATCTCCTGGTGGTCGACGCCGATCACCTTGTCGAACTTGCCGCCGAGCACGGAGATCGCCGCCAGCACGGGGCCGAGATCGGTGACGGCGGCAACCGGCGCGGGTGCCTCCATGCGGATCGTGTCGGAGTCCGGAGTTCGGCCCTGCCGACGGGCACGCTGGCGCGCCGCCGTGAACGGCCCGGCGGCTGAATTGGTCATGTTGCCTTGCTCCTCGGACCCACGCCGATACGTTCCACGCCGATGCGTGGCTGCCCCGAAGGTACAGACAAAATAGTAAGGTAATGGTTAACGATCCCGGGAAGACCATGAGCGATACGGACAATCCGGCGGGCCTGGGCCTCGCCCGCGGCCTCACCAACTACGGCGACCGCGACTTCGCCCTCTATCTCAGGCGGTCCTTCGCCCGCTCGATGGGCTATTCCGAGGCGATGCTGGCGCGGCCGGTGGTGGGTATCGTCGACACCTCCAGCGGCTACAACAACTGCCACCGGAACCTGCCGGAGCTGATCGAGGCGGTGAAGCGGGGCGTGCTGACCGCGGGCGGGCTGCCGGTGGTCTTCCCGACGATCTCGCTGGGCGAGGTGTTCCTCACCCCGACCAGCCTCAAGTACCGGAACCTGATGGCCCTCGACACCGAGGAGATGATCCGGGCACAGCCGATGGACGCGGTGGTCGCGGTCGGCGGCTGCGACAAGACGGTGCCGGCCCAGCTGATGGCGCTGGCCTCGGCCGGCAAGCCGGCGGTCCAGCTTCTGGCCGGGCCGATGCTGACCTCGGGCTATCGTGGCGAGCGGCTGGGGGCCTGCACCGACTGCCGGCGCTTCTGGGGCCGCTACCGGGCCGGCGAGATCGATGCCCGCGAGATCCACAAGGTCGAGAGCCAGCTCGCCACCACCGCCGGCACCTGCGCGGTGATGGGCACCGCCTCGACCATGGCCGCGATCGCCGAGACCTTAGGCCTCGCGCTGCCGGGGACGGCGGCGATCCCGGCCGTCCATGCCGACAGGCTGCGCGCCGGCGAGGCCTCGGGCGTCGCCGCCCTCGAAGCCGCGAAGCGGGGGATCACGCCCGACAAGCTGATCACGCCGAAATCGGTCGAGAACGCGCTGACCGTGCTGCTCGCCGTCGGCGGCTCGACCAATGCCGTCCTGCATCTGGCGGCGATCGCTGGCCGCGTCGGCATCGCCCTCGACCTGAAACGCCTGAACGAGCTCTCCGACCGCACGCCGGTCATCGTCGACCTGAAACCGACCGGCCAGCACTACATGGAGGATCTGTTCTCTGCCGGCGGCGTCGGCGCGGTGCTGCGTGAACTGAAGCCGCTGCTGCATCTCGGTTGCCCGACCGTCACCGGCGAGACGCTGGGCCAGCGGCTCGATGCCGACGAGGGTTGGGTCGACCGCAAGGTCGTGCGTCCGCTCGCCGATCCCTACCTTCCCTATGGCGGGCTGGTGGCGCTGTTCGGTTCTCTGGCGCCGGGCGGCGCCATCTTCAAGCGCTCGGCCGCCGACGTGCGCCTGTTTGAGCGCGAGGGCCGCGCCGTGGTCTTCGACGGGCTCGAGGATCTGGCCAGGCGCATCGACGATCCGGCCCTCGACGTCACGCCCGACGACTTCCTGGTGATGAAGGGGGTGGGGCCGACCTCGGCCTCCTGCATGCCCGAGGCGGGCTACCTGCCGATTCCGTCCAAGCTCGCCCGGGCGGGGGTCAAGGACATGGTTCGGATCTCGGATGCACGGATGAGCGGCACCGCCTTCGGCACCGTGGTCCTGCATGTGACGCCCGACGCCGCCGCGGGCGGGCCGCTCGCCAAGGTCATGTCCGGCGACCGCATCCGGCTTTCGGTCAGGGACCGGCGCATCGACCTCCTGGTGGCGGAGGACGAGCTTGCCCGCAGGTCGGGGCTGGCGGCGCCGGCGCCGCTCCGCGGCTACGACAAGCTCTATGCCCGCGAGATCACGCAGGCCGACAAGGGGTGCGACTTCGACTTCCTGAGAGCTCGCCCGGAGCGGGTTTGAGCGGGAGCAGCTGGCATCGGTGTGGTCACGCTTCGTTCCTGTTAACGATCGAGGCATGGGCGGCGGGAGCAAGATGAGGTAAAGGAGCGTTTCAACCCGTCGGGCGCCTGCCCGGCGGGTCTTTCGATTGGACGCAACTAGGAACGAGCCATACGTGTCGCAATCCCATTCTCGATCATCGGGTAGCAATCCTGTTCTCCGCCTGACACTCGGCGCCATCGGCGTCGTTTTCGGCGACATCGGCACCAGCCCGCTCTATGCGATGAAGGAGAGCTTCCTCGGCGCACATGCGGTCGAGCTGACCGCTGCGCACGTTTATGGCGTGCTGTCGCTGATCTTCTGGTCGGTCACGGTGCTGGTCTCGATCAAGTACGTGATGATCATCATGCGGGCCGACAACAAGGGCGAGGGCGGCAGCCTGGCGCTCCTGGCGCTCGTCAGCCGATCGGTCCAGGGAACGCGGACGTCGTATTTCGTTCTGGTGCTCGGGGTATTCGCCGCAGCTCTGTTCTACGGCGACAGCATGATCACGCCGGCGATATCCGTCCTCGGCGCGCTCGAAGGATTGGTGATCGTGGCACCGACGCTCGGCGGGTACATCGTGCCGCTGACCGTCACCATCCTTGCCGGCCTCTTCGTCATCCAGAGACGGGGCACGGCCAGCGTCGGCAAGCTGTTTGGCCCGATCATGGTTCTTTGGTTCGTGACGCTCGCCGTGCTCGGCATCAACGCCATTGCCCGGCACCCGACGATCCTGTTCGCTCTCAGCCCTCACTATGCGATCGACTTCTTCATCACCGACAGGCTGAAGGCGTTTCTCACGCTCGGCACCGTCGTCCTGGCCGTCACCGGCGCCGAAGCGCTCTACGCCGACATGGGTCACTTCGGCCGCGAACCCATCCGCAGGGCCTGGTTCTTCTTCGTGCTCCCGGCGCTGATGCTGAACTATCTCGGTCAGGGCGCGTTGCTGCTCGACAATCCCGAGGCCGTCGTCAACCCCTTCTACAGTCTGGCGCCGGAGTGGGCGCTGGTGCCGCTGATCGTGCTCTCGACGATGGCAGCGGTCATCGCCTCCCAGGCCGTCATCTCCGGCGCCTTCTCGGTGACGCAGCAGGCCATTCAGCTCGGCCTTCTGCCGCGAATGAAGATCGCGCATACGTCGTCGTCGGAGATCGGCCAGATCTACATCCCGTTCGTCAACTGGACGCTCGCGGTCTTCGTCGTCGCTCTCGTGCTCGGATTCGGATCGACCACCAACCTCGCCGCCGCCTACGGCATCGCCGTCACCGCGACGATGACGATCGATACGCTGCTGGCATTCCTCTACGCGCGCCTCGTGGCGAAATGGACTCTGCTCGCATCTCTGAGCCTGTTCGGCGTGTTCCTGGTCATCGATCTCGCCTATCTCGGCGCCAACATGGTGAAGATTCCCGATGGCGGCTGGTTCCCCCTCGGCATCGGCCTCGCATTCTTCGTCCTGCTGACCACCTGGAAGCGCGGCCGCCAGCTCCTGTTCGAACGGCTGCGCAGCGACACCATCCCGATGGACGTGTTCCTCCGGTCGAGCAAGAAATCGGTTCATCGCGTCAGCGGGACGGCGATCTATATGACCGGGTCGGTCGACACCGTGCCGCATGCGCTGCTGCACAACCTGAAGCACAACAAGGTCTTGCACGAGCGTAACGTATTGCTGACGGTCGTTACGGCCGACGTGCCCACCTGGCCGGACGGCGACCGGCTGGAGATCCGCGACCTCGGCTCGGGCTTCTGGCGCGTCGTCGTCCGCTTCGGCTTCATGGACATCGCCGACGTGCCGAAAGCGCTGAAGCTGGGCGCCGCCCAGGGCCTGGTGATCGAACCGTTCGATACCTCGTTCTTCCTCAGCCGCGAGGCCATCCGCCCGTCGATCAAGCCGGGGATGTCGCTCTGGCGGGAAGCGCTCTTCGCCTGGATGTCGCGCAACGCGACCAGCGCCATGGACTTCTTTCAGCTTCCTCCCGATCGGGTTGTCGAAGTCGGCACCACCGTCGAGATCTGATCTTCCACCTTTCCATCGAGAGACCCGCGCATGGTGACGCTGAAGGCGAGCTCGTTGCAGGACTTCGTCGGCGAGATTTTCGTCAAGGCCGGCTGCTCGGCCGAGGAGGGTGCCCGCGTCGGCCGCTACCTCGTCGCCGCCAACCTGACCGGCCATGACAGCCACGGCGTCGTCCGCGTCCCGCGCTACGTGCAGATGAAGGCCGAGGGTCAGATCCACGCAGACCGCAAGGTCGAGATTGTGGTGGAGACGCCGGTCCTGGCCGTGGTCGATGCCCGCTACGGCTTCGGCCAGACCGCGGCGCCGCAGGCCGTCCGGATCGGCATCGACAAGTGCCGGGCGATGGGGCTTTCGGCTGTGGCCCTGCGCAACTCGGGCCATATCGGCCGGGTCGGCGACTGGGCCGAGATGGCGGCGGAGGCGGGGCTGGTCTCGGTTCATTTCGTCAACGCCGCCGGCTCGATCCTGGTCGCACCCTACGGCGCCGTCGAGCGGCGCTTCTCGACCGCACCCTATTGCGTCGGCGTGCCGAGGCCCGGCCTGCCGCCGCTGGTTCTGGACTTCGCCACATCCGTCGTCGCCGAGGGCAAGGTGCTGGTGGCGAGCAAGGGCGGCAAGAAGGTGCCCGATCACGCCTTGATCGGCCCGGACGGCAAGATGGGCGGCGACCCGCATCTCCTCTACGGCGACTACGACGTGGCGGGAGGCCGCGATTACAGACAAGGCAAGGGCGCCATCCGCGCCTTCGGCGACCACAAGGGCTCCGGTCTCGCATTCATGTGCGAGGTGCTGGGCGGCGCCCTGACCGGCACCGGTGCCGCCGAGGCCGGCCGCCGCTTCGCCAACGGCATGATGTCCTTCTACGTAGATCCGAAGATCGTCGATCCGGCGAATTTCCTTCCGGGCGAGCTCGATCGCTTCATCGGCTGGGTCAAGACGGCGAAGCCGGTTCCCGGCGAGGAAGTGCTGGTGCCTGGCGAGACCGAAGCGCGGCTCCGCGAAAAGCGCCTGGCCGAAGGCATCCCGCTGCCTGACGAGATCTGGCAGTCGCTGGTGACGACCGCGCGCGAACTCGGGATGGACGAGCGGCGGGTCCAGTCGGCGGCGATGTAACGCGGCCGCCTACTTCTTCTCGAAGTCGATCTTCTCGTCGACCGGCAGGCCCTGCAGATAGCGGCGGAGGCAGTCGAGGCCCATCTCGACGGCGCCGAGGCGCACCCATTCGCGGCCGCCCAGCAATCGCGCCTGGCGCGACACGGCGTCCCTGTCGGTGGCAATGGCGATATAGAGGGTGCCGCCGAATTCGAGCCGGTCGGCGCCTTCGTCGAGGTCGACCAGGACGGCGAGCGCGTGGCTGGCGCCGGCCTGGGCGCGGAGTGCGCGAGCGGCCTCGATCGCGGCCTCAGTCGAGGCCAGGCCGCCTTCGGCACGAAGCCCGATCGCGGCACGCAGCTGGCCCAAGTCGCGGGCGACGACGCCGCGCTTGAACATCGTCTCGGCGCCGGCCAGGTGTGCGACGCGGGCGGCGATCTGGCCGCCGGTGAAGGTCTCGGCGACGGCGAGCGTCTTCGCGCCACCGGCGAGCGCCGCCAGCACAACGCCTTCGAGAGTCTGGTCGTCCTCGGCCAGGATGAAGGTGCCGACGCGCTTCCTCACCTCGGCCTCGACCGGAGCGAGCTTGCGCCGCACGTCGTCCATGTCGGCGCCCCGCACCACCAGCTTGGTCTCGAGCTGCGGGTAGTGCGCGCGGAAGCCCAGCTTGATGCTGCCGTCCGGAACCATCTCCTCGATGCCGGCCAACAGCTGGTCGACATGCGACTCGCCGAGGCCATAGGAGTGGAAGCGCTTGAGGTGGATGGTGACGGCGCGGCCGCTCTTCGCCAGCAGGCGCGGCACGATCTGCTCCTCCAGCATGCGGCGAAGCTCGCGCGGCACGCCGGGGGTGAAGAAGAAGCGAGCCTTGCCGATGTCGACGGCGAAGCCGCAGGCGGTGCCGATCGGGTTGTCGAGGATCTCGGCCGTTGCCGGCAGCATCGCCTGCTTGGTGTTGTTGGGCGGCATCACGCGGCTGCGGCGCTTGAAGAAGTCCTCCATGCGCGCGAGCCATTCCTGGTTCAGCACCAGCTCGACCCCGGCGGCCTTGGCGGCGATCTCCTGGGAAAGGTCGTCGACGGTCGGGCCTAAGCCTCCGTTGACGATCACCGCGTCGGCACGGGCCGACGCCAGCCGGAACGCCTCCTCGAGGCGCTCGCGGTCGTCGCCGACCGTGGTGCCCCAGACCACGGAGAGACCGACATCCTCCAGCTTCTGGCTCATGTAGCTGAAGTTCGAGTTGACGATCTTGCCGGTGAGGACTTCGTCCCCCGTGCAGATGATCTCGATGCGCATGTGATGTCCGAGGAAGTGAGGGCGGTATCAGGGGGTGGGGACGAGCGGTGCCTGTATCATAGGGCAAGAATCGGCTAAATCTCGCCCATGGTCCAAGAGATCGGCCGGCCCGCTCCTGATCTCAGCCTGCTCCGGAAGCTGCTCCTGGTGAACTGGGGGCTGGTGGCGCTGGTGTTGGCGATCGCGGCGATCGGCATCGCCATCCTCTATTCGGCCGCCGGCGGCGCCTGGTCGCCCTGGGCGTCGCGCCAGCTGACAAGGCTGGCCGTCGGCCTCGTCGTCATGATGGCGATCGCGCTGGTCGATGTTCGGCTCTGGCTCCGCTACGCCTATCTGATCTACGGGCTCGCCCTTGTCCTCCTGGTGGTGGTGGACGTCATGGGCCGAGTCGGCGGCGGTGCCCAGCGCTGGATCGACTTCGGCGGCCTGATCCAGCTGCAGCCGTCGGAGCTGATGAAGCTGGCGCTGGTATTGGCGCTGGCGCGCTATTTTCACGGTCTCACGCTGGAGCAGGTGGGCAAGCCGCTGCTGCTGATCCCGTCGCTGCTGCTGATCGGCGCGCCGGTGGCCCTCGTGCTGCGCCAGCCGAACCTGGGCACGGCCATGCTGCTCGCCATCGGCTCGGCCGCGGTGATGCTGGCGGCCGGCGTGCGCATCTGGAAGTTCATCGTGGTCGGCGGCCTGGCGGGGGCGGCGGTGCCCGTCGCCTGGTCTTTCCTCAAGGACTACCAGAAGCGCCGGGTCTACACCTTTCTCGATCCGTCCCAGGATCCGCTCGGCGCCGGCTACAACATCCTGCAGTCGAAGATCGCGCTGGGCTCCGGCGGCATCTTCGGCAAGGGGTTTCTCAACGGGACCCAGGGCCAGCTCCGCTTCCTTCCGGAAATGCAGACGGACTTCATCTTCACGGTGCTGGCCGAGGAGTTCGGCATGGTCGGATGCCTGGTCCTGCTCGGGCTCTACGTGCTGGTGCTCACATACGGCTTCGCGATCGCGCTCAGGACCCGCAGCCAGTTCGGCCGGCTGGTCGCGATCGGCGTCACCACCCAGATGTTCCTCTACGTCTTCATCAACATGGCGATGGTGATGGGGCTGGTGCCGGTGGTCGGCATCCCGCTGCCGCTGGTCTCCTACGGCGGCACCGCCATGCTGACGCTGCTGGCCGGCGCCGGGTTGCTGATCTCGGTCTCGGTCCACCGCGACGTCGAGATCCCGCGCTGGCACGGATAGGCCGACGCTAGACCGGCGGCGGTCCGGCCCAGGGCTGGAAATGCGGCAGGTAGGTGAATGCCAGGTGGTGGAGCTCCTCGTCGGTCGCCGCGTGCCGGGTCGAGATCGCCCAGAGATCATAGGTCGCCGAGCGCGCGGCCAGCGTGCGGGCAAAGCCGGCGAT
>CAMDFP010000077.1 GCA_945897335.1 Asaia bogorensis | reverse complement strand
TGTCGAACAGCGAGGCCGGCGGGGTCCACTGCTCGAAATAGGTGTCGTGGTCGAGCTGCTGGAGGGCGGCCGACTGCACAAGGTCGCGGCGGCCGCAGAGGATGCCGGACGCCTGGGGTCCGCCGATCGCCTTTCCGCCGGAGAATGCTACGAGGTCGGCGCCCTCGGCGATGAAGCGCTTCAGATTCTCGGCCGGCGGCAGCTGGCCCGCGGCGTCGACGATCACCGGCACGCCGTGGCGGCGCGCGAGCGTCACGATCTCCTTGAGGCTGGGCTCGGTATGCGCCTGGGCGACCCAGAGGATGGCCGCGGTCTTGTCGGTGATCGCCGCCTCGTATTCCCACACCTGGGCGTCGCGCACGCCGGCGCCGGAGAAGCGGTCGGGGATGCCGACCTCGATCAGCTTGGCGCCGGCCTGGGCGACGGCGTGGTCGTACATGTTGCGCTGGCTGCGCGACATCACGACCTCATTCTTCATGCCGGTGGTGTCCGGCAGGCGGTTCATCTTCGCGGGATCGAGGCCGGCGAGGCAGGCGGCGGATGCCAGCATCAGCGCCGCCGAGGCGCCGGCGGTGACGTAGCCGGCCTCGGCACCGGTCGCCTCCGCCAGGATCTCGGAGGCGCGGCCCTGCAGCTCGGCGAGATCGACGCACCATTGCGAGGCCTCGGCCATCGCCTCGGCGACCTCGGGCCGCATGATGCCGCCGGTGAGCCGGGTCGAGGGGCCGGACGCGTTGACGATGGTCCGAAGGCCGATGCGCTGGTAGATGCTCTCGTTCGGCCGGGACGCAGTTTGGGACTTGGTCATGGGATTTCAATCGCTCCAGGGGTCGGCGTCGAAGGGCCACATCTTGCGGCCGCGCTTGGTGAAGGGGATTTGACGGAAGTCGCCGGCAAGCGCACCGGGGCCGTCGGAGTAGATGATGGTCTTCGAGACGGTGGCGAATCCTGAATAGAAGTGATTGGTCGACTTCGCCACCAGGATCTTGCGCTTGGTCGGGTCGATGCCGGCGACCGAGAAGACATCGGGATGCAGCGCTTGCACGCGCTGGGTGGTGAGCGTCAGGGCGATGCCGTCGACCTCGATGCCGGCGACGTCGCCGAGATCGAACTCGGTCGCGCCGAATCTCTGCTTCGCATTGCGGGCGAGCCCGATCACCTTCACATGCGCATCCACCGGATCGCCGGATGTGGGGCCGAGCTTGCCGCCGAAGCGGAGATCGAGCTCGCCGCCCAAGCCCGCGGCGAAGCAGAGCTTGACTGCGCCCGGGTCCCACATCGGCGCGATTGCGACGTTGCGGATGCCGCGCTTGTGCAAGGCACGGAAGAAGAAGGTCGCGTCCGAGGGCGCGCCGCCGCCGGCATTGTCGGCGGGATCGGCGATGGTCACCGGTGCATCCGGCGAGGCCAGGGCTTGGTCGATCGCCTCATCGATGGTGAGGAGGTCCGGCTGCAGGTCGGCGCGCTTCTCCCACAGCTCGTGGCCGAGCGCCTTGGCGACGCGATCGCCGTGCTCCTTCTTGTCGTCGGTGATCACCAGAACCTTGGTGCCGATGTCGGCGACGTCGCCATAGGGAAAGCCGTGGACGATGGAGATCGAGAGGATGCCGTCCTTCCCTTCCATCGCCTGGATCTTGTCGACGAAGCCGCGCACCGGCTCGCGGGTGGTGCGGAGAAACGCCAGCATCCGGCAGTCATGCAGGCTCATCCGCGGCTTCGCCTCGCCGCGCGCGGTCTTGGCGAGCAGATCGATCAGCTCGTCGCCGCGTTCCATGAAGTCGGTGTGCGGGTATTCCTTGAAGATGACGATGGCGTCGGCGTTCTTCACCATCTTCTCGGTCATGTGGCAGTGCGGATCGATCTCGATCCCAACGGCCACCTTCGGCCCGACCAGAGCGCGGACGCGTTCCAGCAGGTCGCCCTCGCAGTCGTCGTAGTCCTCGGCGACCATGGCGCCATGCAGGCCGAGGGCGACGATATCGACCGGCAGCGCCGCCTTCAGCTCGGACAGGATCTGGTCGCGATACTCCTCGTAGACCGCCTTCACCGTCTTGCCGGCCGGCATGGCGAAGGTGTGCAAACCTTCGACCACGTCCCAGTTCGAGCTGGCGGCGCGCTTGCGGGCGGCGAAGGTCTGGCCGGAGAAGAACTCCGGCTTCGGCCCGTGCGTCCCCGCCGGCGCGTAGAACGTCTCTTCGAACAGCGTCCGGTCGGTCGGCATCGGCGAGAAGGTGTTGGTCTCGGTCGCCAGCGCCGCGGTGAACACGCGCATTCAGGTCGCTCCTTAAGCCGTCGCCCAGGGATCGGGCTCGAACGGCCACATCGGCTTCTTCCGCTTGGTGTAGGGGATGCGCCTGGGATCGCCGGCGAGCGCGCCCGGCCCGTCGGAATAGAGGATCTGCGCGGCGACCGGGCCGAAGCCGGCATGGAAATGGTTGGTCGACTTCACCACCAGGATGTGGCGCTTCATCGGGTCGATGCCGACCATGCTGAAGAGATCGGGGTGATAGGCCTGGACCCGGCTCGACGAGAGCACCACGGCGATACCGTCGAACTCGATGCCGGCCATGTCGCCCATGTCGAAGAAGGCATCGGCGAAGGGCTGCTTGCCGTTCCTGAGCAGCCCTAAGACTTTCACCTTGGCGTCGATCGGATCGCCGGAGGTCGGCCCGAGCTTGCCGCCGAAGCGGAGATCGAGCGTGCCGCCGAGGCCCGCCGCGAAGCAGAGCTTGACCGCGCCCGGGTCCCAGATCGGTGCGTTGGCGACATTGGTCATGCCGCGCTTTCGCATCAGCTGGATGAAGAACGTCGAATCCGAGGGCGCGCCGCCGCCGGCATTGTCGGCCGGATCGGCGATGACGACTGGGCTATCCTTGATCTTCAGTGCTTCGTCCAGCGCCTCGTCGGGCGAAAGCAGCTTGGTGGTGAGCGCGTCGCGCTTTTCCCAGATCTCGCGGCCGAGCTCGGCTGCGATCTTGTCGCCGTGGTCCTTCCTGTTGTCCGTGACCACCAGGACCTTGGTGCCGAGATCGTCGACATCGCCCCAGGCGAAGCCGTGGACGAGCGAGATCGAGAGGATGCCGTCCTTCCCCTCCATGGCCTTGATCTTGTCGACCAGGCCGCGCGCCGGCTCCCTGGTCGGGCGCAGCATCACCAGCATCCGGCAGTCATAGACGCTGGCGACCGGCTTGACCTCGCCCTTGGCCGTCCTGGCCAGGATGTCGACCAGCTCGTCGCCGCGCTCCAGGAAGTCCGTGTGCGGATATTCCTTCATGATGACGATGGCGTCCGAGTTGGCGACCATCTTCGCGGTCAGGTGGCAATGCGGATCGAGCTCGGCACCGACCGCGACCTTCGGCCCGACGATCTTCCTGATACGCTCCAGGATATCGCCCTCGCAATCGTCGTAGCCATCGGCCGCCATCGCGCCGTGAAGGTTGAGCGCCACGATGTCGACCGGCATCGCCGCCTTCAGCTCGTCGAGGAGCTGGTCGCGCAGCTGCTCGTAGACCGACCTGACCGTGCGTCCGGCCGGCATCGCCAGCGCGTGCAGCCCCTCGATCACCTGCCAGTTCGACGTACTGGCGCGTTTGCGGGCGGCGAAGGTGGTGCCCGACATGAAGCTCGGCTTGTCCGGATGCTTCCCCGCCTCGGCGAAGAAGGTCTCCTCGAACAAGGCCCGGTCGGTCGGCATCGGCGAGAAGGTGTTGGTCTCCGTCGCCAGGGCGCCTGTGAAGATGCGCACGAGCCCGATCCCCCTAGCGGACGCCCCACGGGTTGTCGTCGAGCGGCCAGATCGGCCGCTTCACCCGCGTATACGGCACCTTCTTGAAGTCGCGCGGCAGCGCGCCAGGGCCGTCGGAGTAGAGCACCTGCTTGGCGATCGGGCCGAAGGCGCCGTGGAAGTGATTGGTCGACTTGACGATGATGACGCGCTTGGACTTCAGGTCGACGCCGAGATTGGTGAAGAGATCGGTGCCCAGCGCCTGGGTGCGGATCGAGATCAGCACCACGGTGATGCCGTCGAACTCGATCGAGGCGGCGTCGCCGATGTCGACGACGGCGCCGGAGAAGGTCTGGGTCCCGGCCTTCACGCACTTGATCACCTTGACCTTGGCGTCGATCGGCTCGCCCGAGGTCGGGCCCATCTTGCCGCCGAAGCGGAGGTCGAAGGAGGCGCCGTCGCCGGCGGCGTGGCACATGCGGACCGCGATCGGATCCCAGATCGGGCCGACGGCGACGTTCTTGACGCCGCGCTTGCGCAGCAGCTCGAGGAAGAAGGTCGAATCCGACGGAGCCCCGCCGCCGGCATTGTCGGCGGGTTCGGCGACGACGGCGGGTCCGCCCTCGACCTTGAGCGCGGCATCCAGCGCACCCTCGAGGGTGAGGAAGGCCGGGCGCACGCTGTCGCGCATGGCGATCAGTTCCTCGCCCAGCTCCTTCGCCAGCTTGTCGCCCAGCGCCTTGTTGTTGTCGGTGACGACCAGGATCTTGGTGCCGAGATCGGGAACGTCGGCATAGGGATAGCAATGGATGACGGAGATCGAGAGCACGCCGTTCTTCCCCTCCATCGCCTTGGTCTTGTCGACGAAGCTGCGCATCGGCTCGCGCGAGGTCGGGTAGGAGTTGATCATCCGGCAATCGAAGAGGCTCTGCACTGGCTTCAGCTTGCCGACCGCGGTGTCGGCGATGATCGAGACCAGCTCCTCGCCGCGCTCGGCGAAATCGGTGTGCGGGAACTCCTTGAAGCAGATCATCGCGTCGGTCGAGGTCAGCATCGCGTCGGTCATGTGGCAATGCGGGTCGAGCTCGGCGCCGATCGGCACCTTCGGTCCGACGATCTTGCGGATGCGGGTCAGAAGGTCGCCCTCGCAGTCGTCATAACCTTCCGCGACCATGGCGCCATGGAGGCCCATCACCACCGCGTCGACCGGCATCGCCGCCTTGAGCTGGTCCAGGATCTCCTCGCGAAGGCCCTCATAGGCCTCCCGTGTCACCGTGCCCGCCGGCTCGGCGAAGGTGCAGGTGCCCTCGACCACGTCCCAGTTCGACGACTTGGCGCGCTTGCGTGCCGCCGCCAGGGGGGCGGTGAACAGCTTCGGGTGGTCCGGATGCTTGCCGGCCGGCGCGTAGAAGGATTCCTCGAACCCGGTCCGGCTGGTCAGCATCGGCGAGAAGGTGTTGGTCTCGGTCGCCAGCGAGGCGGTGAACACGCGCATGATCGGAAAGTCCTTCGAATGGGCGGGGCGGGAACGCTATCACCACCCCTGCGCCTATGCCAAGGCATTGAGGTAGAACAATGATTTCTCATAAGAAAACAGCCCGGCGTTAACCGGCCGTAAACCGACCGGGCGCTAGAGTCGTCCTTGAGAGTGTAGTTTCAACGGAGCGTGTCATGGGCGTCGGCGAGATCATCGGTCTCATGTTCGTAGGTGTTTCGGTTCTCCTGCTCTGCCTCGAATGGCTGAGCAAGATCGAGCCGTCCAATCCGCAGGCGCCGCAGTCGAAAGTCCGCGGCGTCGTCCGCCATCGCGCCCGCCGCTAGACGAAATTTTCGAGCCGTCATTCACTTCGGTGTGAGCGTCGTCACGGCGCCGGGGCCCGATCTTCGGCATGTTCCGCGCCGACGAACTGCTGAACCGAAGGAACTATGTGATGTCGGTGGGTGAGATGATCGGGGTCGTGTTCTTCGTGGTTGCCGTGCTCCTGCTCCTCCGCGAGTGGCGGATCTGGGAAGCCGAAGCCAATGTCGAAAGCATCGACGCCCAGATCGAAGACATGGCCCGCCGTCAGGCGATGCGCTGAGCCCAGGACCGCAAGTCGCGACGCCGACTGATCAGCCGGCGACGCGCTTCGCGGTGAAGGTCGTCTTGCCGTACTGCGCGAGATTGACCGGGCCCTGATGGGCCTCGCCGCCGGTTCCCAGCACGACCTCGCCCGAGATCGTCCCGTCGGTCGCCGTTCCCTCGAAGCGATAGCCCAGCCGGCACCCCTCGTAGCGGTGGAGCGCCGAGATGGTGACGTGGTCGCCGGCGACGGTGCCGGAGACGTCGCTGTCGAAGTAGCGGGTCTTGTGCCGCCCGCCGACCGAGGCGCCCGACTGCGTCAGCTCGAGCCGATGGGTCGCCGGGCCGTCGCCGAAGTCGATCTTCACCTCCCAGCTTCCTGTCACCTTGGCGGACGGCGCCGGGGCCGGGGCCGCGATCGGCTTGGCCGCGATCGCGCGCGCCATGGCGTCGCCGACCAGCTCGGCCTCGCCCTTCACCATGTTGAAGGGATCGACCACCACCGAGCGGTTGGTCGCTTCCATGTCGTCGAGCATGATGCGCGGCTCGCCGTCGAGGAGGCGCTGGCGCAGCTCAAGGCCGGTGAGGGCGATCTTGGCGGGGTCCCAGGAGATGATCAGGCGAGGCACCTTCACGCCGCCCGACGGCGCGCGGACCTTGGTCTCGACGCCGGGGACGGCAGACAGCTTCTTCGCGATGATGTCGAGATAGGCCTGCCACTGCTTGCGCTCGCCGGGATGGTCGCGTTCGCCGACCCAGTATTCGAGCGCGGTGACGACGCCGATGATGTCTTCCTTGGAGACCTTCATCGGCCGGCCGATGCCCTGGTGCGGGGACGCATTGGCCCAGGCGGCGCGGATGATCTTCTCCTTGCCGAGAAGCAGGCCGGTGACCTGCGGCGCCTGCAGGAACTTGCCACCGGAGTAGATCACCATGTCGGCGCCGCGGACCAGCCAGGGCGACGGCCGCTCGATGTGCTCGGAGGCGGCATCCACCATGATCGGCACGTTCTTCGGCTTGGCGAGGGCCACCATGTCCTCGAGCGAGACGGGGCCGTTCGGCTCGACCAGGCCGTAGACGCAGATCATCGCGACCGTCGGGTCTTCCAGCAGCTTCGCCAGCTCTTCCTTCGATGCGAACTCGTGGATGGTGGTTCCGACCATGCGGATGGCGTGGTCGTAGGAGAAGCGGTGGCCCTTCCCCATCAGCACCTTGTTCCGCATCCCTTCGGTCAGCGGCAGGCGCGAGATGCGCTCGGGATCGTTGCCGGCGACGGCGCCGGCGGTGCCGAGGCAGACCGCGGCGGCGCTGCCCGGCGTGACGATGCCGAACTCGCAGCCCATCAGCTCGCCGATGCGCTTTCCGGCCTCTTCCATCAGCTCGTAGATGTTCACGAACTGGCCGGCGGCTCGTGCCATCGCCGTCTTCACCTCGGGCCGCATCAGGCTGCCGCCGTGGATGGTGCGGACGGAGGCGCAGTTGATGAACGGCCGGACGTTGAGGCGGAGATAGGGATTGTCGTTGGTGCGGGAGGCGGAATCGTCAGTCATCGGTCGGTCTTTCCTTCAGCTCGCATAGTCCGGCTCTTCCTTGTCGAGGATTCGCCGCCAGGCGTCCAGATGCATGCGTGAATCCCAGCGATCGCCGATCGGGCCGAGATGGCGCCGCCGCGCGTGCTCGGGCAGCTTCAGCAGCTTCTGGCCGGTTTGCATCGCGGTGATCTGGTACATCGCGGTCCGCTCGGCGCCGCAGAGTTCGTCGAAGGCCTCCTCGATGGTGGGGCCGACGACGGTCACGCCGTGCCCCGGCATCATCAGGATGGTCTTGTCGCCCAGCACGCGGGCATAGCGGTCGCCCTCGTCCAGCGTGATCGCGCCGGTCGCCTCGTCGTCATAGGCGATGCGGTCATTGAGGGTGAGGTTGTTCATGTGCGAGAGCTCGAGCCGCCCGCGGTCGATCATCGACAGCGCCGTCAGGTACTGCGGATGGACGTGCAGCACCGCCACCGCCTTGGGATTGGCGAGGTGGATACGGGCATGGATGATGAAGGCGACTTTGCGGAGCTCGCCCGTGCCCGCGACCACATTGCCGTCCAGATCGCAGACGATCAGGTTGGATGCGGTGATCTCCTGGAACAGGAGGCCGCGCGGGTTGATCAGGAACAGGGGCTTGTCGCCGCCGCCCGGCAGCATGACCGAGTGATGGTTGCCGATCTGCTCGTTCCAGTCGTGCCGCGCATGGATGCGGAACACGGCGGCGAGGTCGGTGCGGAGCTTCCACTCCGTCTCTTCCTGGGCCGAGGTCGAGCGGGCGCGGATGGGGACGGCGGTCATGGCGGAGGGCTCCGGCGAGGAAGGCACTTAGAGTGCCACGCTCCGGAGACTGTTTCCAACAGGAAACGAGGGTTGCGGACGCGCCGTTCTGGCTCCCTCGCTTTCGCGGTGTCCTCGCCGCTTCGCGGCTGCGGGCCTGCCCCGCTCGGGCGCCCCGTGCGGATTTGCGACTTCGCGGCGGCGCGAGAGCCGTACATTGATCGCGCTTGCGATCAAGGCTTGAGGCGAGCGCGTGATCGCCGCGACCACATTCTTGCGGGTATGATAACGGAATGAAGGACATCCTCGGCCTGATCTCCCCGGGCAAGCCGTTCCTGCCCGACGCCCTCAATGCCATGCAGCTCGGCCGCGAGAACGCGATGCGCCACCTCTGGCTCACCGCCGCGGTCTCGCTCTTCGCCCAGCGAGGCAGCGGCCTTCGCATCCTCGAGGTCGGGTCCTGGATGGGGGCCTCCATGCTGACCTGGGCGGCCGCCATCGACCGGTTCATCGCCGGCGAGGGCGAGATCCTGGCGGTGGATACCTGGGCGCCCTATCTGGCCGCCGACGACATCAACGCCGATGGTGCCTATCGCATCATGGACCGGGCGGCGGCGGTCGACCTGGCATATGCGGTCTTTCGCCACAACGCCTCCTGCGTATCTAAGAAGGTCCGCGTCGACCACCTGCGCGGGCGCTCGAAGGACGTGCTGTCGATGCTGCGCGAGCGCGCCTTCGACATCGTCTACATCGACGGCTCGCACTACTACGCCGACGTCGTCGCCGACCTGGCCGAGGGCAAGCGCCTGGTGGCCGAGGGCGGGCTCCTCTGCGGCGACGATCTGGAGCAGCAGCTGACCGAGGTCGACGAGGCTTACGCCCGCGCCAACCTCGATCGCGACGCCGTCGTCGATCCGAAGAACCGGAAGCCCTTCCACCCCGGCGTGACCTTCGCCGTCGCCGAGGCCCTCGGCCCGGTGTCGTCATATACCGGCTTCT
The DNA here is from genome assembly GCA_945897335.1 of Asaia bogorensis. GTDB lineage: Bacteria > Pseudomonadota > Alphaproteobacteria > SHVZ01 > SHVZ01 > SHVZ01. Next base: position 8,430 of record CAMDFP010000077.1, on the reverse strand, counting down.
GGGCGATGCGACGGGAGGGCGAACGCTTCGTGCCGGTCGACCTCGCCGGTGCCACGCCCTTCCTCCCCAGCCATTTTAGCGAGGAATACCGCAAGACCGTGCTCGACTGGGCGCGCTCCAGCGGCTTCTTCCAGAAGCAGGCGTGACGGAGGCGGCGATGGACCGCTCTTTCGTCTTCGATCGACCGCCGTCGCCTGCGAGCGGCCCCCGGGCGAGGCTGCCGCGGCTCTACCGTGCCGACGAGACCCAGGTTGTCGAGGCGCTGCTCGCCGAAGCGGCGCTCAGCCCCGAGCAGATGCGCCAGGTGACGCTGACGGCGCGCGCGCTGGTCCAGGAGGTGCGGAAGGGCCGGGTCGGTGCCGGCGGGCTCGATGCCTTCCTGCACGAATACGCACTCTCCAGCCGTGAGGGCGTGGTGCTGATGTGCCTCGCCGAGGCGCTGCTGCGCATCCCCGACGCCGAGACCGCCGACCGACTGATTCGCGACAAGATCGGCAGCGCCGACTGGGACACCCATCTCGGCCAGTCGGACTCGCTGTTCGTCAACGCCTCCACCTGGGCGCTGATGTTGACCGGCCGGGTCATGGGCCTCGCCGCCGACGAGGACCAGGACTGGACCGGCGTGCTGAAGCGCATCGTGCGCCGCTCGGGCGAGCCGGTGATCCGTCAGGCGGTGACGCAGGCGATGCGCATCCTCGGCCGTCAGTTCGTCATGGGCCGCACCATCGCCGAGGCGCTCGACCGCGCCGAGGCGATGGAAGCCAGGGGCTATCGCTATTCCTACGACATGCTGGGCGAGGCGGCGCGGACCCAGGCAGATGCCGACCGCTACCTCGCTTCGTATCAGGCGGCCATCGCCGCCATCGGCAAGGCTGCCAAGGGGCGCGGACCGATCGTCGCGCCCGGCATCTCGGTCAAGCTCTCGGCGCTGCATCCGCGCTACGAGCACGGCAAGCGCGCCCGCGTCATGGGCGAGCTGGTGCCGCGGCTGGTGTCGCTGGCCGCGGATGCAGCGAAGCACGGCATCGGCTTCACCGTCGACGCCGAGGAGGCCGATCGCCTCGAGATCTCGCTCGACGTCATCGCCGCGGTCGCGGCGGCGCCGGCGCTGAAGGGCTGGGACGGCTTCGGGCTCGCGGTCCAGGCCTATCAGAAGCGGGCCGCCGCCGTGGTCGATCACCTGGCGGAGATCGCGCGGGGCTCGCGCCGCCGGCTGATGGTTCGCCTGGTCAAGGGCGCCTATTGGGATTCGGAGGTGAAGCGGGCGCAGGAGCGGGGACTGGGATATCCGGTCTTCACCCGCAAGGTCTCGACCGACGTCTCCTATCTCGCCGTGGCCAAGCGCCTGATCGCCGCGCCCGACGCCTTCTTCCCGCAATTCGCCACCCACAACGCGCATACGCTGGCGGCGATCCGCGTGTTGGCCGGCAATGTGCCCTTCGAGTTCCAGCGCCTGCACGGCATGGGCGAGGCGCTCTATGAGCAAGTGATCGCCGAGGTGCCGTGCCGGGTCTATGCGCCGGTCGGCACGCATGAGGACCTGCTCGCCTATCTGGTGCGGCGCCTGCTCGAGAACGGCGCCAACACCTCCTTCGTCAACCGCATCGTGAACGAGTCCCTGCCGCTGGAGGAGATCGTCACCGATCCGGTGACGCGCCTTCGCGGCCTCGCCGCCAAGCCGCATCCGCGCATTCCCCATCCGCTCGATCTCTACCGCCCGGAGCGCGCCAACTCGCGCGGCCTCGACCTCTCCGACGATCCCAGTCTCACCCATCTCGCCGAGGCGATGGCACATGCGGCCCGGGCGCCGTGGCGGGCGGAGCCTCTGGTCGACGGCCGCGCGGTTGCCGGCAGCGAACGGCCTGGCTTCGATCCCGCCGACACGAGCCGCCGGGTCTCGACCATCGTCGAGGCCGACGAGCGGGCGGTGGCGACCGCGCTGGCCTCGGCGTCGGCCGCCGCCAAGGGCTGGGACGAGACCCCGGCCGAGCATCGGGCGCTGGCGCTCGATCGCCTCGCCTCGCTCTACGAGGACCACATGCCGGCGCTGATGGCGCTCGCCGTCCGCGAAGGCGGGAAGACGCTGCCCGATGCGATCGCCGAGGTGCGGGAAGCCGTCGACTTCTGCCGCTACTACGCCGCCCGGGCTCGCGCCGACTTCGCCCGGCCGATCGAGCTGCCGGGACCGACCGGCGAGAAGAACCGCATGGAGCTGCACGGCCGCGGCGTCTTCGCCTGCATCAGCCCGTGGAACTTCCCGCTGGCGATCTTCACCGGCCAGGTGACCGCGGCATTGGCGGCCGGCAACGCCGTCATCGCCAAGCCGGCCGAGCAGACGCCGGCGATCGCCACATACGCCGTCCGCCTCATGCACGAGGCCGGGATCCCGGGCGAGGTCGTCCACCTCTTGCCGGGCGACGGCAAGGTCGGCGCGAAGCTCGTTGCCGACACGCGCATCTCCGGCGTCGCCTTCACCGGCTCGACCGACACCGCGCGCAAGATCGCCAGGGCGTTGGCCGACCGCGACGGGCCGATCGTGCCGTTCATCGCCGAGACCGGCGGCCAGAACGCCATGATCGTCGATTCTTCCGCGCTGCCCGAGCAGGTGGTGCAGGACGCCGTCACCTCCGCCTTCCAGAGTGCGGGCCAGCGCTGCTCGGCGCTGCGCGTCCTCTTCCTGCAGGAGGAGGTCGCCGACAAGATCCTGGCCATGCTCGCCGGCGCGATGAAGGAGCTGGCGATCGGCGATCCCGGTCTGCTCGCGACCGATGTCGGCCCGGTGATCGACGTGGATGCGCTGGAGATGCTCGACACGCACGCCGTCCGCATGGTGCGGGAGGGCAAGCTGGTCGCCCGCTCCCATCTCGGGCCGGACTGCGCGCGGGGCATGTTCTTCGCGCCGATGGCGGTTGAGATCGATTCCATCAAGCGGCTGCCGGGCGAGGTGTTCGGGCCGATCCTGCATGTGGTGCGCTATCGCGCCCGCGACCTCGACCGCATCCTGGCCGAGATCCGCGGCACCGGCTTCGGCCTCACGCTCGGCATTCACAGCCGCATCGACGGCACGGTGCAGCGGGTGATCCGGGGAATCGGCGTCGGCAACACCTACGTCAACCGCAACATGATCGGCGCCGTCGTCGGCGTTCAACCCTTTGGCGGTGAAGGGCTTTCAGGCACCGGGCCGAAGGCGGGCGGACCCTTCTACTTGCATCGTTTCGCGACTGAACGCACAATATCAGTCGACACCACAGCAGCAGGCGGCAACGCCTCGCTGCTGTCTTTGTCTGAATGACCCTTTCCAAGGAGACGTGCGATGGCTCGGCCGGCGGTGTTCATTGACGGTGAGGCGGGAACGACCGGATTGCAGATCCAGGCGCGTCTCCGCGGCCGTCCGGACATCGAACTGGTCAGCATCGATCCGGAGAAGCGGAAGGACCCGGCCGAGCGGAAGCGGATGCTCAATGCCGCCGACCTCGCCATCCTCTGCCTTCCCGACGATGCCGCCCGCGAGGCGGTGTCGCTGATCGACAACCCAAAGGTCCGGGTGATCGACGCCTCCACCGCCCACCGGGTAAACCCGGACTGGGCCTATGGCTTCCCGGAGATGATGGAGGGCCAGGCTGAGAAGGTCCGGGCCTCGACCCGCGTCTCCAATCCCGGCTGCTATCCGACCGGCGCGGTCGCGCTGATCCGGCCGCTGGTCGATGCCGGCATAATGTCGCCGGATCATCCGGTGACGGTGAACGCGATCTCGGGCTATTCGGGCGCCGGCAAGTCGCTGATCGACGTCTATGAAGGCCGCAGCACGGCCAAGCCGAAGGACGTCTATCTGGCCTATGGGCTTGAGCTGAAGCACAAGCACCTGCCGGAGATGAAGGTCTACGGCAGGCTCTCGGGCGCGCCGGTGTTCCAGCCGGCCTATGCCGCCTTCGCCCAGGGCATGCTGGTGAACGTGCCGCTGCATCTCCGCACACTGGCGAAGACCGCAGCCGCCAAGGACCTGCACGCGATCCTGGCCGAGCGCTATACCGGCCAGCGTTTCGTCAAGGTGCAGCCGATGGGCACGTCGACCGCGGGCGTCGCGCCTGACGCGCTGAACGGCACCAACCTGATGGAGCTGTTCGTGTTCGAGAACGCCGGCTCCGGTCAGGCTCTCCTGGTCGCCCGCCTCGACAATCTCGGCAAGGGCGCCTCGGGCGCCTGCGTCCAGAATATGGACCTGATGCTGGGCCTGAAGCAGACCGACGCCAGCCTGCCGATCGCGGCGGAGTAGTCACCGTCGGAACCCTCTCCCGTGCGAAGCGCGGGGGAGGGCAGGGTGGGGGCCTGAGCGCAGCGAAGGTCGGGCGCGGAGGTTGGCGGAGATCGGATCACCGCCACCCTCGCTGCGCTCGGGCCCCCACCCCAACCCTCCCCCGCCTTCGGCAGGAGAGGGGGTACGAGGATCAGCGACATGACGGCGGACGAGCTTGCCCGTAGGAACATCCGGCTTCTGACCGTCGCCCAGGCGCTGGGCGGTGCCGGCCCACCCATCATCATCTCGCTGGGTGGCCTGGTCGGACACGATCTCGCGCCGAACCCGGCGCTCATCACTCTGCCGGTCAGCCTCTACAACCTCGGCCTCGCCGTCGGCACGCTGCCGGCAGCCTATCTGATGCGCCAGCTCGGCCGCCGCACGGCCTATCTCATCGGCGCCCTGTTCGGCGCCGCCGGCGGACTGATCGCGGCGACGGGCATCTTCGCCGCGTCGTTCCTGGTCTTCTGCCTCGGCACCTTCGCTGCCGGGTTCTACGGCGCCAACGTCCAGAGCTATCGCTTCGCCGCCGCCGAAGGCGTGTCAGGCCCGATGAAGGCGAAGGCGATCTCCTCGGTGCTGGTGGGCGGGCTGTTCGCCGCGATCATCGGCCCGCAGCTCGTGATCTGGACGCGGGACGCCATCCCGGCGGCACCGTTCGCCGGGAGCTTCCTAAGCCAGGTCGCACTCGCCGTCCTGGCCTTGCCGGCGCTGTTCCTGCTGCGAACGCCTGGCGTCTCCGCGGCGTCGCCCCGAAGCGGCGGCCGGCCGTTGGCTGAGATCCTGCTGATGCCGCGCTACATGCTGTCGGTGGCGACCGGCATCGTCTCATACGGCCTGATGACCTTCGTCATGACGGCCTCGCCGGTGGCGATGGTCGGGCACGGGCACTCGGTCGACAACGCGGCGCTTGGCATCCAGTGGCATGTGCTGGCGATGTTCGTCCCCAGCTTCTTCACCGGCAGCCTGATCCAGCGCTTCGGCAAGGAGAGGATCGCGGCCGTCGGTCTGGCCTTGATCGGGGCATCGGCCGCCGTCGCGCTTTCGGGCCTCGCCATCGGGCATTTCTGGGGCGCGCTGGTCCTGCTCGGGATCGGCTGGAACTTCGGCTTCATCGGCGCCACGGCCATGATCACCGATTGCCATTCGCCCGAAGAGCGCGGCAAGGCCCAGGGCGCCAACGACTTCCTGATCTTCGGCGTTGTCGCATGCGCCTCGTTCTTCTCCGGCAACCTGCTGCACGCCTCGGGCTGGGAAGCGATCAACTGGCTGATCTTCCCGGCGGTCGCGCTGATCCTCGTGCCGCTGCTCTGGCGCGCGGCGACGATGAAGAGCGCCGCCGCTTGAATCGGAACCCTCTCCCGCGTACGACGCGGGAGAGGGGGTATGAGGAGGCTCCGTTACGCCGCTTTCGTTCGCACCTTCCTGATCAGCGACAACACCTCGGCGGCGGCATCGGGGATGTTCGTCCCCGGGCCGTAGATAGCGGCGACGCCGTGGGCCTTGAGGAAGGCGTAGTCCTGGGGCGGGATGACGCCGCCGCATATGATCAGGATGTCGGAGGCGCCCTCGGCGTCGAGCGCCTTCCTTACCGCCGGCACCAGCGTCTTGTGCCCGGCGGCCTGGCTCGAGATGCCGACGACATGGACGTCGTTCTCGACTGCCTGGCGGGCGGCTTCCTCCGGCGTCTGGAACAGCGGGCCGATGTCGACGTCGAAGCCTAGGTCGGCGAAGGCGGTGGCGATCACCTTGGCGCCGCGGTCGTGCCCGTCCTGGCCCAGCTTGGCGACCAGGATGCGCGGGCGCCGGCCCTCCTCGTGGGCAAAGCGCTCGGTCTCGGCGCGGATGCCGCGGAACTTGCCGTCGTCGCGGAAGGCGCCGCCATAGATGCCGGTGACGCTGCGGATGGTGGCGCGGTAGCGCCCGAATGCCTGTTCCATCGCGTCCGAGATCTCGCCGACTGTGGCGCGCGCCCGCGTCGCCTCGATGGCGAGGGCCAGCAGGTTGCCCTCGCCGGACCCGGCAGCCTTGGCGAGCGCGGCCAGGGTCGCCTCGACCTTGGCCGGGTCGCGGCTCTCCTTCAGCTTTTTCAGCCGCGCCAGCTGGGTCTCGCGCACCCGGCTGTTGTCGATGTCGAGGATGTTGACCTCGGTCGCCTCGGTCGGGCGGTATTTGTTGACGCCGACGATGACGTCCTCGCCCTTGTCGACGCGGGCCTGGCGGCGGGCGGCGGATTCCTCGATGCGCAGCTTCGGCAGGCCGGCCTCGATCGCCTTGGTCATGCCGCCCATGGCCTCGACCTCGTCGATCAGCTTCATCGCCGCGTCGGCGACCGACTGGGTCAGGCTCTCGACGTAGTAGCTGCCGCCCAAGGGATCGATGACCTTGGGAATGCCGGTCTCCTCGGCGATCACCAGCTGTGTGTTGCGGGCGATGCGGGCAGACGCCGGCGTCGGCAGCGCCAGCGCCTCGTCGAAGGCGTTGGTGTGCAGCGACTGCGTGCCGCCCAGCACCGCCGCCATCGCCTCGATCGTGGTGCGGATGACGTTGTTGTAGGGATCCTGCTCGGTGAGGCTGACGCCCGAGGTCTGGCAATGGGTGCGGAGCGACAGGCTCGCCGGCTTGGTCGGGTTGAACTGCCCCATCAGCCTCGCCCACAACAGGCGCGCGGCCCTGAGCTTGGCGATCTCCATGAAGAAGTTCATGCCGATGTTGAAGAAGAAGGAGAGCCGGGGCGCGAACTCGTCGACCGCGAGCCCGCGGGCCAGCGCGGCCCGCACGTAGTCGAGGCCGTCGGCCAGCGTGTAGGCGAGCTCCTGCACGCAGGTCGCTCCCGCCTCCTGGATGTGATAGCCGGAGATCGAGATCGAGTTGAATTTCGGCATGTTGCGCGCGGTGTGCTCGATGATGTCCGAGACGATCCGCATGCTGGGTCCGGGCGGGTAGATGTAGGTGTTCCGGACCATGAACTCCTTCAGGATGTCGTTCTGGATGGTGCCGGAGAGCTTGGCCTGCGGCACGCCCTGCTCCTCCGCGGCGACGATGTATCCCGCCAGCACCGGCAGCACGGCGCCGTTCATGGTCATCGACACGCTCATCTGGTCGAGCGGGATGCCGTCGAACAGCACCTTCATGTCCTCGACCGAGTCGATGGCGACCCCGGCCTTGCCGACGTCGCCGACCACGCGCGGGTGGTCGGAGTCGTATCCGCGGTGGGTGGCGAGGTCGAAGGCGATGGAGAGGCCCATCTGCCCCTGGGCGAGGCAGCGCCGGTAGAAGGCGTTGGATTCCTCGGCGGTGGAGAAGCCGGCATATTGCCGGACGGTCCAGGGCCGGTTGGCGTACATGGTCGCCCGGGGGCCGCGGACGAAGGGGGCGAGGCCGGGAAGACCGCCCAGGTGCTCGATCCCCTCCAGGTCCGATTCGGTGTAGAGCGCCTTCACCGGGATGCCCTCGGGCGTCTGCCAGACCAGGGTCGAGGGGTCGCCGCCCGGGCCCAGGTCCTTGGCGGCGAGCCGCTGCCAGTCCTCGATGCCGGGTCGGGTCGGTCGGTCGGTATCCGGTCGCCGGGCGCTCATGGGCTTCAGTCCCAGTCAAAAATGCCTGTCGGGAGCGAACTATAGGCCCGGCCCGGAACGGGCGTCCACGGCGGGCGGCCGGCAGACGCCCCCTCGGGCGGGGGCGGCGCGACACTTTGGCGCAAGTATGGCCGCCTTGCGGCAGGGCCGGGGCTTGGATAGCCTCCGCTGAGGATGGCCGGTTCTGCGCCCTCCTAGGGCCAAGTCCTTTCAGGGCAAGACCTTAGGCTGGTTCGAGGCACCGTCCGTTGGGCCGCGTCGGGCGCTTGCCGGTCGCGGCTCGGTTCGTTTCAGCCATTACCATGGGTCCGAGACCGATGCTGGGTCAGATCGCGCGGATGATGCAACGCTTCGGCTTCGGCCTCCTGGCGGTTCTCGCCGGGGCCATGCCGGCCCTCGCTGCCGAGCCGAGGCCGTGGCAGCTGGGATTCCAGGAACCAGCCTCGCTGGTGAAGATCCGCATCCACGATTTCCACGACTTCCTGCTGGTGGTCATCACGCTGATCACGATCTTCGTGCTCGCGCTGATGGTCTACATCTGCTGGAAGTTCCGGAAGG
>CAMDFP010000076.1 GCA_945897335.1 Asaia bogorensis | reverse complement strand
GGCGCATCGAGGAGATCTACGCCCGGGGGGCCGGCGCCATCCTGGGTGCGTTCGGGGCCCTTGCCCGGCCCGACGGACCCCGGCTGTCGGCGGCCGGCGCCAACTATCCCTATGTCGGCATCAATGTCGGACTCCATGACCTCCGCATCGATGCGCGCTTGAGCTACGGCGCGCTTCTCGATCCCGGCGTCTACGGCACCACGCTGACGCGGCCGGATCTCTTCGCCGACTATTATCGCGAGCAGATCGACCTCCTGATCCGCCATCACCGGGTGCCGGTGGTGGTCGGCGTCAGCGACCGGGCGATCCCGCTGCCCTTCATCGTCGAGGACTCGACCGCCGACATCACGGAGGCGCAGCTGGCGGCGATGCAGGACCTGTTCGCGCTTCCCGACCTTTCGGCCACCGACGACTCGATCGCCAACGGCACGCATCGCACGCCGCCCGGCCGGCCGAAGCCACTGGCCCTGTTCGAGGCCGAACGCGTCGATTATTCGCTGCACCGGCTCGCGCATTACACGGCGACCTCGCCCAAATACGTGCAGCGCTTCATCCTGCTCACCAACTACCAGCGCTACGTCGACGCGTTCCGCCTCTTCGCTCGCCAGCAGGTCGAGGAGCGCGAGACCTACACGCATTTCGTCGAGCCGGGCGACGTGGTGACGCCGAACCGCCGGCTGGTTCGCGACGATCCCTCGGGCTCGCCGGTCACGCACCTGCCGCAGATGCCGGCCTATCACCTTGTCGCGCCGGACCGGCAGGGGATCACGCTGGTCAACATCGGCGTCGGTCCGGCCAACGCCAAGACCATCACCGACCACCTGGCAGTGCTGCGCCCGCATTGCTGGCTGATGCTGGGCCATTGCGCCGGGCTCCGCCGCAGCCAGTTCCTCGGCGACTACGTGCTGGCGCATGGCTATGTGCGGGAAGACCATGTGCTCGACCAGGATCTGCCGTCATGGGTTCCGGTGCCGCCGATCGCCGAGGTCCAGGTGGCGCTCCAGGAAGCGGTGCAGCGGGTGACCGGGCTTGCCGGCCGCGATCTCAAGACCCGGATGCGCACCGGCACGGTCGCCACCACCGACAACCGCAACTGGGAGCTTCGCTATGCCGAACTTTACGAGCGGCTGAACCAGAGCCGGGCAATCGCCGTCGACATGGAATCCGCTACCATCGCCGCCAACGGCTTCCGTCTACGCGTTCCCTACGGAACGCTGCTCTGCGTCTCAGACAAGCCGCTGCATGGCGAGATCAAGCTCCGCGGCATGGCGAACGCCATGTACCGCGAGCGCATCAGCCAGCATCTGACCATCGGCATCGAGACCATCAACATCCTGCGTGCCGAGGGCGTGCAGCAGCTCCATTCCCGGAAGCTCCGCAGCTTCGACGAGCCGGCGTTCCGCTAATACGTTGGCGTGTGCTTGTTGTTGAGCCAGTACTCGTCCTTGGGCCAGAGGTCGGTGTTGATGTCCGCCAGCGGCCCGGTCTCTGACCACACCACCGGCGGGCGGGTGAGGGCAATGCGCCGGAACTCCTCCAGATTGACGTCGGCGGCAATCAGATGCGCGCGGATTGCCGGTTCCTCGGTCCGCTTGGCGAGCAGGGCGGGGTCGTAGGGGATCGGGCGCGTGCTGCCGAGCAGCGCCGGCGCCGCATAGACCACATGCGGGAAGACCGTGCGGAACGTGGCGATGGTGCGCTCGGTCGGCCCCCATTGAACGGCGATGCCGCCGGGAGCCAGGTGATCGCGGACCTTCTCGAAATATTCCCGCGAATAGAGCAGGCCGCTATGGGCGGTGTGCGGCAGGATGGCGTCCGCCTCGATCACGTCATAGGAACGCCCGGCGAGGAAGAGATCGTGCCGCCCGTCGCCGACGACGATGTCGAAGCGCGGGTCTTCCTTCAGGCGCTTCATGCCGAAGCGGCCGTCGGTCGTGGCGAAGCGGTCGATCAATGCCAGGACCGGGGCGACGATCTCGACGGCTCGCACCGACGTCGTCGCCGGGTTGGCGCCGGCCGCGTAGGGCGTGCCGCCGGCGCCGACGCCGACCACCAGCACCGATTGCGGCGAGGGATGTACGAGAGGCCCGAGCGCGCCGAGGAAGGCATGCACGGTGCAGACCGGCAGGCAGCTCTGCGAATGGCCCTGGATATACATGCGGTGGAAGCCGTTCTCGAACCGCCGAAGCACGGCGAGGCCCGTGTGGTCCTCGGCGACGTCGGCCGATTGCTGCGGGTTGACCCCGTGGAGGCGGCCCCAGAAAGCCTCGTTCGAAGGGACCAGCAGCGCGACGACGACCGAGGCTGCGGCGAGGCCGAGGCTCCGCCGCCGGGCGGGGCGATCGAGCGCAAGAACGAGGGCGAAGGCGGCCCCGGCCAGAAGCAGAACGATCAGCGTGCCGGATGTCCCGAGGAAGCGCAGCAGCAGGAGGCCGGTCACCAGGCCGCCGACGCTGTTCCCGAGGATGTTGGCGAGCTGAATCATGCCGACCCGGTGGCCGACCAGATTCGGATCGGTCTGCACCGCGCGCTGCGCGAGCGGAAAGGTCAGGCCGAAGAGAATGCTCGCCGGCACGATCAGCAGCGCTGCGATCACGCAGACCGCCACCACATTGGCGGTCGGCAGCTGGAAGCGGTCGACGTTGACGAGGAGGCCGCTCAGCCCGTCGAGGCCTGCCAGCACATGGAGGGCAAGGATCGAGACGACCGAGACCAGGACCATCGCCGCCTGCAGGCGGATGAAGAGCGCGCTCGGGTCGGGAATGCGGGCGACCAGGCGGGCGCCGAGGAAGAGACCCACGGCATCACCGATCAGGAGGAGGCCGAGGATGTAGGGAAAGCCATAGGCGTTCCCCTGCAGCAGCGTGCCGATCAGGCGATACCACGCGACCTGGAGGGCGACCGCCAGCATGCCCGAGGCGAAGACCAGGATGCACCAGCTGCGGACCGTGCCGCTGCCTTCGACCGGGCCGTCGATGCGGCGCCGTCCCAGGTCCGCTTCGTCCTCGGCGCCGTTCTCGCGGGAGGCGGCGGCGACCAGCGCGCCGAGGCCGACGAGACCGTTGCAGACCGCGCCCCAGATCACCGCCGGCCAGTATCCGAAAGAGCCGATCAGCCAGAGCCCGGCCGCCAGCGCGCCGACGCCGGCGCCGAGAGTGTTGATGCCGTAGAGCACGGAAATTCGGCCGGCGGCCTTGTCCATATCCGAGACCAGGGCGCGGGCGAGGAGCGGCAGCGACAGGCCCATCAGCACGGTCGGGATCAGGAGTGCCACGAAGGCGACGACGAAGGTAAGCGCTCGCGAGCGCGACAGTTCGATCAGCGTGCCGAGCAGGAAGTCATGGAAGATCGGGATCGAGACCGCCGCATAGGCGCCGATCAGGATTTCGACGAAGGCGAAGAGCAGCAACGCCTGGCGGCGGGGAAGACGATCGGCGAAGAGGCCGGCGATCAGGCTGCCGATCCCGAGCCCGGCGAGGAAGGCGCTCACCACCAGCGAGGCCGAGACCGTGTCGGAGCCGCCGAACAGGCCGAGCAGCCGCTGCCAGACTGTCTGGTAGATGAGGGCGCTGAAACCTGAGAGGAAGAAGAGCGCGGTGACGATGAACCGGCTCGAGGCCGAGACCAGGACCGGTTGCACCTGTCATCCCTCGCAGAGCATGGCGGGACGCGATCCTGCCTCACCCGCTCGAGTGCCGCACGCCTATCTTGGGTACCACCGCAAGCGACATCTTCTCATTGCATGTAGAGTCTAGAATGCAACCTTCATGGCTGCGCCGGCTCAGCGAATCTGCATGCGTCCGATCGTGAGGCCGACCAGCTTCTGAGGCTTGATCGCCTCGGCGGTGAGCTTCTCCATCTGCGCGCGTAGCGTCTCCACCGAGGTGGCGGTGTAGAGCGAATCCGGGTCCTGTTTCCGAAGGAACAGGATCAGCGCGCTCTGCACTTTCGGCAGATCGTTCTGGACCTGCGGCCGGAAGTCCTGGGTCTCCAGGTGAATGGTCGCCTGCATGATCAGCAGACGCGGCGAGCCGTCCTTCGCGCGCATGTTGATGATCAGGTCGGGGATGTCGACGTAGCCGCCCGGCAGCTTGGACAGGTCGACCTTGGGGACCGGCGGGGGCTCGTCCTTGTTCAGCGTGCCGAGCAGGCCCGAGGTCATGACGCCGACCGCCGCGCCGATCAGCAGCACGAGCGGAAGGAAGACGAACAGGACCAGCCGCTTGACGGAGAGTTTGCGTTCGCTCGCCATGGCCGCACCATAGCATCCTGCCCGCATGCCTTGTTAGCGTCGGTCGCCCGCCCGTCCGAGGAGCGTTGTCATGCTCGCCCATCTCACCTTGCTGCTGTCCTGCCAACTCGCCGGCGAGGTCATCGCCCGTCTGTTCGCGATCCCTGTTCCCGGTGCCATCCTCGGCATGATGCTGCTGTTCGTTCCGGCCGGCGTCGGGATCATGGCGCATCTGGCGCTGATCGCCGCTGAATGGAAGGCGATCGGCGCGGCGGAGGTGATCGAGGAAGCTACCCGTCGGCACGGCGGCCGACGAGGCGTGGCGGGGCTGGCGCTCGAAGCGCGGCAGGCGGCGTCCGAGGTCCGAACTCTCGGCTTCGGACATCGTCCGCACCGCGGGGTGCAGGCGGGCGAAGGCGAAGGGAGCGAGGTGGGCCGAAGTGACGAAGACCTGCTGCATGACCGCCTCCTTGGGGATTTGGTAAGCGCAGTCTCTCTCGCTTCGGAATCGGGGTCTGTGCGGGGCCTCACCTTGTGAGCCGCCGCACGGTGTGAGCCGGCTCACGCCCCTGAAAACGAAAGGGCCCCGGCGGCTGGCCGGGGCCCTCTTGGTGTCTTCCGTCTGCGGGCGTCGCCTATTTCGGCGCCAGCACCATGATCATCTGGCGGCCTTCCATGCGCGGCATCTGCTCGACCTTCGACTTCTCCTCGAGGTCGGCCTTCACCCGCATCAGAACCTCCATGCCGAGTTCCTGGTGCGCCATCTCGCGGCCGCGGAAGCGCATGGTCACCTTGACCTTGTCGCCCTCGTCGAGGAAGCGGACCATCGAGCGCATCTTGACGTCGTAGTCGTGGTCGTCGATGCCCGGCCGCAGCTTCACTTCCTTGATCTCGATGATGCGCTGCTTCTTGCGCGCCTCGTTCTTCTTTTTCTGCTCCTCGTACTTGAACTTGCCGAAGTCGAGGATCTTGCAGACGGGCGGTTCGGCCTGCGGCGAAATCTCGACCAGGTCGAGACCGACGTCGCTGGCGGTTCTCATCGCCTCGTCCAGGGTGACGACGCCGATCATGTCGCCACGTTCGTTGATCAACCGGACGCGAAGCGCCCGGATCTCGTCATTGACGCGGGGGCCTTCACGGACCGGGGCCGCATCATGTGGGGGTCGAGGGGCTATCTACGCTCTCCTTCGTTCAGTTTGCACAACGGCCGCACCGTCAGCTCGACGGGGCGGCCGCTTCTTCTTTAAGTCTATGGACCACGTCGGCGAGCGCAAGGACTTCTTGCGCATCGCCGCCGAGCCGGCGGAGCGCCACCGTCCGCGCCTCCGCTTCCTTCTTGCCGACGACCAGAAGCGCCGGGACCTTGGCCAGCGAGTGCTCGCGGACCTTGTAGTTGATCTTTTCGTTCCGGAGGTCGATCTCGGCCCTGAGCCCGGCCTTCTTGAGCTCGGCCAGCACGTCCGCCGCATAGGCGTCGCCGTCCCGGGTGACCGTGGCTACCACCGCTTGTACCGGGGCCAGCCACATCGGGAACCGGCCGGCATAGTGCTCGATCAGCACGCCGATGAAGCGCTCGAACGATCCCAAGATCGCCCGGTGCAGCATCACCGGCCGGTGCTTCTGGCCGTCCTCGCCGATATAGCTCGCATCCAGCCGCTCCGGCATGACGAAGTCGACCTGGAGCGTGCCGCATTGCCAGTCGCGGCCGATGGCGTCCCTGAGCACGAATTCGAGCTTGGGGCCGTAGAAGGCGCCTTCGCCCGGATTCATCGTGTACGGCAGGCCCGTCGCCTCGATGGCGGCCTTGAGCGAGCCCTCGGCCTTGTCCCAGATCTCGTCCGACCCGGCGCGCACGTCCGGCCGGTCAGAGAACTTGATGACCACGTCCTCGAAGCCGAAATCCTTGTAGATCGAGCGGAGGAAGGCGCAGAAGCGGACGGACTCGGCCGTGATCTGGTCTTCCGTGCAGAAGATGTGGCCGTCGTCCTGGGTAAATGCCCGCACCCGCATGATGCCGTGGATCGACCCCGACGGCTCGTAGCGATGGCACGAGCCGAACTCGGCCATCCTGAGCGGCAGGTCCCGGTAGCTCTTGAGGCCCTGGCGGAAGATCTGCACCTGGCCCGGGCAGTTCATCGGCTTCAACGCGAGGATCTTCTCGTCCTCCGTCTGGGCGATGAACATGTTCGGGCGATACTTCTCCCAGTGGCCCGAAGCCTCCCAGAGCGCCCGGTCGAGCAGCTGAGGCGTCTTCACCTCCACATATCCGACCTCTTCCAGCCGCCGGCGCATGTGGCGCTCAAGCGTGCGGTAGAGCGCCCAGCCGTTCGGATGCCAGAAGACGCTGCCGACCGCCTCTTCCTGAAGGTGGAAGAGTCCCATCTCCCTGCCGATCTTGCGGTGGTCGCGCTTCTCGGCTTCCTCTAGCTGGTGGAGATGCGCCTTGAGCTGGTCCTCGCTCGGCCAGGCCGTGCCGTAGACGCGCTGCAGCTGCGCGTTCTTGGCATCGCCCCGCCAGTAGGATCCCGCCAGCTTCATCAGCTTGAAGGCGTGGCCGAGCTTGCCCGTGGACGGCAGGTGCGGCCCCGTGCAGAGGTCGGTGAACTTGCCCTGGCTGTAGATCGAGATGTCCTCGTCCGCCGGGATCGTGGCGATGTGCTCGGCCTTGAAGCGCTCGCCGATCGACGTGAAGAAGTCGACCGCCTTGTCGCGGTTCCACACGTCGCGCGTGATCGGCTCGTCGCGGTCGACGATCTCGTGCATGCGCTTTTCCAGCTTCGCCAGGTCGTCCGGCGTGAACGGGTCTTCGCGGTGGAAGTCGTAGTAGAAGCCGTTCTCGATCGCCGGGCCGAAGGTCACCTGGACCTTGTCGCCATAGAGCTCCTTCGCCGCCTCGGCCAGCACATGGGCGGCGTCGTGGCGGAGCAGGTCGAAGGCATCGGGGCTCTTCGGCGTGACGATCTCGATCCTGGCGTCGCGGTCGATCGGCCGGACGAGGTCGGTCAGCTGGCCGTCGACCTTGATGGCGAGCGCGGCCTTGGCGAGGCCGGCGCCGATCGACTTGGCGATGTCGGCGCCGGAGACGGGTCCGTCATACTGACGGACGCTGCCGTCGGGTAGCGTGATTGCAGGCATGGCTATGTCACGTATGTCTTGTGGGGGGACCACGCCGGCTGGGCACGGTCCGCAAAAAGCGCACGCGCTCTGTCAGGCCGAGCAGGCCTGGATAGTTCGGGTCGTGGCCGCCGGGGCGGCGAAGAGGCAAATATGGTCGCACATGGCCTTAATTCTGGGCGCAATCCATATCAGACAAGTAAAGGCCGGCGCAACCCGGGATGAGCCTGAAGGGCCTCCAGCAGCACCATCGCGCTGTTCCGCTCCTCGTCGCGGGAGGCGAACAGCAACGTCACCGGGCCACGGCGCCCAAGGTCTGCCAGGCGCCGGATATGCGCCATGCTCCCCTCCGAGGCGAGCTCGTGACCATATCGTGACTGAAACTCGGGCCAGCGCTCGACCTGATGGTCGTACCAGCGCCGGAGCTCCGGGTTGGGCGCGATGTCCTTCAGCCACTCGTCCAGCCGCGCGTTCTCCTTCTTGATCCCGCGCGGCCACAGCCGGTCGACCAATACGCGATAGCCGTCGGCGGTCTCGGCCTGCAGGTAGATGCGTTTTGCCTTGATCATCAGGTACTCCCCGAGGCCAGGAGGCGGCGGACCACTGAAACGACATCGGCGACGCTCAGATCCGCGAGGTCCGGCCGGCGCAGGGTCTCGACGAGGCGGCCGCGCGGGGCGCAGCGGGCGGGATCGCTCTCGGCCGAGAACAGGACGAGGGACGGGCAGCCGACCGCGGCGGTCACATGCATCGGACCGGTGTCGTTGCCGATCGCAAGCTGTGCCCGCCGCGCGACGCCGGCGAGCTCAAGGATCGAGGTGCGGCCGGTCAGATCGACAGCCCCCGCACCGGTCGATGCGATCTCGCGTGCGAGGCCGGATTCCTCGCGCGCGCCGGCGACGACGGGGGTGAGGCCGAGCCCGCTCAGCGCCTGCGCCAGTGCGGCATAGCGGGCGATCGGCCAGCGCTTGGACGGCCTGTGGGCCGATCCTCCGGGAACCAGGAGTGCGAAGCGATCCGGCAGGCCGAGGCGCGAGACATCGGCGTCGAGCCACGAGACTTCGGGCGGCGGCACCGAGGCGATGCCGGCGAGGCGAAGCTGCTCGGCCTGGCGATCGACGGTATGCATCTCGACCCGACCGGGATTGTCGTGCGGGTGGGAGGCGCCGGGAGCGACGCCCGACCACTCCGGCGCCGGCGATCCCATCAACCGGAAATACCAGGCGGTGCGCGACGAGGTCTGAAGGTCGTAGACGCGGTCGAAGCCGGCGGCCCGCAGGCGACGGACGATCCCGAGCCAGGACCCGAAATGCCAGAGCGGCGGCCGGTCGTCGACCCAGACCTCCTGGAACCAGCCTGACGCCCGCCACAGATCGGCGAAGGCCGAGCCGGTGAGTCCGACCAGATGAGCGTCGGGATGATGGCGGCGGATCGCCTGGAGGGGCGCGAGCGCCTGGATCACGTCGCCGAGCGCGCCGTGACGAATAGCCAGGATCTTCACGCCGCGCTCTGCTGCGAGCCCCGCCGCCCCAGGGCCTCCTCATAGACCGCCAGCGTCGACTCGCACATCGTCTGCTGATCGAAGTTGGCGCGTGCGTGCTGGGCCGCGACCTCGGCCAGCCTGAGCCGCGCGTCGACGGTCAGGTCGAGCGCGTCGGTCAGCGCCGTTGCCAGCGCCTGCGGATCGCCGGGCGGTATCAGCCAGCCGGTGACGTCCGGGATGATGGTCTCGCGCGAGCCGCCATGGTCGGTCGCGATGACCGGCCGGCCCATCGCCTGGGCCTCGACGGAGACCCGCCCGAACGCCTCCGGCTCGACCGAGGCCGAGACCACGACGTCCGCCAGCATGTAGGCCGCCGGCATGTCCTGGCAGTCGCCGACGATGCGGACGCGGCCGGAAAGGCCCTGGCCGGCGACAAGGCGCTCCAGCTCCTGACGATAGGGCGTGCGGCCCTGGTCGGATCCCGCAAGCACGCAGACGATGTCCGTCCGCTGCAGATGGGTCAGGGCCTCGATCAGCACGGTTTGCCCCTTCCAGCGGGTGAGCCGCCCAGGGAGGAGGATCACCTTGACGTCGTCGGGCAGCCGCCAGTCCTTAACCAGCTGGAGCATCCGATGCGGCGGCACACGGTCGGGCGAGAAGCGCTCGAAGTCGATGCCGCGCGGGATCAGTCGGAGCCGCTCGGGCGGCACCTGATAGGTCTCGACGATATGGCGGGCGATGAACTCGGAGGCGGCGATGACCGGCTCGCCCTTGGCCATCACGCTGTTGTAGAGGCGCTTGAAGGCGTTGCCGGCGCTGTAGGTGCCATGGAAGGTGGTGACGAACGGGACGTGCTCGCGCTGCGCGGCGCTCCACGCCGACCAGGCGGGCGCGCGGCTGCGGGCATGGACGAGGTCGACGCGTTCGGTTCGGATGATGCGGGCCAGCCGCTCGATGTTGGCGCGGATGGCGAAGGGGTTCTTGGTGTCGAGCGGCAGCTGGATATGCTGGGCTCCCATGCGGTCGAGCTCGCGCACCAGGGTTCCGCCCGCCGAGGCCACCAGCGAGCGCCAGCCCGCCCGGACGATGGCGCCTGCGATCTGGACGGCGCCTCGCTCGACGCCACCGGTTTCCAGAGCCGGGAGGACTTGCAGGATCGTCGGCGTGGTCATCGTCTGAAGAAGGACACGGAGAGGGAGCCGCTCGCGATCATGTCGGTTCAAAGACTATCACGCCCCGACGGCCACGAAATCGCGTTCCGCCGCCAAGCCGGGCGCGGACCGGGCGTGATCTTCCTCGGCGGCTTCAATTCGGCCATGACCGGCATCAAGGCGTCCTGGCTCGCGGAGCGCTGCCGGGCCGAAGGCCGGGCCTTTCTCCGCTTCGACGGCTTCGGACATGGCGAATCGACCGGCCGCGTCGCCGACGGCACGGTCGGCCGCTGGAAGGCGGATGCGCTCGCGGCGATCGACGAACTGACCGAGGGGCCGCAGCTGCTGGTCGGCTCCAGCATGGGTGTCTGGATCGCCTCACTGGCCGCCGAGGCGAGGCCCGGGCGCGTCGTCGGGCTGGTCGGCATCGCCGGCGCTCCCGACTTCACCCGCGAGGTGATCGAGCCGTCGCTCCCGCCCGAAGCGCGCAAGGCGCTGGAGACGGAGGGCGTCTGGCTGCGTCCCTCGGCCTATGGCCCCGAGCCCTATCCGATCTCCCGGAAAGCGCTGGAGGAAGCCGCGGCGCATTTCGTCCTGCCGCGGCGGCTTCGGCTCGGCGTTCCGATCCGGCTGCTGCACGGCACGGCCGATGCGGACGTGCCCTTCGATCTCTCGCTCAGGCTCGCCCGCGCCATCGACGGACCGGACACGACGGTCACGTTGGTGCCCGGCGGCGACCATAGACTCTCCGCCGAGGCCGACCTCGCCCTGATCGGCCGTGCCGTCGATCAGCTCCTGGCCAGCGCCGCCAGGCCTTCGCGATATGTGGGATAGCGGAGCCGGACGCCGAGCTCGTCCCTGATGCGCCGATTGGAGACGCGCTTCAGCTCGTCGTAGAAGCTGCGCGCCATCGGCGAAAGATTGGCTGTCTCAAACGGGATCTCCGGCGGCGGCGTGAGGCCGAGAAGGCGGCTCGCCTCGACGATCACGTCCTGGGGCGGCGCGGCCTCGTCGTCGCAGACATTGTAGGCGGCGCCGGGACGAGGCTTCGCTATCGAAGCCTCCAGCACCTGGACGATATCGTCGACATGGATGCGCGAGAACACCTGGCCCGGCTTGATCACGCGCTTGGCGGTGCCGGTTCGCACCTGCTCGAACGGGCCGCGTCCGGGGCCGTAGATACCGGCAAGGCGGAAGAGGTGCACGGGTCGTCCGTACCGTCGCCAGAGATCGAGCCAGCCTTCTTCCGCCTCGACCCGGCGCCGCCCGCGCGTACCGGCCGGCCGGAGATCGCTCGACTCGTCGACCCAGTCGCCGCCGCGATCGCCATAGACGCCGGTGGTCGAGAGATAGCCGATCCAGTTCGTATCCAGGGCGGCGAGGGCGTCGCTATGACTGTCGAGAACGGGATCGCCCTGGTCGTCGGGCGGGACCGAGGAGAGGACATGCGTGGCGCCGGCGAGCACGGCGGACGGGTCGGAGAGGGGACGCTCGCGATCGAAGAGATGAGCCTCGATGCCCTCGGTCGCCAGGGCCGTCCGGGTGTCCTCGCTGCGGCAGGTGCCGGCGACCGTCCAGCCGCGGGCTTTCAGCGCGCGGGCCAGTGCGAGGGCGGAATAGCCGAGGCCGAAACAGAAGAGACGAGGCATGGACGGATGGGCTCCCGCGCCCTATCTAGCACGGGTGATCGCTCAGCTCCTTCTCTTCGGACTGGTGTCGCTCGCGGTGCCGGCGAGAGCCGAGGTCATCGGCGGGGAGGAGTCCTATCGCGCCTGCCTGGCGCTCGCGCGCTCGAACCCGGCGGAGGGCGAGGAGCGGGCGCTCGGCCTGATCGCGCTCCGCGGCGGGGCGCCGGCGCGGCATTGCCTCGCATCGGCGCTTCTCGGCCTTGGGCGCTATGCCGATGCCGCCGATACCTTCGTTCAAGTGGCGATCGAGGCCCGCGATCCCGACCTCCGGGTCGAGGCGCTGGGCCAGGCCGGCAATGTCTGGGTGCTGGCCGGCGATCTCCCGCGCGCCGTCGCCGCCTTCGGTCAGGCGATCAAGCTCCGGGCGAATGATGCCGACCTGTTCATCGACCGGGCGATCGCGCTCGCCGCCGCCACCAACTATTTCGAGGCGATCGACGACCTGAACCGGGCCATCGAGCTCGATCCGAAGCGAGCCGAGGCCTATGTCTTCCGGGCGACGGCCTATCGCTATGTCGATGCGGCGGATCTGGCGCTGCAGGATGCCGACGCGGCGCTCGCCCTCAAGCCCGGGCTGCTCGAGGCGCTGGTCGAGCGCGGCATCCTTCGCCGGCTCGCCGGCAACGATGCCGGCGCCCGTGCCGACTGGATCTCGGTCCTGCAGCGGTCGCCGGACAGCCCGGCCGCCGACGCCGCCCGCGACAACCTGGCGAAGCTCGACATCAAGGCCCGATGATCATCCGCCTCTATGAGCCGGAGGATCTCGACGGGCTGATCCGGCTGTTCCATGCCTCGGTCCGCCGCATTGCCATCAAAGACTATACGGAAGACCAGGTGAAGGCCTGGGCGCCTGACGAAGCCGACCGCGAGCGCTGGGCGTCGCGTCGTGCCAGCCGGCCGACCTGGGTCGCCGAGATCGACGGCGCGCTGGCCGGATTCACCGACCTGGAGCCGGACGGGCATGTCGACATGATGTTCGTCCATCCCGACCACCAGGGCCGCGGCGTCGCCGGCGCGCTGCTGCGCCAGGTCGAAGCCGAGGCGGTGCGGCTTCGGCTCGACCGGCTGTTCACCGAGGCCAGCATCACCGCTCGTCCGTTCTTCGAGCGGAAGGGGTACCGCGTGATCACGGCGCAGACCGTCCATGTCCGCGGCCAGGACATGGTCAACTACCGGATGGAAAAATCCCTCCGCTAGCTCACGCAGGCGCGCGCCGCCAGAGAACGGTCAAGGCGCCGGCGGCGATCAGCAGCGATCCCGAGACCCGGTTGACCGCGCGCTGGACCGAGGGCTTCCGGATGAAGTTGCGGGCCGCCGACGCCAGCAGCGCATAGGAGAGCGCGTTCAGCCCGCCCAGCACGACGAAGGTCGGGACGAAGACCATCATCTGCGGCAGGAACGGCTCGGACGCGACCAGAAACTGCGGGAAGAAGGCGACGTAGAAGACGATGCCCTTGGGGTTGAGCGTTGCCGCGACGTAGGAGTGGAGGAAGATGCGGGGACGGCTCCACTCCGGCGGCGGCGCGGTCTCCGCAAGGGTCTCGACCGGTGCCCGCCACAGCTTGATGCCGAGATAGACGAGATAGGCGGCGCCGACCCATTTGACCGCGGTGAAGATCTCTGTCGAGGTTGCGAGCAGGGCGCCGAGGCCCAGCATGGACGCGGTCATCGCGGTGAAGTCGCCGAGCGCCACGCCGGCGACGATGGCGTAAGCGGCGCGGCGGCCATGCCCGAGCGCATAGGAGATCACCATCAGCACGGTCGGGCCGGGGATGGCGACGACGACGGCCGCGGTCACGGCGAAGGCGATCCAGGTCTCGAAGCTCATCTCGTCTCTCAGGCTGGGGATGGGGGATCAATCCACCGGAAGTGAGCGGATGCAACCCCGGCGATCGGCGCTACAATCCGCGGCCCGGGACCTCTATCCACAGGATTGCCATGTCCTCGACCTGCCTCTTCTGCAAGATCGCCAGGCGCGAGATCCCGTCCCATGTCGTCCATGACGACGAGGACAGCTTCGCCTTCATGGACATCCGGCCGATCCGGCCGGGACACGTGCTGGTCATCCCGAAGCTGCACATCGACCATTTCTCCGACTTGCCGGATGCGGCAGCGACCAAGGTGCTCATGGTGGGTCAACGAGTGGCCAGGACCCTCCGCGCCGAGCTGAAGCCGCCCCGCGTCGGCCTGCTGGTAGGCGGGTTTGCCGTGTCGCATGCCCATCTGCACGTGGTGCCCATGCATGACGGCCACGACATCACCTCGCAGAACTACGCGAAGGTCGCCGACGGCAAGGTCGCCTACGACATCGCCAACATCCCGCCGGCGGCGCCGGAGGCTCTGGCGGAAATGGCGAGTCGTCTCAAGAACCAAGCCTAGCTTCCGGGCGGCGACCCCGCCTATCATCCCCCCGGCTTTTCAAGATCGAGCTTAAAGGAGCGTCCGATGGGTCAGTTCGGATTCGGCCAGTCCGTTCGTCGCAAGGAAGACGTGCGGTTCATCACCGGCCGTGGGCGCTATACCGACGATATCAACCTGCCGGGTCAGGCAGCGGCCTTCGTTGTGCGGTCGCCGCATGCGCACGCGACCTTCAAGATCAAGGACGCGGCGGCGGCGAAGACGGCTCCGGGCGTGCTCGCGGTCCTGACCGGCGCCGACGTCAAGGCCGACGGCCTCGGCAGCATCCCCTGCAAGGTCCCGCTGAAGAACCGCGACGGATCGCAGTCGGCGATGCCCCCCTATCCGATCCTGGTCGAGGACACGGCCCGCCATGTCGGCGACGCCGTCGCGCTGGTCGTCGCCGAGACCCTCGCCCAGGCGCGCGATGCCGCCGAGCTGATCGACATCGACTGGAGCCCGCTGCCGGCCGCCGCCGACACGCTGGGCGCGGGCGCCCTCAACGCGCCCCAGGTCTGGCCGCAAGCCAAGGGCAACCAGGTCTTCGACTGGGAGCTGGGCGATGCCAAGGCGGCCGATGCCGCCTTCGCCAAGGCCGACAAGGTGGTCGAGCTCGACCTCATCAACAACCGCATCATCGTCAATTCGATGGAGCCGCGGGGCGCGCTCGGCGACTTCGACGTCAAGGAAGACCGCTACGTCCTCTACACCTCTTCGCAGGGCTCGCACACGATCCAGGGCCTGATCGCCGAGAGCGTGTTCAAGGTGAAGCCCGAGAAGTTCCGGGTGGTGACGCCCGATGTCGGCGGCGGCTTCGGCATGAAGCTCTTCCTCTATCGCGAGCACGTTCTGGTGACGTGGGCGGCGAGGAAGATCGGCCGGCCGGTCAAGTGGACCTCCGAGCGGTCGGAAGCGTTCCTCTCCGACACGCAGGGCCGCGACCACGTGACCAAGGCCCGGCTGGCGCTGGGCAAGGACGGCACCTTCCTCGGCCTCAAGGTCCATACCGTCGCCAATCTCGGGGCATATCTCTCGAACTACGGTCCCTTCATCCCGACCATGGCGGGGACGGGCATGCTGGCGGGCCTCTACTCGACGCCGGCGATCCATGCCCATGTCGTCGGCGTCTTCACCCACACCGTGCCGATCGACGCCTATCGCGGCGCCGGCCGGCCGGAAGCGGCCTTCGTGATCGAGCGGATCGTCGACGTCGCCGCGCGCGAGCTCGGGCTCTCGCCGGACGCGATTCGGCGGAAGAACTTCATCCCGCCGGGCGTCATGCCGTTCAAGACCGCTCTCGGCGAGACCTATGATTCCGGCGAGTTCACCGCCGCCATGGATAAATGCATGGCGGCTGCCGACTGGAAGGGCGCGGCCGGCCGCAAGGCGGCGTCGCAGAAGAAAGGCAAGATCCGCGGCATCGGCATGGCCTGCTACGTCGAGGCGTGCAGCGGCGGCGGCCCGGAGAACGCCTGGATCGAGGTCGAGCCCGCGGGCGCGGTCACGGTTCGCGTCGGCACGCAGTCGAACGGCCAGGGCCACGAGACCGCCTATGCCCAGGTCGCGGCCGACAAGCTCGGCATCGACATCGAGCAGATCAAGGTCGTCCAGGGCGACACCGACACGGTCAAGACCGGCGGCGGTACCGGCGGCTCGCGGTCGATCCCGGTCGGCGGCGTCTGCGTCGACGGCGCCGCGCTCGACGTGATCAAGAAGGGCAAGAAGATCGCGGCCCACGTGCTGGAGGCATCCGAGGCGGACATCGAGTTCGATGACGGGCGCTTCACCATCGCCGGCACCGACCGCCGGATGACCCTGTTCGAGGTCGCCGCCGCCGCTGCCGATCCGAGGCGGCGCCCGGCAGGCATCGAGGACGGCGGCCTGAACGGAACCAGCGGCTTCACGCCGCCGGCGTCCACATATCCCAATGGCTGTCATATCGCCGAGGTCGAGGTCGATCCCGAGACCGGCCATGTCCAGGTCGCGAGCTACACCATCGTCGACGACTTCGGCACGGTGCTGAACCCGATGATGCTGCAGGGCCAGGTCCATGGCGGCATCGGCCAGGGCCTGGGCCAGGCGCTCTTGGAGCGCTGCTCCTATGACGAGACCGGCCAGCTCGTCACCGGATCGCTGATGGACTATTGCCTGCCGCGCGCAGGCGACATCCCTCACGTCGCCTTCGACATGAACCCGGTCATGTGCAAGACCAACCCGCTCGGCCTCAAGGGCTGCGGCGAGGCCGGCGCCATCGGCGCACCGCCGACGATCATCAACGCACTGGTCGATGCGTTGCAGCCCTATGGCGTCCGGCACATCGACATGCCGGCGACGCCTGAGAAGGTATGGGCCGCGATCCAGGCCGGCTCGGCGAAGCGGGCGGCGGAGTAGCGTGCCGATCGAGATCGCCACGCTCCTGCCGGCCGTTGCCCTCGCGGCACGTCGGGCAGGAGCGGCGATCCTTCACCACTACCAAGGCGATTTCGCCGTCGACCGGAAGGCCGACGGCTCGCCGGTGACCGCCGCCGATCATGCCTCGGAAGCAGTCATGCTGGAGGCGCTGAAGACGCTGACCCCGCACATTCCGGTGGTCTCTGAGGAGCAGGTCGAGGCCGGAAAGTTCCCGGACGTCTCGGCCGGACGTTTCTGGCTGGTCGATCCGCTCGATGGCACCAAGGAGTTCGTCAAGCGCAACGGCGAGTTCGCCGTCGTCGTCGGGCTCGTCGTCGACTTCAAGCCGGTCGCCGGCGTGATCTATGCCCCTGTCCTGGACGTGCTCTACGCCGGCGGCACCGCTGGGGCCTGGCGAGAGAAGGACGGACGCACGGAGCCGCTTTCCGCCCGCACGGCGGCAGCCGACGGCCTGGTCGTCGCCATCAGCCGATCGCATATCGGCCCGAAGTTCGAATCCTACCTGGCGACCTTGCCGCTCAAGGGGCGGCTGCCTTGCGGCAGCGCCATCAAGTTCGGGTTGTTGGCGGCCGGCGAGGCCGACATCTACCCGCGCTTCGGCCCGACAATGGAGTGGGACACCGCTGCCGGCCACGCCATCCTGGAAGCGGCCGGCGGCCGGGTCGAGACCAAGGATGGCCAGCCGCTCGTCTACGGCAAGCCGGGCTTCCTCAACGACGGCTTCATTGCGCGGGGTCGAGCCTCTTAAGGATCTCGGCGGCGAGCGCCGCCATTTCCTGTCCCGCCGCGCTCGACGGACCGTGCTCGGCGATGCCGCGTCCCTCGAGCAGAGACGAGGCGAAGGCGACGCGGCTGCCCAGCACGGCATCCGCCACCGGCACGCCGAGCTCGGCATATTTCGCCCGCATCTGGTCGGCGAGTTTGCCGCGCACCGGCATGCGGTTGAGGATCACCAGCGCCGGCCGCTTCTCCGCCTTGGCCAGATCCAGCGTGGTCTTGGTCGCCCACAGGTCCATCGGGCTCGGCTGTGCCGGCACCAGCACCAGGTCGGCGGCGCGGACGGCGATCTTCGATTCCGTCTCG